>JAZDHF010000162.1:0-3230 GCA_043806315.1 Planctomycetota bacterium | reverse complement strand
ATGCCGGCAGCGGTTTTCCAATCCCATGCCCCTGGGGAGCGGATCGTTGGACCCGATTGTTGGCTGGAAACCAAGACGGCGCAAGTCATTGTCACAAAACGAGTTACGTCATTATTTCCTGAAAAATCGGTCACTTTGAGTAAATGACAACGGGCGTTTTTATGTTTGGGAGATTCCTTTCAGCTGCACATCGATGCTCCGCGAGCAGAATGGTTCATTGGTAACGTGCATTCGGAATCAAGTGTTCAAGCTCACGGAGCGCGCTCACGCATTGCTCGACGCAGAAAAAACGGAAAAAGCCGAGCAAGAGCGACCACAAGTTGCCGACCCGACAAAGCCGGATGCTACCGGATACGTCGCCCGCCCCAGTGACCCAAGCGCATACGTTCCGATCACTACAGTCCGCGCAGAGTACTGCGAAGGTGTCGGGCTGACAACCATCAAAGAGATAAACAAGGTGCTCGAAGAGTATTCAACCAGCCGCGTGCGTTGGACACGCCCGTGGAGCGAGAAGGCCAATCGGCCCCACCGCCAACGTCGGAGTGTGCACTTGACCGATTGGCGGAACTACGTGAATCGGTTGAAGAATCCGCAGCCGCAATCTGACGAGGCTGGCTTCCCGGACCAGGCCCCCGACCAGATCGAAGCCCGAAAGGCGGACGTTCGCCGCCGCCGCCAAGCCCAAAAGTAGCGTTCTACTTCCCGTCTACTTCCCGAAAGTGACAGAAAAGCCCCGTCCCGGACACTGTGAGCCGCGAGGTGTCCTCTTTGTACTTCCGACGCACACACCGCGTTTTCTCTTATGCGAATCTCCGCAATGGAGATGGGCCGCGCCCGACGCGGGCGCATGGCCCCCTGTATCGGAGATTCGATGATGCTTGTTTCGACGAAGTCAACTCCCGAGACGGTTGCGGAACTGATTGACGTGGCGTCGGTCGCCAGATTGTGTGGGTGCTCAGTCCGAACTGTGCGACGGCTGGCGGATAGCGGGCGAGTGCCCAGACCTGTCAAGCTCGGCTCGCTGATCCGATGGCGTCGGACTGAAGTGATGGACTGGATTGAGAGTGGCTGCCAGCCGATCCGGCCCGCCAAGGCCACACCGCGATGAGCGCGGCCCATGCCTTCCGGCCCGTCACTCGCACCGAGCCGTGCGCCATCTGCGGGAAACCGGACTGGTGCAGGCGGACGGCGGACGGCGCGCACGAGTGTCATCGGATTCATGAATCGGCGGTGAACGAATATGAGCGAGTCGCGACGACGCCGGGCGGTTTCGCGGTCTATCGCCGCTTAGAAGATCGGCAGTCCCCGAGTGGCCGCACGTCTGCGGCGAACGCCAAGCGCCCTCGCATTTTCGATTCCCCCGAGGGCGCTGCCAAGAGCTTCGCCACGTGGAAGGGTGGTACGGTCGAGAAAATCTATCGTTGGTCCGACAATTGGTGCCGCGCCCGCATCCGGCTGCCGAATGGCAAGACCTTCTGCGAGATCACGCGCGACGGCGCCGGCTGGGTGTTACGCGGTCCGGCCAAGCCTCGCGCCCTTTATCGTGTCGGTGAGCTGCCATCTGACGGAATCATCGTCGTCTGCGAGGGCGAGAAGCCGTGTGACGCCGGGTGGTCAATCGGCTTGGCGTGCGTGACCAGCGGCGCGTCGGACTCGGCGCGGTCTGCCGATTGGACCAAGTTGGACGGGCGCGAGGTCGCAATCCTGCCCGACCACGATGAGCCGGGGGCGCGGTACGCGGACGAGGTGGCGAGGCAACTCAAAGCCTTCGATCCTGCGGCCATCGTAAGGATCGTCAAATTGCCGGGACTCAACGAAACCGAGGATCTCCACGACTTCATCAAGGAGCACCGAGACTCGCGCACCGCCGACGAGATCAAGGCGGAAATCATGGCGCTCATCGCGAGCACGCCGCAGTACGAAGTACCTGAAATGGACTCATCAGCACGCCAGTGGGCCGATCCACAGCCGCTGCCCGACGAGCTGCCGCCTGTTCTGCCCTTCGATTTTGATCTACTGCCGTCGTCGCTACGACCGTGGATAGAGGATATCGCCGAGCGTGTGCAATGCCCGCCGGACTTCCCCGCCATTGCTGCAATGATTGCGATTGCAGCGGTCGTCGGCCGTAAGGTCGGCATCCGTCCGAAACGCCATGACGATTGGCTGGTGGTTCCCAACCTGTGGGGCGCGGCGATCGGTCCACCAAGCGTGATGAAGACGCCCGCGATCCAGGAGCCGCTCAAGCCACTCAAACGACTGGAGATCGAGGCGAAGGAGAAGTTCGACGCGGAAATGAAAGAGTATGAGGCGCGTCAACTCGTCGCTGATCAGCGGAAGCAACTCGCAAAGACAGCGATCAAGAAGGCGTTGGCAGGTGAAGACGGTGATCCATTTGTGGCCGCTCGCGACGCGGTCCGAGATGACGCACCACCACCCATCCGCAGACGCTACCTCGTCAACGACTCGACCGTAGAGAAACTTGGCGAAATCCTGAATGAGAACACCTGTGGCGTGCACAGCTATCCTCGACCGCGACCTGGCTGTCGCTGGCATCCCCAAGCGCGACGAGCGAAACCGCGTCGTCGACGTCCACGCGCTGCGAGTGACCTTCGGCACCCATCTGTGCGCCGCCGGCGTGCCGCTCCGTACGGCTCAAGCCGCCATGCGGCATTCCAAACCTGAGTTGACCGCCAACATCTACACCGATCCGAAGCTGCTCGACGTGGCCGGAGCGATCGCCGCCCTGCCCGCGTTGACGCTCGCGCCGCACAACGCCGAAAGACCCGCCGAAGTGGCCTCGTAGGAGGGCCCTTCGTAGGCCGAGGCGTAGGCCGGGCCGCCCTCGCCCTTCCGTCTACCTTGCACTAAACCTTCCACGTACGCGCGTCCACGGGTGTCACGTTGAGTCACTTACTGGCGAAGGGAGGGGGATATCGGACCTTTGCGGATCGCTCGCCGGAAGCGTCGTAACTCGCGCCCCCGTCAAGAGTAAGACGCCGTTGTCGCTCGTAGACAACGGCGGTCAAGACAAGCGGGTGAAGGGGCTCGAACCCTCGACATTCACGTTGGCAACGTGACGGCGGCGCGTTCTAACCCAACTTCCGCACCCTTGTGCAGAAAATGCTGTAATACAAGGGTCTACGCGTTTTTTCCGTCACTATGCGGCACCTCGCCCTCGGACCAGGTCTTCCTTGGGGCCATGATCTTCATCGGAACGCCCAGGAGCTCGT
>JAZDHF010000161.1:0-39345 GCA_043806315.1 Planctomycetota bacterium | reverse complement strand
TCCAACAACCGATCCATCGCTTCATAGCACTCATCCACCTCCGGACGATCCTCGCCCAACCCGCACAGCGACCACAGCGCCGTATCCTTCCATAGATTGGTCAGCGCCAGCTTCGATCCTTGATAGACCACGCGCCCGACGATCATGGCCAAGGCATAACGCACCCAAGGTTCCGATCGTGAGTAGAGCAGCTTGGGCAATCCCAGGGTCCTGGCCATTGCCAGCACCGCGTGACTGGCGCCCCATTCCCGGGAGTCCGACACTTCGCAGGAGGCTTCGCCGGAACCGGGACAGCCGCTACGGATGAAGTCGCGCAACGCCCGGAGTCGTTCGTCACTCAGTCCGGTGACGCGTCCGCGGGTGCGGTGCCGCACCTGCCCGTTCTCCCGAAAGGTCTCGCGGAACAGCCCGTAGGAGTAGGCGTTTTTCCGCCGCCGGTCGGTATGGATTTCCAGGAACATCGCGGGCCTCCATCTGCGTGGTTACGTAATACAGGAAGACTACCGCGCAATACCGCCCGAGTCAAGCAGAAAAACCGTCATGTACGTGGCTACATTTTGAAACCCGAAACCACAATCAACCTCTTGTCAAGCAAGCACTTACGTCATTATTCATGCGGGAAGTTGCGTTAAGAATTCAGCCCGCTCTCGCGACTGCCGATACAGTTGCGTGCACTTTGCCTTGTGTTGCAGGGCGAGTCTCGCATCGGAGATCAATCATGTCGTTTAACACGAGTCGGTTTGCGCGTTTCGGCATCCTCGGAGTATGGATCGCCCTTTGTTGCATAGGAGGTACATGCGGCCCGGCGCCGAGCCAGAACCCGACCGCTGGACTGTCGATAGAGTCAGCGGCCCAAGTCGTTCGGGAGGCAACCGACGGGTTCGTCGCAGGCGGAGGCGAATCCGCGGCGGCCAAACTCGAGTCCTCGATCAGCGATCTGTTCGCATTAGCCTCGGACCTGGACACGGCGCTCGACGCCGCGGAGTCCAGCCTCGCCGGCCAGATCAACACCGCGGCCGAATGGCAGGCCCTTCAGGACCACAGCGTGGCGCTCAACGGTCGCTACGTCGAAGACCCGGCGTACCAGGGCGTCTCTCGTGTCCTTAACGAGGCCGGCAGCCCGGTCCCCGGCTGCGACACGGAGTCCGAAACCGTGGTGATTTTCATCAACGGCATCAACAACACGTATCCCGACTTCCTGTCGAGTTGGGCGGCGCTGGGCAAGTTTCTCCGCGAGGGACCGGATGGTGCGAAACTCAAGGTGGACGGCTATTACAATGTCAGCGCCACGGACGCCGAGCATTCGATCTTCGGCGGCAAAATCTGTTACTTGCTCGGCCTGACCATGAAGATGAACGCCGATGTCGTGGACTGGTGCCGGACGCTCGGCGGCCTTGCGATCGACCTCCTTGAATGCGCCGCCCAGACGGCCAACATCCAGAAGTGGATCGCCAGTGTCCCGCCCGTTCCCGACGCCGAGCGGTTCAGTACTTTCATTCGCGCCCAGATCGACCAGGGGCGAAAGGTCGTCATCGTCGCGCACTCGCAGGGCAACCTCATGACTTCGCAGGCGCTCGGCTTCCTCACCGCAGGCGACGGCAACCAGGTTCCCGCGGACCCCATTTCAAGTCCGCTCGATTCCGTCGGCGTTGTTTCCGTGGGTTCGCCTACCAATAACTTCCCGTCACGCATGGACCGTGTATATCCGGTGCTGATTCGCGGCGAAGTAATGGACACGACTCTTCCCGGTAGTATTCCAATCTTCACGACCTGGGGAGCAAACGTCGATCCGCTGAGTGAAGACATGACTGCCACAGAACGCCACAACTTCAACGACAGCTACCTCCGTAGTGACGCCGCACGGCAGCTCATCCGGCAGGCGATCTCGGAGTTGGACTGCAACCTCAGCAACCCTCGCGGCAAGTTCAAGATCACCGGCACGGTTACCGACGCCAAGACCGGTTCGAGCATTGAGGGGGCCCTGGTCAATTTTTTCCCTGCGGGTTCGGGCGCAACATCCGCGGCCGGTTTTACCACGGACGCGGCGGGCGACTTCGGCCCCTATGTGTTTCACCACAAGGACCTCACTTTCCCGCAGGTCGAGATTGACGTCCACAAGGGCGGCTACACGGATAAGTCAGTCACTCGCGTTTTCGACAGAGCACAGTATGGCTCGGACTGGGTCGCCATCGCCCTCGATCCTGAACCCGACCCGACTAACAACGGCGGCAACAACGGCGGCGGTGACTACTGCGGCACCGGTCCCGTGGGGGTCACGATTACCGGCTCAGCGGACCTGGAAGTGGGCGGCACGGCCTCCTACAGCGCGGAGGCACAGGGCGTCGCATGGTACGATGCGCAGTTCACGTGGGATATATTAGGAAGCAGCGCTACGTTGCAGACCACAGATGGGTACTCGACCACGGTCACGGCGACGGCGGCCGGGACCGCCACACTTCTCGTCGAGGTCCGCGACACCGTCTACGGGTGCATCCTGGGCACGGCGACCATGAGCATCGGCGTGACTACGCCGCCGGGCTATCGTGTCTACCTGGTGCAACAAATCTGTTCAGACGGCCAGCTTGAAGCCTTCCGTGAAGACGACGCGGAGGCCGGGATTCCACTATGCCAACTCGGCGGCGGCGGGCTGGACTGCACTGTCATGGCCACGCTGACCGCGGTCACCGGTACATACCCGACCTTCGAAGAGGCGGTTGCGGCAATCTGTCCACGAGTGACCAAGACCTGGAACCATTATTGGGCCGGACTGATGGCCACGTTTGACGGCCTCGATCGCTGCACCGGAAACGTGGGAGGCGAATTGGTCAAGTGCGTGCCGATCACCGAATGACGAGCGGCCGCACGAGGAGCGGGAGAGCGTACTTCCGGAAGACACGGATCCCACGACCGCCCTTCAACCGGGCGATCGCGGCTTGCCCACGCCGTTCGTTCTTTGAACCTTGAACTTCGCACTTCACATTACGGACAGCTCGCCTGCGCCTGATAGGGATACGCGATCCCGCTGAAGGCATCGAGCGTGCAGGAGACGTCGGTAAAGTCCACGACATGGTCCGGGACGGCCGGTCGGAAATCGCACCGCACGACCGGTTGGGCCCGCGGCGTGCTCCGAAACCGATTGACGACCGAGGACGCGTCCGCGAAGTTCGCCGCGAGGCGGACGCAGCGGAACCCGCGGGAAAGGCACACACGTTCGCCCGCCGACCCCTCGGGGCGGACGGGACCCTGATCCGAACCCCAAGCGCAAGCCCGGCGTCTTGATTGCCGAGAAGCGTAGGCCCGTCGCTTGCGCTCCGGGTTCGGACAAGTCGCCGCTGCCCTCGAAACGGCAAGCGCGCTACCCCGCCGAAAGTGTCACGTGCCCGGCGCCGACGGGCGCGGCGGTCTTCCTTTTGTTCGACATGGGGCTCATGGTATAGTCGGGCTATGTGACCTGCGTCGGAGGGAGGCGCGTTAAGCGAACACAGGCATGAGCACGGCCCGCAGCCACGACCTGCTGCAAGACAGTCCCGGCAAACGCCTATGCTTGTTGGGCAACTTGGCCATTGTCCGTGGCGCCGTGGAAGCGGGAGTGCAGTTCTACTCGTGCTACCCCGGCACGCCCTCTTCGGAAATCGGTGACACGATCGGCCGGTTCGCCGGCGAGGCCGGGATTCTTTTCGAGTACTCCGTGAATGAGAAGATCGCCGTCGAAATCGCCTTCGCCGCGAGTCTGGCGGGGGCCCGCTCCATGTGCGGGATGAAGCACCTGGGTTTGAACTACGCCCTCGACCCCGCCGCCAACCTGCCGTACATAGGAGTAGAGGGCGGAATGGTGATTGTGTCGGCCGGCGATCCATCGGCCATCACCAGCCCCAACGAGCAGGATCAGCGGCACCTTTGCCGGTTTCTGTATTATCCCGTCTTCGACCCGGCCACTCCCGAAGATGCGCGACGCATGACACGCTACGCGTTCGAGTTCTCCGAGAGGACGCGGCTGCCGGTCATCCTCCGTCCCACCACGCGCATCTGCCACAGCAGCGGCATGGTTGAGCTGGGGACGCTGCCGGACAAGCGAAAGGAGATCAGCTTTCATAAGAACCCGCCGCGCTACGTGCCGATTCCGGCCAACGCCCGACGCATGCGCACCGAGCTGAGCGCACGGTTTCGACAAGCGGAGGAGTTGCTGAACTCCAGCGAATTTTTCCCGCGGCGCGGCGGTGGCCGGCGCGGCGTCATCGCCGGCGGCGTCGCATACGCCTACGTGTCGCAGGTCATCGACGAGCTGGGCGTTGCCGGTGACGTGTCGCTCCAGCAGATCGGCGCCTACCCGATCCCGGAAAGTCTGCTGGTCGGTTTCCTCAACTCCGTCGATTCGGTGCTGGTAGTCGAGGAGTTGACGCCGTTCGTTGAGGAGTGGGTGTGCGTCAGTGCGTTCCGCGCCGGGCGTACGATCCCGGTCTTCGGCAAGCACACCGGCCACCTGCCCGTCGAGTTCGAGTACTGCCCCGATCTCGTCGAAGACGCCGTTCGGAAGTACCTGGAGCTCGGCGCGCGGGTGAAGACTTCGGTCGTGGTCCCCGAACTGCCGCCGCGCCCGCCCGTCCTCTGTCCCGGCTGCCCGCACAGGACGAGTTTCTATCTCGTCAATAAGGTCTTTGGGAAACGTACGGTATACTGCAACGATATCGGGTGCTACACGCTCGGGTATGGCGAGCCGTTGCACGCTTGCGACGTGCTGTTGTGCATGGGTGCCTCGATCAGTCTGGCGTCGGGCATCGCCCGCACGACGGGCCAGCGAACGGTTGCCTACATCGGCGATTCCACGTTCTTTCACAGCGGCCTTCCGGCGCTGGTGAACGCGGTCCAGGCCGACGACAGGATCACGGTCGTCATCCTCGACAATTACATCACGGCGATGACCGGGTTCCAGCCGAGTCCGACGACGGGCGCCAATCGATCGGAGGAATCCGTGGCCCAGCCGCCCACGGCTGGGGGGCACAGTGGAGGGCCGCTGTGCCACACATGGCCCATCGAGGACGCCGTGCGGGGGTTGGGGGTCCGCGAGATATATTCCGTTGATCCATTCGACGAGAAGGCGACGTTGGCCGCGCTCAAGCAAGCCAAGCGCGGAAAGGGCGTGAACGTCGTGATCTGCCATTCTCCGTGTGTCGTCCACGGGCGTCGCGTGTCCCGAGGTAAGCGCATCCCCTTCGAGATCAGTCAGGAACGATGTAACGCCTGTTCGCTGTGCGTCCGCGTACTGGGATGTCCGGCGATTCTGACCGATGACGGCAAATACTGGATCGACGAGGACCTCTGTGACGGCTGCGAGCTTTGTGCCCGCGTTTGTCAGCAGGACGCGATCCATCCCGTGACGTCGGAGCAAGCACGATGAACACGGGCAACGGGCGATGCAATCCGCGCGGCTGGCGAATCGTGATCGCCGGGACGGGCGGTCAGGGTGTCGTGACGGCCGCGCGGCTGCTGTGCGAATGTTTCGCCGAGCGCGGCCACGAGGTGGTCAGCGGACAGTTGCACGGAATGGCTCAGCGCGGCGGCGCCGTCCAATCCTCGGTCATCATCGACGGAGGGATCAGTCCTATCATCCCCAGCGGTCGGGCCGATTTCGTCGTCGGGCTAGAACCGGTCGAGACGGTACGGGCGCTTCCGCTGATGTCTTCGCAAACGACGGTCTACATGAACACCACGCCCGTGATTCCGTTCGTACTCGCACAACGAGCCGTACGCGAGGAGGGCGGCGGGGAATACCCCGAGGTCGCGGAGTTGGTAAGATGCGTTCGTGCCGTCACGGACAATCTGTTTAGCATCGACGCGGCACAGCGCGCCGCAGAGGCCGGTGGCAGCGCGGCGTTGAACATGGTCATGCTCGGCTGCCTGCTGGGGTCCGCGGCGCTGCCTTGCACGGCGGACGCCTTTTCCGACTTCGTCGCCGCGCGTAGCCCGAGCACGCTTCGAGAAGCGAACGTAAGGGCGTTCCGAACGGGGGTGAAGGCAGTCAACGGGAGAGGCACGCGATGAGCCTGAAGGTCGGCATTGACGTGGGCGGGACGTTCACCGACTTTCTAGTCACGGGTGACGGGGAGGAGCCGCGCGTCTACAAGGTCCCGTCGACGCCCGCGGACCCCTCCATCGGCTTGATCGCGGGGCTTGAGGAGATCGCGGCCAGTATGGAGATGCGGATTTCTGAGCTGGCGCGGTCGATCGAGACGATTGTTCACGGCACGACGGTGACGACCAACGCGGTCTTGACTGGGACCGGAGCGAAGACCGGTTTGCTGACCACGCAGGGGGTACGCGATGCACTGGAGATGCGCCGCGGCATCCGTGAAGAACAGTACAACAACCGCTATACCAATGTTGCCCCGCTCGTGCCGCGGTACCTTCGCATTCCGGTGCGCGGTCGCCTGAACTATCGCGGTGACGCAATCACGCCGTTGAATCTCGAAGACGTTTGCCTCGCCGTCCGGCGCGTCAAGGAGGAACAGGTCGACGCGGTGGCCGTCTGCTTCATGAACTCCTTCGCCAATGCGGAGCACGAAGAAGCGGTCGCCAAGATCGTGCGCGAGGAGCTCCCCGGTGCGTTCTTGACCGTATCTTCCGACTTTTTGCCCTCGATTCGCTTCTACGACCGGCTGAGCACGACGGTGCTCAACTCCTACGTCGGCCCGAAGTTCAGCTCCTATGTGGACCAGCTCCTGGCACGGCTCCGCGAGATCGGGTTCGGAGGCGTACTGCTCATCATGCAGTCCAACGGCGGCGTGATGTCTCCGGATGTGGCCCGCGAAAGTCCGGCGCGTACGTTGCTTTCCGGCCCGGCGGCGGGACCGGAAGCTGGGCTGGGGTATGTGCGAGTGCACGGACGCGACAGTTGCATCACGATTGATATGGGAGGCACGAGCTTCGATGCGGCTCTGGTACTGAACGGCGCTCCGAGCGTGGTCACCGAGGGCGAGATCAATCGTTATCGTGTCGCCCTTCCCATGCTGGACATCGTCACCA
This sequence comes from Planctomycetota bacterium, assembly GCA_043806315.1. Classification (GTDB taxonomy): domain Bacteria; phylum Planctomycetota; class Phycisphaerae; order UBA1845; family UBA1845; genus SBAX01. The sequence goes on along the minus strand of JAZDHF010000161.1, from coordinate 32,325 downwards.
TCGGGGCCGGCGGCGGGAGCATCGGGTGGATCGACGAGGGCGGACTCTTGCGCATGGGACCGCAGAGTGCGGGGGCCGATCCCGGACCGGTGTGTTACGATAAGGGCGGGACCCGCCCGACGTGCACCGACGCCGATCTTGTGCTGGGTCATCTCGACCCGGACTTTTTCGCGGGCGGGCGCATCAAGCTGAATCGCAAGGCCGCCGCGGCGGCGATCGAGGAGCGGATTGCCAAACCTTTGGGGCTGACGGTCGAGGCCGCGGCGGCGGGCATGTGCAGGGTGATCAACACGAACATGGCCCAGGGTGTGCGGCAGATCTCGATCAAGCGGGGTTTCGATCCCCGGGAGTGCCCGTTGGTCGCCGCGGGCGGCGCGGGCCCGTTGCACGCGTGCATGATTTGCCGGGAACTTGACATCCCGCTGTTCATCGTGCCCCGCGAGTCATCTATTTTCTGTGCCGCGGGCATGTTGGTGAGCGACCTGCGTCACGACTTCGTCTCTTCGTTTGTCTGCGTCTTCGATCGGATCGATTGGAAGGAGCTTTATGCCGACGTGACGCGGATGGTGGACGAAGGGGCGCGCCTCCTGGCGCGGGAGAACATCCCGGAACGGCGACGCCGCTTTTCGCTTAACCTCGACTGCCGGTACGTCAAACAGTACCACGAGGTATCCTTTCCCGTTCCAATGGAGACGGTCCGCGACGCCGACGCGCATACCGTTGCAGCGGCTTTCCATGCCGAGCACCATCGAATGTACGGGTATTCGCTGGAGCAAGAAGGAACGCCGATCGAGCTGATTAACGTTCGCGTGCGCGCCACGGGGCTTACGGAGAAACCCGCCTATGCCGAGGAACCCTATGCCGGTCCTGACGCAAGCAGCGCCCTCAAGGGAGAACGGAGAATCTACGAACCCGAAGAGCAGGCGCCCCGATTCGTCTCCGTATACGACGGCCATAAGACCCGCCACGGTCATCGCATGGCCGGACCGGCGGTGATCGAACAGGTCAACACGACGCTGCTGCTCACCGCCGGTTATGACTGCATCTGCGATCCGTACGGCAGCTTCGTGGTGTACCGGCGTGGCCGCGAGGACCGCCTCTCACCCCAACTGCGGGAGAAAATCTCGTGAGCGAGGTCGATCCCATCCTCGTATCCGTGTTCGCGCGGGCCTTTAAGTCGCTCACCGACGAAATGAGCATTTCGCTGCAAAAAACCACGCGCTCGCCGATCCTTTGCGAAGCCAAGGACTTCGTCACCGGCCTGTACGACGCTTCCGGGAACATGCTCGAGCAGACGGAAAACTTACCGATCCTGTCTTTTTCGCTCGGGCCGGTGTGCAAATACATCATTGATTACTTTGGAGACGACCTTCATCCCGGCGACACCATCTTCCACAACGACGTGTTCAGCATGGGCAACCAGAACAACGATGTCGCCGTGTACAAGCCCATCTTCTTTGAAGATCGGCTCGTGGCCTGGTCGGCGTGCAAGGGTCACCAGGCCGATATCGGCGGCGCCGTCGCGGGCGGGTACAACCCCAACGCCACGGAGGTATGGCAGGAGGCCCTGCGCATCCCGCCCGTCAAGGTCTACGAGAAAGGAAAACTGCGCAAGGACGTCTGGGACCTGATTTTCGCCAACATTCGCTTCGACATGGTGCAGCACGACATGCGCGCCCAGATCGGCTCGTGTATCGTCGGCGAGCGCCGCATGGTGCATCTCCTCGAGAAGTACGGCCGGGAGTGCTTCGAAAAGCACAAGGAAGCCTTGTTCGCCTCAACGCGAAAGATGATGGAAGCCGAGATTGCGACCATCCCTAACGGCCGGTATCGAGGCGAATCGACGGTGTACTACGACGGAAAAAACGCGGACAAGCGCTACAAGATCCGCGTCCAGGTGATCGTCGAGGATCGACGGATTACGTTTGACTACTCGGACACCGATCCGCAGTCCGGCGCCTTCGTCAACGGCACGTTTACCTCCAGCGCCTCCGCGGCCATCTTGACGTTCCTGCAAATGGTCAACTCGGACATCCCGCACAACCAAGGGATGGTGGAGCCGATCCGGATCATCATCCCGAAGGGGACGATTCTCAACGCCGCGTACCCCGCGGCCACCACCTATGGGAACCATCTGTGTCCGGCCAACGCGGATGCCATCGCCCGCGCACTCGCACCGATCGTGCCGGAGCGTGTGACGGCGGGGTGGAACCATCTACTGTGCTCCCTTACCACCGGTATCGACCCGCGTAGAAATGACAAGTTCGTGGACATCTGCTTTATGGGTCTGAAGGGCGGATCGGGGGCCGTGCACGGCGTCGACGGCTACGACCACATCGGCATGATTGACGCGTCCGGCGGTCTGCTCGATCAGGATTACGAGATGTTCGAACAACAGACGCCGCATCGGCTCGTCCAGCACGAGTACCTCTGCGATTCGGCGGGTCCGGGCCAATGGCGCGGGGGATTGGGCGTTGAGACGCAGTTGGACATCGGGTCCGACGACACGCAAGTCGTGATCTTCGGCGACGGCGACGTCGAGCCGGCCTTCGGATTGTTCGGCGGGGGCAGCGGCAGCCTGAACTCGATCAAGCTACGCTATCCGGACGGCAAAGAGTACGTTCCTCGCTGCCTGGATCTTGTCACCGGCGTGCCGAAGCGGACACGGTATCACCAGTTGGCCGGCGGCGGAGGAGGATACGGCGACCCGCATTGGCGTCCGCCGGAGCGAGTGGCACGGGAAGTGCAAAACGGGATCATCTCGCGGGAGGCCGCGCACAACGCATACGGTGTGGTGCTCAAAGATGGCTCCTTCGAGGTCGATCAGGCCGAGACCGCCCGATTGCGGAAGGGCCGAACGCGGGAAAATTCGTGAACCCATGGACTTTTCTCTAACCGACGACCAGCAACAGTTGCAGGACACGTTCGCTCGGTTTTGCGACGAGCGGATCAAGCCCCGCGCGGAGGCCATCGACGAAGCCGGCGAGTTCCCGCATGAGTTGTTCGGAGAGCTGGCGAAGCTCGGTCTGTTCGGCCTGCGCTATCCCGAATCGCTGGGCGGCGTGGGATTCGGACTGCTCTCGTTTTGCCTGGCGATCGAGGAAATCGCCAGGGGATCGCTGTCCTTGGCGGCCCTCGCTTCGATGCAGTCGGTGATGGGTACACACTTCCTATACGCCTACGGGAACGAGGACATTCACGAGAGGCTGCTCAAACCGGCCATTCGGGGTCAGAAGATTGGGGCCATCTGCATCACCGAACCCGACGCCGGCAGCGATTTGTCGTCCATTGCGACCTCCGCGGAGAAGACCCCGGAAGGTTTTTACTGCCTCAACGGGCAGAAAACGTGGATCACCTCCGCGCCGGTGGCCGACTTCTTTACGGTGTTCGCTCGCGCCGGCGAAGATCGGCGTTTGACGATCTTTCTGGTCGAGAAACACTTTCCTGGTTTGAAGGTCGGGCGTTCGATCGCCAAGATGGGGTGTCGGGCGTCGCCCACCTCGGAGGTTTTCTTCGATAACTGTCTGGTCCCGGAAAACCATCGTCTCGGCGAGGTGGGAGAGGGTGAAGGCGCGCTTCGCAAAATCCTTTCCGACGTGCGCATCCTCACGGGCGCACTCGCTGTAGGGGTCGCCCGCGCCGCCCTGGACGACGCGATGCACTACGCCGCGGACCGCAGACAGTTCGGCAAACCGATCAACCGATTCCAAGCGATTCAGATTCACCTGGCGGAGATGGGTACGGACCTGGAAGCCGCGACCCATTTGGTTCATTACGCGGCCTGGCGAAAGGACACTGAGCAACCCCACCAGCGCGAGGCGGCGATGGCCAAGCTCTTCGCCACGGAACGCGCCGTGGCCATCTGCGACAAGGCCACGCGGGTCTTGGGTTCTTATGGCTTTGCGATGGAGTTCGCGGCCCAGCGCTATTTCCGCGACATTCGATTCACCCTGTATGGCGGCGGCACGAGTGAAATCCTGAAACTCCTGATTGCACGGGAGATGACGGAAGAAAGAAGTGAGAAGTGAGAAGTCAGAAGAGTGAACCGAGGGCAAGGCGTTTTCAGTCTTCTGACTTCTAACTTCTAACTTCGGAACGGTACCATGGTAGCGGGCAGAAAGATTCGGGTTCTCGTGGCCAAGCCGGGGTTGGACGGGCACGACGTGGGTGCGAAAGTCGTGGCCCGGTCGCTCAAGGAGGCGGGTTTCGATGTGACCTATACGGGGCTTCGCAAGTCCCCGGAGGAGATCGTCCGCCGGGCGGTGGAACTCGACGTCGACGTGATCGGCCTGTCGCTTCTCTCCGGTTCTCACCTCCCCTTCTGCATGCGGCTGAGAGAACTTCGCAAGGAGCACGGGCTCAAAGACGTCCTCCTGCTGGTCGGCGGGGTCATTCCAGAAAAGGACCGGCAGGCTCTGAAAGACCTCGGAGTGGACGGTATTTTCCCCGCGGGAACGCCGTTGGACTGCGTGGCGGAGTTCATTCGGGCGAACATATCATGAGTCGCGAGAGCAGCTCCGACATCAAGCCCGTGGTCAACGAATCGGGAATCGAGATCCGACCGGTTTACACCCCCGAAGACGTCGCGGCGAGCGGTGGGTCCGAACGGATCGGCATGCCGGGTGAGTTCCCTTTCACACGGGGGATTCACCGGTCCATGTACCGCAAACAGCCGTGGACCATGCGCCAGTACGCAGGGTTTGGAACGCCGGAGGAGACCAACGGTCGATTCCGCTATCTGATTGAGAACGGCCAAACCGGTCTGAACGTGGCCTTCGATTTACCGACGCAGGTCGGACTGGACTCGGACGATCCGATGGCCGAGGGCGAGGTCGGGCGGGTGGGCATGGCCGTCGATACCTTGAAGGATATGGAGATCGCCTTTGAAGGCATCGACCTGGACAAGATCACCGTGTCACTGACGATCAACGGTGCGGCGCCGGCCCTGATCGCCATGTATTTCGCTATGGCCGAGAAACGCGGTTACGACGTTGCGCGACTTCGCGGCACCGCCCAGAACGACATCCTCAAGGAGTTCATCGGACGGGGGACCTGGGTCTTTCCCGTCGAGCCGTCCATTAAGCTCGTGGGCGATACGATCCTCTATTGTGCCGAAAACGCCCCGCTCTACAGTCCCGTCAGCGTATGCGGCTATCACATTCGCGAGTCGGGCGCCAACCCCGTCGAGGAAATGGCGTACGCGTTTTGCATCGCCAAGGCCTACATCGACCACGTCCTGGGACGAGGAATGGCCATCGACGACTTCGCCTCACGGCTCTCCTTCAACTTCGACATCTTTGGAAACCTCTTTGAGCAGGTGGCGAAGTTCCGCGCCGCCCGGCGGCTCTGGGCGACGATCCTGAAGGAACAGTACCACGCCGCGGACCCGCGCTCCATGTGGATGCGCATGATTGCCGGCGGCGGAGGCGCGGGTCTGACCGTCGAACAGCCGCAGAACAACATCGTCCGCGGCGCCTATTACGCGCTGGTCAGCGCTCTTTCCGGCACGCAGACCATGGCCCTGTGCTGCTACGACGAAGCCTACACCATTCCATCGGAAGAGGCGGCTCGGATTTCCCTGCGTACCATGCAAATCCTGATGGAAGAGATCGGACTTTGTGATACTGTGGATCCTCTGGCCGGCTCTTATTACGTGGAGACGCTCACCAACCAGATGGAAGAGCGAATCCGTGCGGTGATGGCCGACGTCGACGCCCAAGGCGGCATCGTCAAGGCGATCATCGAAGGACGTATCCAGGATGCGGTCTCAAGACAGGCGTTGGATCGCGTCAGGAAGCTGGAGCGCGGCGAAATCCGCAGGGTGGGCATGAACTGTTACCGGGTGGAGGAGGACGAGGAACGCCCCATCGAGTTCCATCCGTTCAAGGAGGAAGTGGCCGCCGAGCAGATTGCGCGTCTGGATCGCATCCGGGCGGAGCGTGACAACGACGCCGTTCGGCGGGCCCTCGCTCGCGTGCGCACCGACGCCGACAAGGGACGAAACGTCATGCCTGCGATCGTCGAGGCCGTCCGGCAATACGCCAGCGTCGGCGAGCTCACAAAGTGTCTCGTCGAAGTCTACGGACGCTACCAGGAACCGGTTTGTCTGTAAGCGGGTGAGGACCGTGACAAAGACGTATGTAGCGGCGCAAACCGTCGAAGAGGCCGTTCGGGCTGTCTCCCAGACGAGAGCGACGATCTTCGCCGGCGGCACCGATCTCATGCCCCGTTGGTCGAGGAACCTCGTCCCCAGGCCGACCGCGCTCGTCGACGTCAAAGGAGTCCAACAGCTCCGAGACATCAGAATGGTCGGCGGCGAGGTAAGCGTCGGCGCCTGCGTTCTGATGAGCGAGCTGGAGACCCATCCGACCATCCGCGCGGCTGCGCCGATTCTGGCCGAAGCGGCGGCGCGCATCGCCTGTCCCCAGATTCGCAACCGGGCGACGGTTGGAGGCAACCTCTGTAACGCGTCGCCCGCCGCCGATACCGCCGTACCGCTCATACTCCTGGACGCGACACTCGATGTGGCATCGTCCCGTTCGGGCGGTATAGCCACGCGCGCCATACCGATCGCGGGGTTTTTCCGCGGCCCGGGTTCCACCGCGCTTCAGCCGGGCGAGGTTCTGACGTGCATCCGGTTCAAACCGCTTCCGACAGAATCGTTCTGCGCCTGGGATAAGTTTGGAACGCGCCCGGCGATGGAGATCGCCGTCGCCTCCGTCGGCGTGGTGCTTCGTCGTGTCGAGGGTCGCGTGGTCGAGGCGAGGGTGGCCTACGGTTCGGTCGCGCCGGTGCCGCTGCGCGGTCGCAAGGCCGAGTCGGCGCTGTTCGGCCAACCCCTCTGCGACGAGGTCATCGATCGGTGTGTGACGGTGGCGGGTGAAGAAATCTCGCCCATCACGGACCTCCGGGCCAGTGCAGGATATCGCCGGGAGATCGTCGGGGTATTGCTGCGAAGGATGCTGGAAAATGCGGCAGGTTTCTGACACCATCGACGTTGCGTTCACCGTCAACGGCGAGACCGTGCATCTTGCGGTTTCGCCGGACGCGTCGCTCCTGGACGCTCTTCGCGAAGACTTGGAGTTGACCGGCGCGAAACAAGGCTGCGGCGAAGGCGAGTGCGGCGCGTGCTCCGTTCTGCTGAACGGCAAGGTGGTCAACGGTTGTCTGGTTCTGGCGGCGGAATGTGCCGGAGCGGAAGTTCTCACCATTGAGGGTCTCGGGCGAAGCGGAAAACTGCATCCTCTTCAGGAAGCGTTCGTCCAAGTCGGGGCGGTCCAGTGCGGATTCTGCACTCCGGGGATGGTCATGGCCGCCTACGCGCTTCTCAAAGAGAATCCGTCTCCGTCAGAAGCGGATGTACGGCGTGCCTTGGAGGGAAACCTGTGCCGCTGCACGGGCTATCGGAAAATCATCGACGCCGTACTGGCGGCGGCCAACGGAGGTCCCCGCCATGATTAAGACGGCTGTCGACGTTGGTACCGGGCCGATCACCGGACGGGAAACCGGCAAGAAAACACTGATCGGCGAACGCGTTCCCAAGCTCGATGCGCCGGAAAAGGCCGTTGGTCTGGCTCGCTACCTCGAAGACATCAGGCTGCCGCGGATGCTGTACGGGAAGATCCTCTTCTCCGACCGACCCCACGCCCGCATCGTTGGAATCGACACGTCCGCCGCCAAGGCGATGCGCGGCGTTCGTGCGGTGCTCACCGCCGCCGACATTGAGCTCGTGCCGTTCGGGTTTGGCCGCGACAACACGGCCCTCAAAACCGGGAAGGTCACGTGCATCCGCGACGAAATAGCGGCCGTCGCCGCAGACACGCCGGGAATCGCAGCCGCGGCGATCCAACGCATCAAGGTTATCTACGAAGACCTGCCCGTGGTGACCTCGCTCGAAGAAGCGCTCGCCGACGGTGCACCGGTCATTCACGAGAAGGCGCCCGACAACGTCCCGTTCCGATTCGACTACCTGCACGGCGATATCGAACAGGGCATCCGCGAATCGGATGTGATCGTCGAAGACACGTACACCTTGCAACGCGCCGCTCATTGCTGCCTGGGAAGGGCGGGGATCATTGCCCAGTTCGAGGCCGACGGAAGGCTCACGTTGCATTCGCTGACCCAGGTGCCCTTCTCGTACAAACATGACCTCTCTCGCATCGTCGGCGTCCCCCCCGAGAAGATCCGCGTCCTTCAGCCGTCCATCGGCGGCGCGTTCGGCAGCAAGCTGGACATTCATCCGTTCGAGCCTATTTGCGTTTTTCTGGCACGCGCGACGGGGCGACCCGTTCGGATCGTCTTCACCCGCGAAGAGGAGTTCCTGGCGACGCCCACCCGCCAACCGATGGTCATTCATCTGAAAAGCGGCGCCCGTAAGAACGGGGACTTCACCTTCCGCGACGTCCGCATGACCCTCGACAACGGCGGGCGCACCTCGTGGGGCGCCACTACGCCTTGGATCAGTATGCGCACCTTCTCGTCCCTCTATCGCGTTCCGCACGTCCGGCAGCACGTAGACGTCGTCTACACCAATAACATCTACGCCTGCGCCTTCCGCGGTTACGGCAACCCCCAAGCGACTTTCGCCCTGGAGTCGCAGATCGACCAACTGGCCGACCGACTCGGAATGGACCCTCTGGAAATCCGACTCCGCAACGCGCAGGAACCCGGCGAAACAACCGGGCAGGGCATGGTTCTGGGCACCTGCGGCCTGGCGGAGTGCCTGAAGACCGCGGCGCGCAACGCCGGGTGGGACGTGAAACACTCGCCTCTCCGAAAAACGCTGGTGCGAGATTCCAATCTCGCACCAGCTCGCGTGCGCGGAATGGGCATGGCCTCCCTCTTTCACGTCGGCGGCGGGGCCAAAATCTATCGCTCCGACGGGTGCGGCACCATGCTCCAGATCGACGATTTCGGCGGGGTCACGGTGCAGACCGGGGCCTCGGAGATCGGACAGGGGTCCGAGACGGTCATCGCCCAGATCGTCGCGGAGGAACTCGGCCTGCCGGTATCCAGCATTCGCGTACTGAATAGCGACTCCGACTTCAAGCCTTGGGACGTGGGCGTGCACGCCAGCCGCACCACGTTCATTGCCGGCAACTCCGCGCAGCGTGCGGCGCGCGAAGCGAGGCACAAGCTCCTGGAAGGAGCGGGAAAGCACCTGAAACGCAATCCCGACGAACTGGACCTCGCCGATGGCCATGTGACCGATCGCGCGACCGGCGAACCGCTCGAACCCATCGGCAAGATCGTTCGGGCCATGCACTTCGGCGGCAAACGCGAGATGATCATGACCTCCCACTTCTATGAGCCGCCCAGCGAGATGCCCGACCAAGACCACAAGGGCGATATCTCGGCTTGCTATGCTTTTGGAACGCACGTGGCCGAAGTCGAGGTCGATCTCGACACCGGCGTGGTGAAGGTGCTCGGCATCAGCGCGGCCCACGACGTGGGAAGGGTCATCAACCGGCTGGGCATCGAGGGCCAGATCGAAGGCGGTATCGCCCAAGGAATCGGATACGCCTTGTACGAGGAGGTCAAACTCCAAGGCGGCCGTGTGCTGAACCCGACGTTCACTGACTACAAGCTCGTGACCACGCGCGACGTTCCCGAGCTGAAGATCGAGTTCATCGAGACCCACGACCCGGCCGGACCGCACGGCGCCAAGGGAGTTGCCGAGGCGCCCCTGGTTCCCGTAGCCCCGGCCATCGCCAACGCGATCTTCAACGCCACCGGCGTACGCATCACCGAGTTGCCCATGACGCCCGAGCGTGTGCTGGCGAAGTTGCGGGAGTCGAAGGGTGCCCCACCTCTTCAGAGGTGGGGGACTACAATGGAATCCGATAGGCGCGTTCCCCACCACTGAAGCGATGCGGTAACCCGACGCGGGGGCACGGTCCGGTACACTTGCGTCGAACCACCACATTCGGGACAATCGATGCGTTCTTGCTGTAGAGATAGCGGCCATGAGCGTCGATCCTCAGCAACCTGACCGTTATGCTGACGAAGACCTGTCCCGGCGTATCCAAGAGACGGTCGACGCCTTGGGAGAATCGTCGTCCCCTCTCGCCCGCCCTTCCACCGAGACGGTGCCCGGGCAACCCGCGTGTCCACCCGAGAAGATCGGCCAGTTTCACATCAAGAGCGTCATCGCTTCGGGCGGGATGGGAACGGTCTACGAGGCGTTCCAGGAGCATCCTCGCCGACCTGTGGCCGTCAAGGTCCTCAAACGCGGCATAGCCTCACGCTCCGCCATGCGCCGGTTCGAGTATGAATCCCAGACCCTGGCCCGGCTGCGGCATCCGGGTATCGCCCAGGTCTATGAGGCTGGCACATACGACGATGGCGCCGGGCCGGTGCCCTACTTCGCCATGGAGTACATCCCCCACGCCCTGCCCATAACCGCGTACGCCAAGGAGAAGGGGCTGACCCTGCGGCAGAGGTTGGAGCTTTTCGCGGATGTGTGCGACGCCGTTCATCACGGCCACCAGAAGGGCATCATTCATCGGGACTTAAAGCCCGGCAACATCCTGGTCGACTCTCACGGTGAGGTGAAGGTGATCGACTTCGGTGTGGCCCGGGGCACCGATTCCGACATGGCCGTGACCACCCTCCAGACCGACATCGGCCAGCTCATCGGCACGTTGCAATACATGAGCCCCGAGCAATGTGTGGCCGATCCCCACGACATCGACACGCGAAGCGACGTGTACGCCCTTGGCGTCGTGTTCTATGAGCTGCTTTCCGGCAAGATGCCCTACGACGTGACCAACAGGCCCGTGCTGGAAAGCACGCGGATGATCCGCGAGGAGCATCCCACGCGTCTGAGCAGGGTCGATGCCGCCCTTCGAGGCGACACCGAGACGATCGTGTTCAAGGCCCTGGAGAAAGATCGCGAGCGGCGTTATCAGTCGGCCGTCGAGCTGGCCCAGGACATCCGGCGGTATCTGAGCGGCGAGGCCATCATCGCCCGCCCGCCGAGCATCGTCTATCAGCTCCGCGTCTTCGCCCGCCGCAACAAGGCTTTCTTCAGCGCGGTCGCGGCCGCATTTGTTGTGCTCGTCGGCGGAGTCATCGTCAGCACTTCGCTGTACGTGCAAGCGGAGAGACAGCGCCAGCGCGCCGTCGTCGCCGAGCAGGAACAAAGCCGCGAGCGCCAGCGAGCGGAACTCGCGGAACGCGATCAGACCCGCGAGCGGGAGCGAGCGGAGCTTTCCGCAACCCAAGCCGAGGCGGAACGCGACCGTGCGATAGAGGCAGAACAAACGGCGCGCAAGGCGGAGCACGAGGCCCGACGATTAGCCTACTCGGCGAACATCGCTGCTGCTGCTGCCGCCTTTTCTGCGAACGAAATCGCGGCAGTTCGACGATGCCTTCAGGCTGCGCCGGAAGAGTTCCGCAACTGGGAATGGAACTACATGCACGCCCAAAGCGACAACAGCTTGAAGGTCCTGCGGGGACATGAAGACGCAGTATTGTCGGTAGTTTTTGCCCCTGACGGCACTCGTCTGGCGTCGGCCTCACTCGACAAGACCGTGCGCGTATGGCACATATCGATGGGCGCGGAACTCGCCGTGCTGCGGGGGCACGAGAAGGCGGTCTATCCCGTCACATTCAGCACCGATGGCACTCGTCTGGCTTCAGGGTCCTGGGACAATACGGTACGCCTGTGGGGCGCTACTGGTGGGAAGGAGTTGAGCGTCCTACGGGGCCACGAAGGCCCCGTCCGCCGGACATCGTTCAGCCCGGATGGTACCCGCTTGGCCACCGTGGCGGCGGGGGACCGAGTGATACGCCTTTGGGACTCATCAAATGGCGTAGAGCTGGCGGTCCTTCGTGGGCACGATGCCGGGGTGAACACGTTCGCCTTCAGTCCTGATGGCAGACACCTTGCGTCTGCATCGGACGACAAAACGGTGCGCATCTGGGATGCTTTTACCGCCATAGAACTGGCTGTCGTTCGGGGGCATGAGGGCCATGTCAACGATGTGCGCTTCGGTCCAGATGGCACGCGCGTTGCGTCTGGGTCGGGTGATAGAACCGTACGCATCTGGGACGCGTTCACTGGTGGACAACTGGCGGTCCTGAATGGGCATAACGCTACAGTCTTTGGGGTAAGGTTCAGCCCCGACGGTACGCGACTGGCGTCGATCTCGCGGGATAAGACCGTGCGCCTTTGGAACGCATCGACGGGTGAACAATTACGCGAGTTGAAGGCTCATGACACTTCCCTTTGGGATCTGACATTCAGTCCCGACGGAACCCAGCTCGCGTCGCTGTCCGATGACAGAACCATTCGCATTTGGGATACGGACAGCGGCGAAGAAATCGTGATCCTGCGCGGCCACGAACGCCCTGGGACTTCGGTCGTATTCAACCCGGATGGTACTCGACTCGCATCGGCGTCGATGGACAAGACCGTACGTCTCTGGGATCCCGGAAACTACAGACGACTGACTATCCTGCGGGGGCACGGGGACTTCGTCAATGCGGTGGCATTCAGCCGGGACGGCACCCGGGTCGCGTCGGGCTCCGGACAGTGGGGCACGCCTCTTGAGATGACAGTGCGCCTCTGGGACCCGGCTACGGGTGAAGAGCTCGCCGTCCTGAGAGGACATGAGAACGCGGTCTGGTCGGTAGCATTTAGCCCCGACGGCACCTTTCTTGCGTCAGCATCGGAAGATAGAACGGCGCGGCTCTGGGATGCGGGCACCGGCGAAGAGCTCGTTGTCCTGAGAGGGCACGAGGCTGCTGTCACCTCTGCCGCTTTCAGTCCAGACGGAAGTCGCATTGCCTCAGGATCGATGGACAAAACCATGCGCCTGTGGGAGGTCGCTACCGGTACTGAGCTGCGCGTGGTTCGGAGTCACGAAGAGTCAGTGCGGTTCGTGGCGTTCAGCGCGCAGGGCTCCAGTTTGGCATCGGGCTCGGACGACAAGACTATTCGGCTTTGGGATGCGTCAAGCGCGGAACAGCGAGCTGTGCTGCGCGGGCATGAAGCCGTCGTCTGGTACATGGTATTCAGTCCGGACGGGAAGCGCTTGGCATCGGCGTCAGATGACAGAACGGTACGCCTGTGGGACGCATCAAATGGCGTACAGCTGGCCGTCCTTCACGGACACGAAGACTCTGTGAATGGGTTGGCATTCAATAGGGACGGTACCCGTCTGGCGTCAGGTTCTTATGACGGCACCGTTCGCCTTTGGGATGCGTTTACAGGCGAGGAGTTAATTGCCCTCCGGGGGCACCGGGCCGAGGTGGAGCACGTCGCGTTCAGTCCGGACGGCACCCGCTTGGCATCGGGATCACACGATAGAACGGTCCGCATCTGGGACGGCATGCCGTTTGCCGTTCGAGACCAAGAGCGTCAGATGATTCTTGCGGCTCGCCCAGAAGCAGAACGAGTCGTTGACGAGTTGTGGCAGCAGCCGTTCGACGCAAAGTCAATCCTCGAGCGCCTACGCGCGGATGCTTCACTGACCGAACCGCAGCGCCGGGCAGCGTTGAATCTATTACTCAGCAAGTCCGTGCAGCTCCAAGATCAAGTCAACGACTTGTACGCCCGGCTTGTATTCACGGATGACGTCGTCTCGGCACTGGAGGCTGATGACTCATTGTCTCCGGGTGTGCGCTCCAGAGCCGTGGGCATCGCCCGACGAAAAGGTGACAGGCCGCTACGGCTCAACCACGACAGCTGGAATCTGGTCCGCTCTCCAGGCGGCGACACAGAAGCACATCGCGTCGGCCTGCGCGGGGCCGAGGCCGCTGTAGCTATTGAGCCGGACAATGTCGACTTCTTAGACACGCTGGGCATGGCCCAGTACCGCAATGATCGTTATGGGGATGCCCATGCAACATTGACTCGCTCCGACGAGTTGCGACAGCAAAAAGGTAGCAAGAGTGTCCCGCGCGACCTGGCCGTTCTAAGCATGGCGGTCTTCAAACTGGGGCGGATGGAAGAGGCGCGGGCGGCGTTCCAGCGCCTGGAAAACGTAATGAGCGACACCGAGGAAGAGTGGACGGACGACAAAGCGGCAAGCGCACTATTCGACGAATGCAAACAGCTTCTCGAAGGTTCGCAAGCGTCACCGGCGCCGCCGGTGAATGCGCGCGGCGACGAGTAGCGTGCTTGGCAGATTGAGCGACGACCGCCGCCGCGGACGACTGTTTGGGATGGTGGCCCACCTCTTCGGAGGTCGGCGACTCCAATGGATTCCAACATTCGCGTTCCCTACGGCTGAAGCGATGGGGCGCCCCGGCAGACCGGGGCGGTGCAGATGATGAATAGACTCATTGTCCTCTCGCTCGAGCAAGCCTTATCGCTGTCCTACGCGACGCAACGGTTCGTGCACCTCGGCTGGCGGGTGATCCGGGTCGAGGCGACCCCCTCCGACGGCCGGCTGCCCGGCGACCCCAACCGCTACGTCGGGAAGGCGGCGGGCGGGGCGGACCGACGCGCCTACTTCATCGGCCCCAACGTCGGCAAAGAGGCCATCGCCCTCAACCTCAAAGAGCGGGAAGGCCGCGACCTGCTCAAACGCCTGATCGAAAAACTCCCCGTGGATATCTTCGCCTGCAATACTCTTCCGAAACGTTACGAGGAGTTGGGCATCGACTACGAAACGCTCAGCGCGGTGCGCCCGGGCCTGATCTGGGCGGGACTCTCCGCCATGGGGCCGGAATACCCCGACGCCCCGGGTTACGATCCGGCGTTGCAGGCCTTAGCGGGCTACATGGACCTCACCGGGGACCAGAGCGGTCCGCCGACCCTGTGCGGCGTGCCGTTTGTCGATCTGAAGGCCGGGGACGAAGTCTTCGCCAACGTGTGTCTCGCCCTAGCCGAAAGGGAACGCACCGGCAAGGGCTGCCGGATCGACGTGTCCATGCTTCAGGCGGCCGCCTCCTGGTTGGTGACGACCGTTCCCTTGCTCGATCTGGGTTACGAGCCGGAGGAAGTCCGCCGAAGCGGCAGTGAACATCGCGAGTTCGTTCCGGTGAACGTCTACCCGACGGCCGACGGCTATGTCTATCTGGCCATAGGCAACGACGTGCAGTGGTCTCGCTTGACCTCGCTCGACGGATTCGGCGGCCTCGCCTCCACGGCGCGAGTGACCAACGAGGGACGGCGGCAGGAGCGGGAGTCGATCCACCGCGAAATCGGCGTCATCACCCGAACCTTCAAGACCCGCTTCCTGGTGGACCTGCTGAGCTCCAAGGGCCTCGTCGTCGCCCCCATTCACACGGTTCCGCAAGCGATTGACTACCCTGCGGTACGTGACAAGCTTCTCGAAACGAAGACCCCGAGCGGGGCAAAAGTGCGTCTTCCTCCGCCCGCCGTCGAGCGAGAGAATCTGGCGGCTTGCGGCCGTTGTCTTTCTTACGCACCGGAGTATGGTGAGCATACCGATTCCGTGCTGAGGCAAACCGGCTTGTCGCAGACTGAGATCACTCAACTGCGCGGCCGCGGCACGATCGCATGATCCGATTGCGCCTGGAAGACGGCGATTGTGTGCCACTGCTCTTGAGCAGTGCGCCTCGCACGAAGCGTCCGTCCATTGGGATGGGAGCGTTGGAGCGACCTTCCCAGAATCCAGAACTCCTGACTTGCCTGACGCTTGAAGTGACGGCTCTTGGGACCGCTGGGCACACATCGGAAAGCGGGAACGTCGAGATTCCACTGCTCGAACTCCCTTTGGCCGATGGCAATAGCCGCCAACTATGCTTACACCTTAACAGCGAACCCGCTGTCCAAGAAATGCCTTGTTTTACCGGTTATGTTGGCAGTAGGTCAGGAGCTCTGGAGTCACGCCTACAACTGCCGATCCAATCGTCGATAATGAATGGCCTCCAGCACGTCCTCGGCGCGAACCTCGTCGCGGTCGGCGAGGTCGGCGATGGTGCGGGAGACGCGGAGAATCTTATCGTGGGCGCGGGCGGAGAGGCCCAGTTCGGTCATGGCCTGGCGCAGCACTGATTCCCCGGCGTCGTCCAGTTTGCAGAACCGGCGCAGCAGTCTGCCCGTCATTCGTCCGTTGACCATGACGGCGTCGTCGCCGAAGCGATGGTGTTGCCGGTCCCGAGCGGCCAATACTTGTTCACGCATGGCGGAGGACGGCGTCCCGTCGGTTTGACTTCGCAGGGCGGAGAAGGGCACTCCGGGCACCTAGATGTGGATGTCGATTCGATCGAGCAGCGGGCCGCTGATCCGTGAAAGATATTTGTCGATTTGCAGCGGCGTGCATTTGCACGGTCTTCGCGGGTCGGTGTAATAGCCGCAGGGGCAGGGGTTCATCGCCGCGACCAAGGTGAACGACGCCGGGAAGCTGACCGTGGCATGGGCCCGGGCGATCGTAACCCGCGCGTCCTCCAAGGGTTGGCGAAGGGCCTCCAACGACGCGCGCGTGAATTCGGGGAACTCATCGAGAAAGAGGACGCCGTAGTGAGCGAGCGATACTTCGCCCGCTTGGGGGATGGAACCGCCGCCGACAAGAGCCGGTGTGCTGGCGGAGTGGTGCGGGCTGCGGACGGGCCGACGGGCCAGTAGGGCCATCCCCCGTGGTAGTTCACCGGAGACGGAGTGGATGCGCGTCGCCTCCACCGACTCCTCCAGCGTGAGCGGGGGCAGGATGGTGGGCAGGCGTTTGGCTAGCATCGTCTTTCCCGATCCCGGCGGGCCGATGAGCAGCACGTTGTGGCCGCCGGACGCGGCGATGATCATGGCCCGCTTGACGTGCTCCTGCCCGCGGACTTCGGCGAAGTCGCAATCGTAACACGACGACTGGGCGAAGACGGCCTGCACGTCGATCGTCTTGGGCTCCAGCGGAAGCTGGCCGGAGAGGAACCCGACGGCCTCGGTGAGCGATGTCACGGGAATGACATCCATCGACTCGACGACGGCGGCCTCAGCGGCGTTGTCCGCGGGAACGATCACCCCGCGAAATCCCTGCTCTTTGGCAAGCAAGGCGACGGACAAGGCCCCGTTGGTGGGCCGGACCCGCCCGTCGAGGGCCAGCTCGCCGACGACGAGGTATTGACCGGGGTTATCCGACACGACATCGCCGTTGGCGAAGAGGACGCCCAGGGCGATAGGCAGGTCGAAGGCCGGGCCTTCCTTGCGCAAATCCGCGGGGGCGAGGTTAATGACCGTCCGGTTGCGGGGGAAGGAGTACCCGGAGTTCTGCATGGCCGTGCGGACGCGCTCCGTGCTCTCTTTCACCGCGGCGTCGGGCAGGCCGACCAGGATCGGAGCGGCGAACCCGCGGGGGGAGACGTCGACCTCCACCTCCACCGGTACGGCCTCGATGCCGCAGAACGTCGCGCTGTGCAGACGGGCTACCACGAAGGGAATTGTAGCTTGACGAACCGGTCTGTGCGAGCGTTCGGCCGATGCGGTATCATGCAGGGTAGTCAACCGGAGAAGAACCCATGCCCACGACCCGAACGGCGGTCGAAGTGTTGGACCGCGACTTCCTCGAAACCCGGCACCGGCTGTTGGACATTGCGGCTGCCCTCGATCGAATGGATCGAGCTGACGGCGCGGGACAGGTTCATTCGGATCACCGGTATGCTCAGTTGGAGCAGGCCCTTCACATGCTCGCGGACGGGCAACCGAATCGCGCGGAGCGCGTGCAGATGGTCTTCTCGCTACTCTATGACGAGCATTGGAAATCGGCTCTGGGCGTCGGCGGGCATTGACCGACTGGAAAGTCGGTCCCACATTCCCTGAGCCGTCAGCGGCCGACCGAGGAGGGGGACGGGACCGGGCCCAGCGAAAGAAGCGCCGAGTAATGCCGCTCGTCGGTGGGGTGAACGGTGAGGCTGGCGAAGCGGATCGTGCGAAGCGCCGTGGCGAGTTCGCGGATCACGGGGAGGGAACGCGTCAGCATGTCCGAAGGTTGGGCCTCGGGCTCGTCGCGTTTCAAAACCAGGTCGATCGTGGTGTCATCGCGTTGCACGCGGAGGGTGTGGCCCGCGGAGGGGGGCGGCTCGGCCCAGCGGCGTCGCAGGTCGGCGTTGGGAGAAGTCAGATCGAGCAACCGCCCATCGACGCCGATGATCCGATCGTCGGGCCGCAAGCGCCCGTCGGCTGCGGTGTCGGGATAGACCCGCGCGACGACGACGGTGCCCGGTTCCTGCTCCACCTGCATCCCGATCCCCAACCGTCCGCCTCGGACGGCCTCCGCGAGGGCCGAGTCCGCAAAAAGCGACGGATCCAGTTTCGTCGGGTGGGGAGCGTCTCCCGCCGGAACCAACCGTTGGAGCACGTCCGAAGCGAGGTCCGGCTGAAGGAGGAGAATCGAGGCGTTGCTCGCTTGGCGTTTTCGCAGCGCCTTCACCTCGCGGATGTTGGCGAGCGTGGGAACAAGCCCGAACTGGGCATCGAGAATTCGCTCGATCTGCTCGCGACGAAGAGCGACCAGGAACCATTCGCCGTGGGCCGCCCATGACAATTCCACGTCTCCGGCCGGATTCGCAACGGGCGACAGGAACCCCTCCATGAACCCTCTCAGCGTCGCCTGTCCGATGGACACGCCGAAATACGTCGTGCGTGTGACGGTCGGCGCGGCCGCGGAGTCCGCCGTGGAATCGGTCCGTACCTCCGCGCCCACGGAGGACGCGATGATCGCCTCGAACTCACGATCAAGACCGCGGGCGTCCGTGGTTTCAACCAGCAAGGCCAGTTGGGGAGCAGCCCCGGCGGCGCTCAAGTCCTGGTCCCAGGCCAGGATCACGTGCGGGCCCAGTTTTGGAAGCGGATGGGCCGGGTCGGTCGCCGCCGACCGAAGGTCGCCCAGCAAGGCCAAGGCTCTCGCCCATAGATCCGAGGACCGGTCGCGTACGGTCGCTTCGGAAGGTCGGTTGACATCGAGTGTGGTCGCAAACGCGGCGACCGTGGTTGCGGGTAGTTTCATCAGCCGATCGACCGCATGAGGGGCCAAAGCGCGGTGCGGACACGGCGTCGATAGCGCGCCGCGCATGGCGAGGTCGATTCGGCCGTTACCGGCGGACATTCCCAACGCGGCGCGTTCCACTGGCGGCCACAGCTTGGACCACGCACCCTCGTCGTCCGGTCCGGCGGTCTTCCTAGCCCAGTAGGCGACGGCGATGGCCTTGCCCGGTAGATAGGCGACCAGACCGCGATAGCCGGGCGAGTTCTCCAGGGATTCGCCGTCGCCGCCCACCATCAGACGGAACAACTCGCGCAGGAGGTTGCTGCCGTCGCTGCGGCGGGCCATGGCGACGATCCCCTCACGCACTCCCACGATCATGCCGTCGGCCATGCGGAAAAAACTGTCCGCCCCGGGTCCGGCGGTGTCTTGTCGGCATTCCCTGGGGAACCATCGGTCGAGGACGTTCGGGTTGGGGAGGCGTGCGAACCAGATCGCGTTGCTCAGATCGGAGGGAGAGGGGGCGATCAGCCCGATCTCCGCCTTCATCATTTCGTCCACGCTCGTGGTGGAGTCGGGTCCGAGGAAGTCGATGAGGGCGGTCCGCACGTCGGTCGGTTTCTTCGGATTTGTCGTCCCCGCGGCCGCCGCCGACCACAGCCGCCAGGCCTGGGCCTGCCGCAACGTCTCGTCGACCTCGCGGGGACGTCGGAACTCAATGAAGAGCTTCGCAGTGGCCGGCACGTACCTCGCCATCGGCGCCTTCGTCGCCTTGTCCTTTTCGACGGGCGGAGATTGCGCGAGGAGCGGCGTCGTCGCGAACAGCACGACGAGGGCGGCCCGAACGACGGCGCGGCGGTGTTCCAATAGGCTGTTGCGCAAGATCAATGCCACGACCGATCCTTCGCTACGCTCTAGGACAAGTGTTCAACCGCAGGACGCGATGGAGGCTGACCGATCCTTCGCTACGCTCCAGGACAAGAATCCGCAGCCTCGCGGACTACAGGTCTTCGACATCCTCGTCGCTCGCCGGAGGCTCGTCCGGCGGACCGAACGGCTCGTGCGGGTCGGCGCCGGGGAAGCGCTGCGGGCGGGCCGAGCCGTCATTCCCCTCTTCGAGCATATCGAGGATCTGCAGGATCGTCAGATTGAGCATCTTCGGGGCGGAATCGTTCGTCGGCCCCGCGGCGGCCTTGTTCATTTGCATCTGCCCAACCCATCGGTCGATCGCCCGCTCGGCCGCCTCACGGTCCTGAACCGACGGCGCGGGAGCGGAGACGCGCGGGGAGACGACGCCGGCTTCGACATGCGTCGGCTCCACCTTCAACCCGGCTACTTTCGAATCGCGACTGCGGTCGAAGAATCCCAGAAACGCCAGCGTAATCATGGCCGCCGCCGCCAGCGGACCGGCTACGTAGAGGCCGCGCCGGACCTTCCCGAGCCAGCCGCGATACGGAACGGCCATACACAACAACAGGCGTTCGGAAAAGTCATGCCGCACGGCCACCGGTTCCCGATCGGAACTGATGATGTGGCCGCTAACTTCCAGAAGAGCCAACGCCCGACGACAATCCGGACAGCGCACACGATGAGCGCCGAGTTCCGTCGCCAGCGACGGCGACAACTCACCGTCCAGGTAGGCGTCGAATAGTTGTCGGGCTTCCTCGCAACGCATCACAACACTCGCACGTCGGTCAATCCAATGCCGCCGACACCCGCTTTTATCCGGCTCGCTCCGAAAGGTTGCGGAAATAAGTCCAATCTTGCTCCGGAAGAGCTTCTAGCAACTCCCGCAACCTGCCCCGCGCACGGTGCAGATGACTCTTCACGGTCGCCAACGGTAGTTGCAGAACTCGCGCAATCTCGTGGCAGCCGAATTCATTCCGATAAAAAAGGAGGATCGTCGCACGCTGCGGAGGACTGAGTCGATCGACCGCCGACCAGACCATCGTCCGCACGCGGCGGGCCTCCTCTGATTCCAACGTCGCGGAGGGCGTCTCGCCGTCGTTCGCCGGAAAACCCGCGAAATCCAGGTCCCCGGAGAAAGTCCGCTTCCGTCGCAACCGGTTCAGGCAAACACGGTACCCGATGGTGAACAGCCAGGTGCTGAAACGGTATTGGCTGGAGAAGCTGTCCAGCGAGGCGAAGGCCTTGAGGAAGGCGTCCTGGCAGATGTCCTCGGCCTCGTGGTGGTCGCGGACCATCCGCCAGATAAATGCGAACAGACGGTCCTTGTGCCCATCGACCAGTTCGCGCAAAGCGATACGATCGCCCGCACGTGCCCGCCCGATGAGTTGAACCTCTTGCTCCCGGCTGGTCGTCGCCACACGTTCCGCCACGATCAACCACCACTCCTACAAACCATTATAACCTATGCCCACGCCGTTAGTTGCGTTGGACGGACCTACCGATAGAATCGTTCGAAATTATAGGCCTAATGAGCAAAGATTCCTATTCGCACGTAAGTACCTGTAAATGCGGAAGTTATGTCCAAGGCCGCTCCGACCGACAACACCGTTTGCCGCAATCGCAAGGCCGCCTTTCGCTTTGAAATCCTCGAACAGTTCGATTGCGGAATCGTGCTGCGGGGCACGGAGGTCAAGAGCCTTCGGGACAAGAACGCCTCGATCGAGGAGGCCTACGCCCGGATCGAGGATGACGAGCTTTGGCTGATCGGCTCGCACATCGCGGCCTATTCGTTCGCCCATGCGCAAAACCACGATCCGCTGCGGCGTCGCAAGCTGCTCATCCACGCCCGTGAGATTCGTAAGCTCCGGCCTCAGGTCGAGCAGAAGGGGCTGACTTTGGTTCCCCTGCGCATCTACTTCAACGATCGCGGCATCGCCAAGGTGGCCGTCGCTCTGGCCCGTGGCAAGACCCTCGGCGACAAACGCCGAACCCTCCAAACCCGCGAACACAAACGGGAAATGGACCGTGCCCTGCACCGCAGGCGGTAGCCGGGTTTCACCCCAATCAATTCGTCGGGCCGACGATCGACTGAAAGAACAGGTTGGCCACAATGCCGTTGCCCTGTTCGCTGAGATGGTCGCAGTCGGAGTAGTTCGCCTGATCCTGGCGGAGGATGGCGTCGGCGGCCGCCACATCCACCAAAACCGCCCCCTGGTTTGCGGCGGCTGTTCGGATGCGTTCGTTGAGCCGGGCGATGTAAACATTGGCATTTCGAGCCTGCCCGGGCAGGACGACGCCCAGCGGTAGGGCGTCGCATCCGGCGATGTCCTCCAGAAGAAAGAAGTACGTCGCCGCATAAACACGCAGACCGGCGTTCCGCGACGCGGCCACAGCGGACTCGATGTTCGCCTGTGTTTCCGCAAGGCGTTGGGCCAAGTCGTTGGAGAGCGGATAGTCGGGGTCATCGGGTGAGGCCAGGAGAAACGGGTCGTTGTCCTTGATGAACCCGGTGATGTCATTTCCGCCCTCCCAATACAGCAGCACGTCCGCGTTCGGAAAGATGCCGTCCGCGAGCAAACTCTTCAGACGGGCCAGCCCTTCCCCGCTCGTCTCCCCGCTGGTTCCCTCGTTGGCGAACGTCTCAGGCGCTTCGTCGAGCAACGATCGGACGATATCCGGGTAATCCCGCGTTGATGGGCCCGACGTGGAAGAGTCGCCGAAGGCAACGTAGCGCACGTTCGGGTCGGGTACGCGAATCTCCACACAACCACCGAGAAACAGTAAGGCGGCTACCACGCCGAACCTTGTGCGCTGATTGCCGGCGGCTCCGGCGTTCCGGCCGAGGTGGGCGTTACACGGGATGAGCACGGCTCGCTGGATCATGAGAACAATCCTGCCATGGTCGCAATGACCGGTCAACCAAAGAACGATGCCTGATTCCGTTGGGCGGTTGTTTTGTGACGTGCCGCCCCGCCCGTTCTTATGCAACAGCTTGCAATCCGACAAGCAATCCGCCAAGATGCACCTTACGTCCCCGTGCGTTACCCGTGGGTCGCCCCGACATCGCACGGATGACGTCGGTGGCACGAACCCGCACTGCGCTGATATACTAGACTCCATCATGACGGCGACGCGACCAACCGTAAGCAGCTATCTGCGCGAGCTACTGCGTCCGTTCTTTGCGCCGTGGTGGGCCGTGTTTACCGGCGTAGCCTCGGTGGGAAGCTGGCTCGGAATTCCGATCACAGGCGTTCAGCTTCCGGCTTGGCTCATTGGTGTGCTTGTCTGCTTGGCGTTCGCCGGAGGTTTCCTCCTGGTCTCAGTCTTATACCAGGGGTGGAGACTGTACCGCGATTCGCCGTCACGAGTAACGCTTCTTGCCATTCAAACCTCCTCGGCGTACGCAGGCGAGCATGTTGTACTGCTTTCATGTGGTGCGCCCCTGCCCGAAGGGACATTGCTGGAGCTAACACGCACAGTTGATGGCATCGAGATCCCCATCGCGCTCGTCGAGGTGAAGGAAACAAACTCCGCTGGGCAGCTTCAGGCGCACCCACTCTGGTTTGGGTCGGTACACCTCAACGAGCTGAAGAGGAACACGCTCAATCTTCAGAGCGTCCGAGCGAGCACGGTGATCTCGGTTCGTGCCACCAAGAAGGCCAATGAAGAATGGAATCAGGCGAAGGCGGGGAGACAATGATCCAGCAGGATCCCAAGGTATTCATCAGCTATACAGAGAGCGATGCGGGCGTTGCCGACAAGCTTGCCACGGAGTTGCAGCAAGGTGGGGCCGATGTGTTCTTCGCGAAGTGGAGCATTGCGCTCGGCGATTCGATCGTGGACAAAATCTTCGAAGATGGGCTTGCTACGGCCAAGTTCTTTCTCGTTCTTCTCTCGCCCCGATCAATTGTGTCTCGCTGGGTGCGGGAGGAGATCAATGCCGCATTCGTTCGGCGAATGGAGAAATTGACCCGCCTTATCCCGGTCATCATCGAGTCGTGCGAGGTACCGCTCGCCCTTCGGAGCATCAAGTGGGTTGACCTAACGACGAAGCACGATGACGGTGTGCGACAACTCGTGAAGATCATTCACGGAGTGACTGACAAGCCTGCGGTCGGGCGGCCGCCAACTTACGTAACCGAGCTCAACCGATCAGTCGGAGGACTCACACGAATCGGTTCTACAATCGGGCTCTTTCTCACCAAATCGACTGAGGCAGAAGAGGAGGCATACCGCGCCTTCACCGGCGCGCAACTTCAAGCGGCATTTGAACACCATTCCACCATAGAAATCAACGACGCAATCGCCGAACTCGAGCAATATGGCCTAGTGAAGACGGTAGATTGGTTCGGCACCGCACCTTGGCGGTTCGGGCAGGTACAGCCTACGTACGCCCTGTATTTGCACTTTGCCGACGATGGGCTTGGCTACGCTCCGACTGAAGACATTAAAAAAGTCGCTGCGGCAGTGTCCACGAACGATCAGACCGACGCCCCGCGGATCGCGGAACTTACAGATCTGACCCCAGCTCGAATCAACCGGGCCGTATCCTATCTCGACGACTACGGCCTCATCCAAGTAATCAGAACGCTTGGTACTGCCCCGTTCATGTTTCGCACAGTAATATCAACTCACCAAACTCGGCGGTTCGTTGATGAGAATTGCAAGTGACGAGACGATCGCCGTCGGGACCGCTTGGCGGGTAGCTAACCCGCCTTCCCGGCGCTACGAGTATACTCTACGTTGGCATTTTGAGAACAGGTCGGCACAGGATCGCTTAGCCCTTGCCGCCGGAGACGAGTACCCGCGATGAGGCGTCAACAGCGAGGAGTCTGATGTATCAAATCTATTGCCCGGAATGCGAGTCGGCGAATCCCGAAGAGGCTGTTGCGTGTTCGCTCTGCGGCCACGAGCTGCAGCGCCGGAAACCCCACGTAGCAACTGAAAATGCACACCCGCCGCACCCGCCGCACCGATCTAGGTGGACTCGGCCCGTCGTGTTGGGTGCGGGAACTCTACTGCTTGTCACTTGCGTCGTTGCCGTGGTGCGGTTCGTTTCGCCCCCAACGGCGCTCCGAGACCAGACCACATACCAACCTCTCTATCGCGCAGGAAAAGCGATAACGACAGCGACTCAAAAGGTTGGAGTCAATCAGCTTGAGTTTAATCGCCTCCTGCAAGAGTTCAACACCGAGCTAAGCATTGCCATTGATAAGGCCGTAGCAAGCAAGTCCGATCTGGAACTCAACATGGTTGAACTATACAAACGAGCAGCCGACGACTACGGCGTTAGCGCGTGGTTTACGGAGGTTCGCCGAGCGTTGGAATACGGGAAATTTCACGGCGGAAAGATTCCCGCCCACGATTTCGCCGACGCGGAATCCATTCGCGCGAAATACGGCGTCGAATTCGTAGAGGGAACAGCCGATTACGGAGAGAAGTTCTACGGTTTTCCGCTGGAGCTTCCGCAACTCATTTGGAGCAAAGCCGCCGAGAATATCGCCCGAGCCGAACGGATTTACCTCGGACGACCACAGAACCCTTAGGGCGTCCGCAGCGCGATCGAGGGGAACATTCTACTTTTTTCGGCTGGTGGTCGGATTGCCGCCGCTCCCGGTTCTAATGGGGGCGCGTCCGCGCGCCGAAACCCGCGGCTCGCCTATTCCACCGTGACGCTCTTGGCTAGGTTGCGGGGTTTATCGACGTTGCAGCCGCGGAGGACGGCCGCGTGGTAGGCGATCAGTTGCAGCGGGATGACGGCCAACAGCGGTTGCAGCGGCTCCAAGGTGTCGGGGACGTAGAGGACGTGCTCGGCGAGGCGCTTGATCTCCCGGTCGCCCTCGGTGGCGATGGCGATGACGCTGCCGCCGCGGCCTCGCACCTGCTGGATGTTGCTCATGATCTTCTCGTATTGCGTTCCCGCGGTAGCGATGACCACGACAGGCATCCCGTCGCTGATGAGCGCGATGGGCCCGTGTTTCATTTCGGCGGCGGGCAGACCTTCGGCGTGGATGTAGCTGATTTCCTTGAGCTTCAGAGCGCCCTCCAGAGCAACCGGATAGTTGTAGCCCCGGCCTAGATACAGCCAGTTTTCGCGGTCGCAGTAGCGCTCGGCGACGGCGCGGGCCTCGTCGGCATTCTCCAAGATGCGGTTGATCTGTGCGGGGATCTGCGACAGGGCGGTGATGAACTGCGTGGCGGCGGCGGGGGAGAGGTGCTTTCGTCGGCCCAGATAGCAGGCCATCAGGGCGAGCACGGCGACCTGACCGGTGAAGGCTTTGGTGCTGGCGACGCCGATCTCAGGCCCGACGTGCAGATACACGCCCGCGTCGGTCTCACGGGCGATGCTGGAGCCGACGACGTTGACGACGCCGAGGGTCAGAGCGCCGCGTTGCTTGGCCTCCGTCAAGGCGGCGAGCGTGTCGGCGGTCTCCCCGCTCTGCGAGACGACGATCACCACCGTGCCGTCGTCGATCACCGGGTTGCGATAGCGAAACTCGCTGGCGTACTCCGTCTCCGTGGGGATGCGGATCAACTCCTCGAACAGGTATTCGCCGACGAGGGCGGCGTGCCAGGCCGTGCCGCACGCCGTGAGGACGATGCGCCGGGCGCGGGTCAACTCACGCGTGCAGTCGCGCAGACCGCCGAGGTGGACAGCGCCTTCCCGCAGGTCGATGCGCCCGCGAAGGCAATTCTCCAAAGCCGCGGCCTGCTCGTGGATTTCCTTGAGCATGAAGTGCTCGTAGCCGGCCAGCTCGATCTGGTCGAGGCTCCACTCGATCTCCTCTACGTCCTTGGTCACGGGGATCGCTTCGAGCGTGGTCATGCGAACGTGCTGGGGCGTGATGCGTGCCATCTCGCCGTCACCGAGATAAACGACTTGGGTCGTGTGGGCGAGGATGGCGGCGGCGTCGGAGGCCAACAGATGCTCTCCCTTGCCGACGCCGATGAGCAACGGGCTGCCCTTGCGGGCGGCGACGATCACGTCCGGCTCCTGGGAGCAGACCACGGCGATGGCGTAGGCGCCGGAGACTTCATGCAAGGCTTGTCGCACGGCCTGTTCGAGGTTCCCCTCGTAAAACCGCCCGATGAGCTGGGCCAGGACCTCCGTGTCCGTCTCGCTACGGAATACGACGCCCTGCCGCTCCAGGTACGTGCGAAGGGCGCGGTCGTTTTCAATGATCCCATTGTGGATCACGGCGATGTGCCCGGAGGCGTCGGTGTGGGGGTGGGCGTTGACGTCGGTAGGAGCGCCGTGAGTCGCCCAGCGCGTGTGGCCGATTCCGGTCGTGGGTCGGGCCTCGAAGTCCAGCATCTGTTCGAGGACCGACAGACGCCCCGCCGACTTGGTCACGCGGACCTTCCCGTCGTCCACCAGGGCCACCCCGGCCGAGTCGTACCCGCGGTATTCGAGTCGGCGAAGCCCCTCGATCAGAATGGGCAACGCCGGCCTGCTACCCACGTATCCGATGATCCCACACATACCACGCTCTCTGCCGCCGGGCGACGCCGGTTGTGCCCCGCAGGTCGTCGAGACGAACGAGCACGTCTTTGTGGTCGCCGAACCACTTGTCAATATTATCGGCACGCCGTCCGTGCGAAGCAAATAGCCTGCATCGGGTGCGCCGGGGTAGTGGCGACGGCATGTCTGCAAGGAGAACAGACGCAACACGGGAGACCCATCCCGGTGGTGGCCAAGAGTCACCAACTGAAAGCCCGCGAGGGACAGAACAGGCCGGGGGTGAGAGTCGGACAGGCCCATAGTGTGCGCTGGGCAGCGCGTGAATCAGGAGGGTTTGAGTCCCTCTGGCGCCCGGATGAGGGGCGTCCTATCCAAAGGCGGGGGTAACGCCTCGCCGGCCTTCCGGTGGAAATGGAAGGAGGACAGGGTGTCGGTCGTGAGGCCGAATCCGAAGGGTATACGGAGAAGCACCGGGCCGTAGTCGATGGGAGCCATCCCGAAGACGAACCGGTCGGCCCAAGAGAGGGCAAGGTCGAGCCTGCACTATGGAGGCGAAGGCGTTTCTCATCCACCTCTCGTACCAAGGTGTTTGCGGACGGCACGGTGCGGAAGATTCAGGCGTGACCCCAGGAGGACTCGCGGCGGTTCCGAGTGGCGTCGGGTAAGCGGCTCTATAAGCCGGAAGGCGAAGTGAGCGGTGAGGCCCCGCGAGTAGTCGGACAGCCGAATAGTACCTGAAGGGCGGCGAAAGCCGCACGATTCCGGCATACCGGGACAGGCGAGTGGCCTGGGGAAGTCGGCTGGCGAGGATGTCGGAGCGAGAAGGAAAGTCAGATGAGCAAGGGCCGTGCTGTGGAACAGTTCCATGTGTGAAAGACCCGTACGACACGGACCGAGGAGACTGGCGGACTGGATCAATCCGACGGGAACGCGGAAGGTCCACTCGTTGGTGGACAAGGTTTACAAGGAGAAGAACCTGCGACGGGCATGGGAACGCGTCAAAGTCAACCGGGGAGCCGGAGGCATCGATGGGCAGACGTTGGCGGAGTTCGAGGCGGACCTGGGGGTTCACCTTCAACGCCTGCACAACGAGCTGCGCCAGGATGCGTATCGACCTCAGCCGGTGAAACAAGTGATGATTCCCAAGCCGGGTAAACCGGAAGAGCGGCGGCCGTTGGGCATTCCCGTGATCTATGATCGCGTGCTGCAACAGGCGCTGCTCAACCGACTGGAACCGATCTTCGAGCCGGAATTCGATGATGCCAACTTCGGGTACCGGAGAGGGCGATCGACCAAGGACGCCCTTCGGAAGATTTGGCGGGAATTGAACGCGGGACAGGAGTGGGTGGTCGATGCCGACCTGAAGAACTTCTTTGGGACGGTCGATCATGGCAAACTCATGACCCTCGTGAACCGCAAAGTGTCGGACGGCAGAGTGCTGCGAATCCTTGAAAGTATTCTGAAGGCCGGATGTTTTGCGGAGGGACGGTTGTTCCCCACGGAACACGGGGTACCCCAGGGCGGGGTGATTTCCCCGTTGCTCAGCAACGTCCTGTTGACGCCGTTTGACAGGGAGATGCGGTGCCGTGGGTATCAACTGACGCGTTATGCGGATGATTGGGTGATTACCTGTCGCACACGAGCGGAAGCCCAGGCGGCTCTCGCGTCCGCCGTGAAGATCCTCGCCCAACTGGGTGTGACGATGAATGCGAGCAAGACGCAGATCGTCCACGTCAGGCACGGTTTCGACTTCTTGGGGTTCAAGATCAAGCGGGGCAGCCGACCGTTGCGGTTGGAGGTCTCTCGGATCAAGAGCGGAACCCGGCAGGGGGCGCTCTATGCGTACCCGAGTCAGAAGTCGATCTGCCGGTTCAAGGATCGAATGCGGCAAAGCACCCATCGACGCGTACCGCTCCGAACGGAGGAGATCGTTCGGGAACTCAACCCCGTGATCCGAGGGTGGGGCTTGTATTATTGCAAAGCCCATGTTCACACGCTCTTCCACCATCTCGATCGCTGGATTGTGCGCCGCTTATCCCGATCAACACGAGGCTCTGCGATTGTTGCGGAATTACATCGTGGAACGGTGGGAGATGGTGGAGTATCCGGCGGCGTCGGCCAAAGGCTGGGACATCGGCTCCGGCCCGACGGAAGCCATGTACAAGAACCTCACCCTCCGCCTCAAACGCCCCGGCATGAAATGGGATACGGACAATGCCGCAGCCCTGATGAACCTCGTAGCTCTCCGGGAGGGCGGGCAATGGGAGCTATACTGGCAGAACCGAAAAACAGCCTGATGCCAAAATCCGTGGCCAGACCCGACGCCGTCAGGCGACATCGTCGTCCTTGGTACGCAGGTGGATTCTCTGGTAGGATGCCGCGCCGTTCTTGGTGACGGCGATCGTGGTGAACTTACGCCCGTCGTATTGGTCGGTCTGGAGGCGTTTGCGAGGTCGTCCCGTGCTGTTGCTCTCGGTCGCAGGGCGTTGCGAGCTTGGTATCGGCGGCGGAGAGAAGCGGGGCGAGTATTCTCCCAAGTATTCTCCCAAAACGCCGAAGTCGCTGTGTCCGGGCAGCTAGTGTGGCGGATCGTAAGTGCAGCTCTTATGTGATGTTGTGAATGTTCGGCGCTCGTAGCTCAGTTGGATAGAGCACCGGTTTCCTAAACCGGGGGTCGCAGGTTCGAATCCCGCCGGGCGCGGTGACAAGTCGGTGGCACATGACGATGAATCACCGCGCACCGAAGCGCAGACGACCCCGGCTTTCGTAGGGTCTGCCGCACGTGTCGCGATTGCGGCACTCGCCGATTCCGTGCAATCCGATGAACGACGGGACAATGGCCGCGCACCCCGTGTCGGTGAGGATTTCCGTAAGGAAAGCGGTAAGGCATTCGGGCCGGGATCATAGGTGCCCGTCGCCCGTTGACGTTCCGGTTCGTCG
Organism: Planctomycetota bacterium; assembly: GCA_043806315.1. Lineage (GTDB taxonomy): Bacteria > Planctomycetota > Phycisphaerae > UBA1845 > UBA1845 > SBAX01. The sequence goes on along the minus strand of JAZDHF010000161.1, from coordinate 2,127 downwards.
GGCTTGGCCGACGGCTCCGGCAGTGCCGCCAGAGCGTCCGATAGCTCGCCCAAAACCGTATGCGAGTAGCGGTCCGTCATCAGCGTGATCGTGCTATGTCGGGCGAGCTGTTGGGCGACCTTGGGGTGGACGCCGCCTCGCGCCAGGTTCGTAATGTAGGTGTGCCGCAGGGCATGAAAGTCGGCCACACGCCCATCGCCGTCGAAGTACGGCACCCCGGCGTCGTCCAGGTCGGCGCGGAACATTTTCGCGGCCTTTCGCGGTACGTTGAATAACCGGGCCGCAGGGTCCACCGGGCCGTTTTCATCGCACCAGCGGGCCAGCATTTGCGCCGTAGAGGGTTTCAGCGGTAGGATATCGTTGCGTCGATGCTTGCTGTAAGCCGCCCGCACCTTCACCGTCTGTGGGTCGCCTTGCAGGTCGAAAGCTCCAAGCGTAAGCGATCGCAGCTCGGCCGCGCGTAGTCCCGTTGTGGCGGCCGGCTCATAGAGCACGGCACGTTCCGGCCCCGGCATACCGTACCGCGTCGGACCGGTCCGGGCCGCTTCCAGCAATCGTCGCAGTTCCTCGTCGGATAGGGCGCGTCGGTCACGGCGACGATCGGTGCGGACGTTCCCGCCCCGCAGGTCCGCGACCGGGCTGTCGGGGATTCGACGCGAAGGCCCCGTTGTTCCACGTGGAACAAAACTTGCGCTGCCGGCGCGCGGAGCGGGCGCAGAGCGCGCAGCGGCTCAATAGATAGAACTTGCGGGGTGATCGGCGGGGACCGCGTGATGGAGCGATCACGCGGAATGGGGAATTGTGAATGCCGAATGTCAATCCGAACCCCAAGCGCCAGCGCGGGGTCAACGTACGCCACGCCTGGTAGGTGCTGCACCGTGTTACGGGATCGGGACCGACTTCGGCCAGCCGCCCCGAACGCGCGGGATGGAACGTCGGGTGGATGACCCGACGCGTCTTCGGGATCGGCAAGATAAATCCATCGACGTATCGTAGGTCAAACCTCCTTTGGTTGCGGATTCAACAGGAAACCCTCCGTACGTCGCGACGCGAGCCGAATGCGGCGATGGCGATGCTATACTTTCTCGCGTGGAAATTGGATGACTTGCGGGAGTTCCTCGTCGACCTGCAGGGTCGGGTTCTCCGGCGAATTCTGTTTCGGTGGAACCCAGTACCTACAGATGGTGCTTGAGGATTGTCCCGTCACGCTTCGAATTGTCTTGTAACTGACCTCCAAACCAGCCTTCTCCAGGAGCTTAGCGGCCAATCGCACTTTCTCGCGCGCTGCTCGCTCTTGGTACATCCCGTAGATCCCAAGCCCCTCGTGACCGTATCCCCCGCCGGAGCTTTCCCGCCTCGCATGGTAGCTGTTCAGAATCGTCCTTGTTTTGCCCTCCGATCGGGATAGCCAGATTTGCCGCACTTCATCGATGGTCAGCCCGTGCCGCACTCGCGTCATTGATGGACCTCCTGAAACGGCATGGCCGCAGTCTCTGGCAGCCATGTTCTTGCCGAGTGTACTATCTCCGACCGCGAGCATGGGCGCAAACGACCGCAGCCATGCCAAGCGACCGCCGGGACGGCGCGAATCGTTCGCCGCCACGGCGCGGATGGAAGGCCGGCCCACGAAACGCTACGCTGGGCCAAGTCGCGCGGCGAGCAGGGGGCGTGGAGCGTTCCGATCGGCGCGACGATTGGGGCATATGGGCTTGTGCGCGTCAGCCGGGCGGCTGATACGGGTACCACCGCGTCGCCACCACCTTCGGTCTATGGCGACCACGAGCTAAACGAGGTCTGAAACTCCGCGAAGTCGCGCAGGTCGACGTCGTCATCCAAGTCAACGTCGAAGAAGCGCCAGCCGGGCAATTGCGGATCAGCGGACGGGCCGGCCACATAGGCGACAAACGCCTCGAAGTCCTCCCAGTCCACGTCGCCGTCGCCATCGTCATCTGCCGTCACTCGTCTGATGGCGAGACTGAGGCTCCCGCCCTCACCCTTACCCACAACTTTTCTCCCGCAACAGATCGCGATGGAGTTCGAGCCCTTGCACGAGGGGCATGACTTTGTTCCAACCCTTCCAGATGGTTTGCCAGCCCGGCAGGCCGTCGCTTTTTCGTGCCAGAAAGC
>JAZDHF010000160.1:0-6583 GCA_043806315.1 Planctomycetota bacterium | reverse complement strand
ACCGATCAACCGGAAGGCGCTGTCCTTGATCGCCCCGACCCGCGCGGACGCTGTCTTGTGTGCTTCGACCGCCTGCGGCGACCAGCAGGCCACGCAGACTTGGATCAGGTTCGCCGAGGAGACGACCTCGACGCCGAACGACCGCACCAACTCGACGGTCCCCGCATCCACGATCGACACCACGGGGAGCGTTCCGCCCGGTGCGTATTCCATGGCCACTCGCTGCATCCCGGCGAGTTTCGTGCGCAGCCAGGCGTGTAAGTCGTTCCAGCTCAGATACTTTTCGCGGGCCACGGAGACGGCGTCGAACTGGCGTTCGTCGATTCCGTGAACCAGCAGAGCCGGATCGCCGACGGCCGGAATCCAAAACACGGCCCGCCGCGTCGTCCAACGCTTACCGGGAAGCAACTGGGCGAGGATGGAGTTGTTGCCGCGAAAATCGTACACCAGCCAACCGTCGATTTTCTGCTCGTGCATGAATTGCTGAACGGTGTCGAACTGGGCCATGCGGGTTCTCCTTTACGCGGTCGGATCATACCATCCGCGTGCTCGTATGGGAACGATAAGACGTGACGCCGCTCACGCTCACTCTGCGTTGCCGGCGCTCGGCACGTACTGGGCACGGGGACTACCACTACTCCACCAAGTTCTTCCAGAGCGGTTGGAAAGCGCACGGGCGATTCAGGCCGCTTTCGCGGCCTTTCTCCCGCCGAAGGCGGCCCCCCAGGCCAGCCGTTTACGCTTGCTGTTACCCACAAGTAGAGCGCCTTTCGGAATGCCAGCGAGGCTCGTCCCGGAGGGACGATTGACAATAGCCCAGCGTTTCAACGCTGGGAACACTGGGGCCCAGGCAACGAAGTCCCGGAGGGACGGCTGGGTGCCGCTCTGTCGTCCCTCCGGGACTCGGACCGTTCTTCGACTTGCATCCCCAGCGATGAATCGCTGGGCTATTTTCATGCCGTGCCTCCGGCACAGACGCTGTTTCCAGACGCCCAAGGGGCATCCGCTCCGGAAAAATGTGGGTAACAGCAAGCGTTTACGGCTGGTAACGCGCACGACCTCAACCGCCTCCGCTAGCCCGTTTCAACGGGCTTCCCTCACACCATCGTCATATAAGAGAGCGTTGTAGTACAATGTTGGTGCGAGGAAACCCACCCCGAAGAAAAGCAGTTCAGACGGCGCCATGCGACAGCCTCCGCGCCGTCTCCCTTGCGATCCGTCCCTCGTCCCATTGGGGATGGGCGGCGCGGACGGAGTTTGCGATCAAGTCTCGGGCAAACGAGAACATCTGGTCGCCGATGCGCAACCGCTCGGCCCCGGACTTCTCCCGCAAGACCTCGGCCATCCGGTCGTCCATCACTTCGAAGCGTTCGACAACCGCGCGCATGGTTGGGTTCTTTGGCAGTCGGGGAAGGCCCGTCCCGACGGGCGCTTTCATTCGTCGAATCCGTACGCGACCTTCTCAACGCTATAGATGATGCAATTGGCGTCAACGTAGACGTCGCCAAACGCCGGGAGAGCTAATCGTCCCATGAATCGCCCTCGCCGTTGTGTATCCTTTGTTACGTTTCACTGCTCAAGAGCAGTGGCACACCCGAACTTTGTCACGTCCCGTCGGCGTGGGCCCCGACCGGTTCGGGCGTCTCCTCGGCCACGCCTTCCAAACGCAGGGTCGCCTCGCCGTCGTCGGAGGTCGGAGGCTGGACGGACACCAGGATCTTCTTTTTGCCCGCGAACTCGCCGCGGAGCAGCCTCTCGGAGAGGGCGTCCTCCAGGTGATGCTCGATGGCGCGGCGGAGCGGACGGGCGCCGAACTTCTCGTCGGTCCCCTTCTCGATGAGGTAGTCCTTGGCGTCCTGCTGGACTTCGAGCTCGATGCCGCGCTCACGCATCCTCGAAGCCAGCTTGCCCAGCTCAAGGTCGACGATGTTGACCATGTTGTCGTGGGTCAGCTTGCGGAAGACGATGATCTCGTCGAGGCGGTTGAGGAACTCGGGGCGGAAATGGTCCTCCAACTCCGTCTTGAGCATCTCCTTCATCTTGTCGTAGCCGATGTTCTCGTCGCGCTTGCCGAAGCCGAACTCGTCCTGGTGGGTGATGCGGTGCGCCCCGACGTTGCTGGTCATGATGAGGACGACGTTCTTGAAGTCCACGTGACGCCCGAAGGAGTCGGTCAGACGCCCCTCCTCCATGATTTGCAAGAGCATGTTGAAGACGTCAGGGTGGGCCTTTTCGATTTCGTCGAGCAGAATGATCGAGTAGGGCCGGCGGCGGACGCGCTCGGTGAGCTGTCCGCCCTCTTCATAGCCGACGTAGCCCGGCGGAGCGCCGATCAGACGCGACACGTTGTGCTTCTCCATGTACTCGGACATGTCCAGCACGAACAACGCGTCCGCGTCGCCGAACATGAACTGCGCCAAGCACTTGGCGAGATAGGTCTTTCCCACGCCCGACGGACCGACGAAGATAAAGCTGCCCATCGGGCGGTTGGGGTCTTTGAGACCGCTGCGACTCCGGCGGACGGCGCGGGCGACGGCGCAGACGGCCTCGTCCTGACTGACGACCTGCTTGTGCAGCTCGACCTCCAGGCCAAGGAGCCGGTCGGCCTCCACCTGACCCATGCGCTTCAGCGGGATGCCGGTCATGGAGGCGACGACCTCGGCCACCACGTCCTCGTCGACCACCCCGTCGATCTCCTTGCTGTGATCGCGCCATTCCTTCTGCATGGTCTTCTTCTTGAGCTTGATGGAGTCGAGCTTGTCGCGGATTTGGGCGGCCCGCTCGTAGTCGGCGTTCTTGACGGCCTCGTCCTTTTCCCCGCCGAGCCTGTCGAGCTCGTTCTCCAGTTCCGTTAAATCCGGCGGTTTGGTCATGGACTTCAGGCGAACACGGGCCCCGGCCTCGTCCATCACGTCGATCGCCTTGTCCGGTTGCACGCGGGCGATGTAGCGCGTGGAGAGATCGACGGCGTACTCGAGGGCGACGTCGGTGATGCGCACCCGGTGATGGGCTTCATAGCGATCGCGCAGTCCTTTGAGGATCAGCAACGTCTCGGCTTGCGTGGGCGGCTCTACAATGATCTGCTGGAAGCGGCGTTCCAACGCGCTATCCTTCTCAATGTACTTGCGGTACTCGTCGAGCGTGGTCGCGCCGATGCACTGGATTTCGCCGCGCGACAGGGCCGGCTTGAGGACGTTGGAGGCGTCGATCGCCCCCTCCGCCCCGCCCGCGCCGACCAGGGTGTGCAGCTCGTCGATGAACAGAATGACGTTGCCCGCGCGGCGGACCTCGTTCATCACCGCCTTGATCCGCTCCTCGAACTGACCGCGGTATTTCGTCCCCGCGACCATCATCGCCAGGTCGAGCACGACGATCCGCCGGTCGGCCAGCAGTTCGGGGATGTCGTTGGTGACGATCTTTTGAGCGAGTCCTTCGACGATCGCGGTCTTGCCCACGCCCGCTTCGCCGAGAAGCACCGGGTTGTTCTTCTGCCGCCGGCAAAGAATCTGAATGATGCGCTCGATCTCCCTCTGGCGACCGATCACCGGGTCGAGCTTGCCCTGACGGGCGATCTCGGTGAGGTCGCGGCCGAAGGAGTCCAACGCGGGAGTCTTGCTCTTGCCCTTCTTCTGCTCCGAGGCGGCGCCGGGGCCAGCTTCTTCGCTCTCTTCGCTGGCCCCCAGAAGGTTCAACACCTCCTCGCGCACGTCCTCGAGGCGGAGGTTCAGATTCATCAAAACCTGCGCGGCCACTCCGTCCTGCTCGCGGAGCAGGCCGAGCAAAAGGTGTTCCGTGCCGACGTAGTTGTGGTTGAGGTTGCGGGCCTCCTCGATCGCGTACTCGATGACCTTCTTAGCACGAGGCGTCTGCGGCAGCTTGCCCATGGTGACGGTCTCAGGTCCGCTCTTGACCAGTTTCTCGACCTCCAGCCGGACCTTGCGCAGGTCCACGTCGAGGTTCTTCAGTACGTTCGCCCCCACCCCCGACCCCTCCTTCACCAGGCCGAGGAGAATGTGTTCCGTCCCGATGTACTCATGGTTGAAGCGCTGGGCCTCTTGATTGGCCAACGCCATCACCTTCCGGGCACGGTCCGTAAATCGCTCGAACATATCTCGCGTTCTCCTGCGTTGTTGTCGCCGGCGTTCCCCTGTGGCCGCCGCGGGATGAACCCTCCGGGTGGCGATTCACAAAGCGAAGCACGGCGCTGCCACATTCACGATTGTAGCACCGCCTGACCACCTCATCAACTTAGCGGACCCTGCGCGCGGGCCGAGTCTGATTCCTGTATCGACCGCGATAAGGGGTTGAATGACGAGCGCGGGGGCGGAGTTTCATCGACGGCGACGGTCCAACGTCCGAATCGTCGCCGCTCCATGGGTCCATCCCATCAAGAGTGGCGGGGGCAATCGTTTCGTGTCATTCTGAGCGTAGCGAAGAATCTCGGAGCGAAGCATCTAAGTGGAAACGCAGAAAGGTTCAACCTCCGAGCCGCGACCTTCAGGTCGCGCGCCGGCTGAAACCTGTGGCGCAGAATGGGTCATTCTTTCTGCGCTTCTACATAGACGCGCAAGAAGATTCTTCGCTGCGCTCAGAATGACATCCTGTGGGCATTTTCGCCACTTCACGTGGGATGCACCCCCGTTCGATCGGAGGGCCGACGCAAAATCGCCGGGTGCCCCATCCCTCGCGCGGCGAGGGGTGGGGGACAGGAGACTCACGGCCCGACGATGCATTGGAACCCGCCGAAGTCGAGCAGGTCCACGTCCCCGTCCCCGTCAAAGTCGAAGCCCTCGCACCCAGGAGCGTGTGGCACTGCTGTGTCGGCAGTGCTTGGTCCGGTCATGCAGCCCGACCAATTGGCGAAGTCCGTTAAATCAACGGACTGGTCGCAGTCATAATCGCCGATGCCGAATTCGTACGCCCCCATGTCCACCCGCCCGCACAGCACCCGCGCGTGCCCCTCGAGATCGGTCTCTCCCGGCTGCGCGACAAACCCCGGATCGCCCGCGTCGATGCAGGGCGAACCGCCTCGCAGCCGCAGGTCGCCGTAGTCGTCGTCCACCCCGTCCCACGTCCCATTAGGCCCAGGGTCCGGCGAACGTACGAACATCGGGTCCAGGTCGATGTTCCCTCCGCCATCGACTGCACCGATTGGTAATCCGCCTTGCGCGTCGCTGAAGCGGATGGTGGGGTGCGATGCTTCGTTGCCCATCTCGTCCGGGCTATCGCGCCAGAAAATGCAGTTGGTCACGGTGGCGTTGCTGCCCCTGTTCCCAATCGCGCCCCCTGTACCCGCGGTGTTTCCGCTGAACGTGCACTGCGTTACGGTCGGGGCGCTGCCCACATTCGCTATGCCACCGCCACCACTAGCCGTGTTCCCGCTGAACGTGCTGTTGCTCACCATCGGGCTGCTGACATAGTTCTCCATTCCACCACCGCTGACGGCCCTGTTTCCGCGGAACGTGCAGTGGGTCACCGTCGGGTTGCTGAAATTATTGAACACCCCGCCGCCGTCGCTGGCCGTGTTCCCACGGAAAGTACAGTAAGTCACGCTCGGGCGGCTGTTGGTGTTCATCATCCCGCCGCCGTAGTCGGCCGTGTTAAGACTAAACGTGCACTCGTTAACGGTCGGACTGCTCTGGTTGTTCATCATCCCGCCGCCCGCGTAGGCCGTATTACCGCGGAACGTGCAGTGGGTCACCGTCGCGATGCTGCCGGAGTTGTACATCCCGCCGCCGTACCTCCGCGTACCGATGAGCGTTCCCGTTCCCCCGGTCAGCGTGAAACCGTCTAGGATGGTATCCGAACCTTCACCGCCGCCGCATGTCACCACGCTGCCGCCGATTCCCGTGGCGTCGATTGTGGTCACGTCCGCGCCGTCGGAACTGCTCAGGGTGATGGCCTTGCCGAGAAAGTTGATCGTTTCGTGGTACGTCCCCGGGGCCGCGACGCACTCATCGACGCCGCTGACCGCCGCGTCGATACACGCCTGAATCGTGGCGAAGTCTCCCGGCACGTTGAGCGTTGCAGCCGCAGAAACGCCCGGCCAACCGATACTCACCAAGGCCGCCGCAGCCGTTGCCCAACATCTTGTCTGAAGCATTTTCGTCCCCCGCCTGAAGCCAACGTGCGTCGCAGCGCATGAGGAGTCCTGGTAAGCCCCCATTATAGCAAACGTACGGTGCATTTCAATGCACCATCGCGGCCTCCGCCGACTCCGCGGAACCGTGCATCAAGATCCACCCTTTTCGTACCACTGCACCAAGAGTCCGTCGTAGAATCCCTCTCCCTCACTGGGGGGTCAGACGAGCCGACCGAGGGTCAGACGAGCCGACCGAGGAGGGAGGGTCCGGGAGGGTCCGAGGGTAGGGTGAGGGGGGTTTCGGATGCACTCCAAGACAATCGCGGCGGGCCTTCACGGGAACGGTGCTTTCAGACCGCTTTAGCCCGCATTTCTCACCGAGGGGATAGAAACAGGCTGCTCTCTGTGCGATAACACCTGTAGCTACACGAGTTTACCGTTCACGGAGGAGCAGCCTGATGGAAACAGAGTGTACTCAACAATCGTTCCCTTTCCAAGGCC
>JAZDHF010000159.1:0-9191 GCA_043806315.1 Planctomycetota bacterium | reverse complement strand
CAGGGGCAGCCGTCCGCGTGGCGTATCCGTTCCATAGGCCCGGGCCGCGGCCAACAGCAGGATCGAATAGCCGGCCACCGCCGGCGCCGGCTGACGCTCCACCGACTGCACCGCGCGGACCTGGGCCTCACCCACGCCGATAATTTGCTTTTCGTGGCGATGATTGACTTCAATCTTCCACGCAAACTACAGGCGAAGACGCAGCTTTTATCAACGGAGCCGGTCGGCCGATAGTCGAGGTACCGGCGTTGCGTAGCCTGGCACGGTGGTGCAGGCAGCGTCGGCGTACCATCTGCGGAGCAGAGCCATGTATACCGTCATGGACGACCTCGCCCTTTTCGAACTCCATCGCCCGTGCGATGGGGGCGGGGAAGTTGATGTACCACTGCGCGCCGTCCTGGCGTTGGATGAGCTGGACCTTCGTGGGGCAGCCCATGATCGCTTCTCCCTTCCGGCTATCTAGTCATATAACTAGATACCACTTCGCCCGATAACCGTCAAGGGCAGCCTGAAATCGCCCTCCATCCGGTGCTCATCCTGAAATCACGGGTCGCCTACCACGCGGGAACTATGAAACGGCCAAACCTAAGTCCCAGGACTGAAGGTCCTGGGCTAAGTTCGAGCGTCCCTAACGGGACTTGCGCCACCCTGGAGGGGCGGCGCTACATCACCCTCACCCCGGCCCTCTCCCTGGGAGGGAGAGGGGAACAGATCGGGAGTTGAAGAGTTCAAGAGGTTGAAGGGGTGAGAAGGGTCTGGAGGGCGGCACTTGAAGTCCCTGGCAATCCGCCGAAGGCGGATGCGCCGGGCGAAGGTACGCGCTCGCTCCCGCTCGCAGCTCGGATGGGTCGTGTCGCTTCCGCTCCACGCTCCGATAGACCGGTCGCTCGCGCTCCGGATTCGGACGGGGACCACGCCGGCGCGTGCGGTTCGGATGGTCCGCTCGCCCGGCGCGGCGAGCGCTGCGCGTTGCTTATCGTGGAGCACGCGGGCGGGCGGCGCCGGTTCGGTGAATGTCCTTGCGAAGAGTGAAAAGTTCCTTGAACGCCCGAAGGATGACGCGGAGGTTGGCGCCGGTCTGCTCGCCGGCGGTTCGCGGGAAGTGGTGAACGCCGACTTGACCGATCGTGTATCCGAGCCGCTTGGCGCGGGCGAGAACCTCCGCGTCGATCAAGGCGCCCTTCGATTTCATCTCGATCTCCTGAAAGAGCCGACGCGGGTAGATCTTGAACGCGCAGTCGATGTCGCGAAGCCACAGGCGGAAGACGACGTTCACTAAGGAGGTCCAGCAGAACGCATTGATCTTGCGGATGAGGGAATCGCGCCGGTCCAGGCGATAGCCGCTGACGATGTCATACTGATCGAGCAGGGGGAGCAGCTTGACGATCTCCTCGAAGTCGAACTGCCCGTCGCCGTCGGTGTAGAAGACCCATTCCTTGGTGGCCTCGCGGAACCCGCGTTGCAGCGCTCCGCCGTAGCCCTGGTTGGGGTGGTTGTGGACGGCGCGGACCTCGGAATGCTCGGCGGCCAGGCGGTCGGCGATTTCACCGGTTCGATCGCGGCTGCCGTCGTTGACGATGATGACCTCGAAGTCGTCGCAGATCCGACGGCAAGCCCGCAGTGCGGCCGACGTGGTCCTCTCCACATTGGCTTCCTCGTTGTAGCAGGGGAAGAAGACGCTTAGGGACCGGAGACGGTTTCGCGACCGATCGTCCAACGCGAGGCTCCTGGGACTCGGCGCTCCTTCAGGCCGGCGCTCGTCGAACGGTGGTTCAACGGTGCGTCCCGAATCCTATAGGACGTGGAACGTTTCGCAAAGGCTGCCCACCCTTGCCGGCGCGTGCGACGACGGCGTGATCGAAACGATGTTCTTCCCGCCACGTTTAGCGGCGTACAGGGAAGCGTCCGCTTGGTTGACGAGGGCGTGACCGTTCTCGCACGCCGCGGTGTGCGACGAGGCGACACCGGCACTCATCGACACGGCGTCCTCTCGGCCCAAGCGGCCCGTGAATTGGCCGAAGAGCTTGACGAGCCGGTCCGCGATCGCCGCCGCTTGCTCAACCCCGGCGTCGGGAAGTAGAAGCAGGAACTCGTCGCCGCCGTAGCGTACGGCCACGTCGGCGGGGCGGATCGATCCCCGGAGCAGGGCTCCGATGAAACGCAACAAGGCGTCGCCGACCTGATGGCCGTGGGCGTCGTTGTAGGCTTTGAAATTGTCCACGTCCATCATGACCGCGGCCAGTTCGGCTTTCCGCGCCATCTGTCGATGGTAGAGCGGTTCGAGTTGTTCCTCGAGGTAGGCGCGGTTGCGCAAACCCGTCAGTGGGTCAGTGGCGGCTTGGTCCTTGGCTTGCCGAAGTTGCCGCCCGAAGCCGATCTCCCGGCGACGCATCTGAACTTCGACCTCGTGCTCCCGCCGACGCGTGCGTGCGTCGCTGTCCGCGAGGGTTTGGATCAGCTCTTCGAACCCGCGGGCGATCTGCGCGGTTTCCCGCCAGCGACCGGCGTCCAACACGGCCACGTACTCGACTGCCGCTTCGACGTCCACGGCCGCACCGGCCATGTGACGCAACGGACCGGCGACCTGCCGATCAAACCATCCGCACAACCACCGGGTGCTCGCCAACCCTATCCCCGCAACCGGCAATGCGACCGCTGCCGTCACAGCGAGCCACGCGCCGGTGTACGACCCGGTCCGAAGAAGGATGAGCACTTTCGTGGCGAAGGGGGATGGACTTCCGTTCAGCGGGACGACGACGCCGGTTACGGCCACCGGTTCGCCCGTGGTTGGTGAGAGGGTCGTGACCGGCGACGCCGCCTGTGCGAGGGCTAAGAGGACGGCGCTGCGGTGCGCGGGACGGTCGGGATAGACGGTGTGGAGGTTGTCGAAGGGGTCGAGGGTGGCGACGGCGATCAACCGATCACTCCGCGCCTGTAACCGGGCCACCGAGTCGGACAGATCGCCGTCGCGCCCGGGGACCAAGGCGGCCGCGCAGAGGTTGGCCTGCTCGGTGATCGCCCTTCGCGACTGAAGGCGAAGGACTTGTCCACCCGCCAGACCGAAGAGCACCACCGCGAATGCCGCAAGCGAAAGCATCGACCGCCGAGCGGTGCGTGTGAAGGCCGGGCTGACCGGTGGGAGTTTTCCGTTTTCCACGTGATTCGGTTCTTCCTTCGGGAGCGACGAAGGCAGCCGGGATGCTGTGCAAAGACGCCCTCGCGCCGGCGCAAAAGCCGATTCCCGGCGTCCCTCAAGTCTACGATAAGTGAAAACCCGATTTGACGCGGTTATCGGGCGCGTCCGGCGACCGAAGAAACGTCGAAACACAAAAACGCAAATACGCAGAAACTTAGACAGCGCCGTTTCTGCTCTCTCCGTTTCTAAGTTTCTGCGTTTTCCGTTGGCGGAGGAGGAAGAGGCGTCCGGCCACGGGCTTCCGGGGGTCGAGCGAGGCGGCGGCCTGGATTAACTCCACATCGAAGCCGCTCGCGTCGGCCTGAGACGCAAAGTCGTCGGCCACACCCCGGTTCGGATCGGCGATGATCGCCATGCCGTCCTGTTCGAGAAGGGCCTCGATGCAGTTCAAGATCGGCGTATGGTCGCAGCGTTGGTAGAGAACGTCGGCGGCCAAAACGCGGGCGAAGCGCGGCCCGCTCGGCGGGTTGTGCCAGTCGAGCAGTTGATACGCCTCCACGTCCCTTGTCCTGAGCCTCGAAGGAACGGTGTTGGCGGCTGCGTTGAACTCCGCAAACTGCAATGGTACAGGGTCGCAGTCGGTCGTGAGGACGCGCCAACCGCGGCGCGCGGCCGCGATCGACACCAGGCCTACTCCGCAGCCCAGTTCGATGGCGCGGCGGCCTCGACCGGGTTCACCACGGTAAAGGTACTCGGCCAGCATGAGCGCCGCCGGCCAAAGCTCGAAACCATAGGGCAGACGATCCGTCTTCTCGCATTCACGGACGACCTCGGCGTCATCCAAGAGCGCCGCCGCGTCCTTGAGGGCCGCAATCTCGAACGTGTCATCAGCGATGCGAATGCGATGCTGCTCGACCGGCAGGCCGCGGTATCGGACGGCGCCGTTCACCCACTCGAATAACGCGGCACGCTGCATCAGCCCCATGTTTTACAGCGGGTTTCGTTTTCGTGCACGGCATGTTGTTTTGTAGCGCACGAGCAACTTCTCAGGATGGTGTGGGGGGGGGACCGTGCCAAACGGCTCGCCATTTCGTGCTAAAATGCACCCAGGGACGACATGGCTTGTTCCGGCGCACGGGCTTGGCTACATCTGTTCGATCGTGTCGATCCCCAGCAAGCGTAACCCCAGCCGCAGCACGCGGGCGGCGATGTCGCACAAACGCAGCCGCGAGGTCCGCACGCTCTCCGGTGTCGCGTCGATGACCCTCACCCCCAGCTTCTTGTCGTAGAACCGACTGAAGGCTTTGGCTAAGTCGTAGAGGTAGTCCGTGAGCACATTGGGCCGGAGTTCCCTCCCGACGACTTCAATGGCGTCCGCGAATTGCAGCAGTTTCTTGGCCAGTGCGATCTCGGACGGATGGTTGAGCAGGATCGGCACATCCGAGGGCAGCTCTCGGAAATCGACCCCGGCCTTGCGACCGATGGAGCGAATCCGCGCGTACGCGTACAGCATATACGGGGCCGTGTTGCCCTCCATCGCCAGCATGGTATCCAAGTCGAACCGGTAATCGCTGGTCATGGAATGCGACAGGTCGAAATACTTCACCGCTGCCAGGCCCACCGTCTCCGCGATGGCGTCCATCTGTTGCGGCGTGAACGACCGCCGCGGACCGGTTTCATCCAGTCCCTGCTCCTCGACGACGCGCCGCGCCCGGGCGACGGCCTCATCAAGCAGGTCCTTGAGCTTCACTGTCCCGCCCTCGCGTGTTTTGAAAGGCGTGCCCGCCTTGGAAAGCATATTGCCGAAGCCGAGGTGTTCGAGGCGGACATCGGGTCCCACCCAGCCGACTTTTCGGCCCGCGGCAAAGAGCATCTCGAAGTGTTGTTTCTGCGCCAAGCCCACAACGTAAACAATGCGCGTTGCTTTCAACGTCTCGACCCGGTCCAGGATGGTGGCGAGATCCGAGGTCGCATAGTTGAATCCGCCGTCGGACTTGCGGACCATGAGCGGCAACGGCTGGCCTTCGCGGGTCGTGAAGCCATCCAGAAACACGCACAGCGCCCCGTCGCTGTCACGGACGGCGTCGTTCCTGCCGTTGTCGCGAAGCTTTTCCAGTCGGCAGACGACTTCGTTCATCCCCTGGTTGTAGTAGCTCTCCCCACGGTCGATCAGCCGCACGCCCAGTCGGTCATAGATGGCGTGGCAATGGCGTAGCGACTCGTCGCAAAATGCCTTCCAAATCCGCCGCGTGGTCGCGTCGCCGCGCTGCAACGCAACGACCGTCTCCCGTGATTCTTCTTTGAACTTCTCATCCGCGTCGAAGCGCGCTTTAGCCTCGATGTAGAACGATTCCAAATCGCGGATGACCAGCTCACCGGGCCGATCGACCACCTCCGGCCTCACCCGCCGAAGATGCGCAAGCAGCATCCCGAACTGCGTCCCCCAATCTCCGACGTGGTTTTCGCGATGGACGGTGTGACCTTGGAATTCGAGCACCCGTGCGACGCAATCGCCGATCACCGTGCTCCGCAGGTGCCCGACGTGCATCTCCTTGGCCAAATTCGGACTCGACAAGTCCACCACGATGACTTCGGGTTTCTCAGTGGGAGGAAGTCCGACGCGGTCGGTATCAAGATCGCCCGCCGTCGCAATGGACTGAAGCGACCGGGCTAGGAATGACGGCTGGAGTCGGAAATTGATGAACCCCGGCCCGGCGATCTCCGGCCTCTCGCACAGGTCGTCGATCTCCAGCTTCTCGACGATCGCCTCAGCGACCTCGCGCGGCTTTCGTGCCAGCTTCTTCGCCAACCCCAGGGCCGCGTTGGATTGGTAGTCGCCGAACGTTTCGTCCTGCGACGCCTGAATCTGCGGGTCGCCTTCGACGCCGACGCGCGCGAGCGCCGCGCGAACACGATCCGACAGCAGTTCAAGGATTGATTTCACACGGCGAATACTACGATGTTTTCGTGGATTGGGGTACGGGGATCTTTATGGATCCGCGTCAAGATTATGGATAGGTTTGGGGGCGCTGGGCTGGGTGCCCCACCGCTTGCGGTGGGGGACTGATGTTCGGGTCCGTGATCGTCCTCGCCCGCGTTCGGGAGCACCGCCCGCCTCGTGCCCGTCGCAGGCGACGGTGGATATCCGTGGAACTCGCGACATCACAGGGCCGGTCAGCCCAGCGGAGCCTTCTTCAGCGGCGCACGGGGGCGCAGCGTAACCCCAGCGTGGCCTCCTGCGTGTGCGGGGCCGACACTTCGCTGACGAGGCCTAACTTCCGCTACGGATGGCTTCCCCGGTTCAGGTCCGGCGGCCCTGGTAGCACTCTCGGCAGAAGACGGGACGTCCCTCCGTGGGCTTAAAGGGGACCTCGGTCGGCTTCCCACAGCCGGCGCAGGTGGCCGGGTGCTGTTCCCGTGTCCCGCCACGGGACCCGCCGCCGCTGTAGCCGCCGGAGCGACCACCGCCGCCCGCGCCCCCGCCGTGTCCGCCGCCGGAGGTCTTTCGCTTGGAGCGACAGGCCGCGCAACGTTTCGGCTCGTTGGTGAACCCGCGCTCGGCGTAGCGCTGTTGGTCCTCAGCCGAATGAATGAAGCTTTCCTGGCAATCTACACACGTAATGGTCTTGTCCGCATACGTCATAAGAGGGGCCTCTCGGTTGGGCGAGGCCGGCGAAGCTTCTACGGGGATCCCCTTTGGCCGAGCGGCCACAGAAACCGAGCGGATACTCCTTAGGAAGATCGGCGGTCAAACCCTTATCCAGCGTTTATCAGACGATATTCGCGGCCCCTTGTCAAGAGGAATTTTTTGGGCCGGTTTTGGTCAAGTTGAACCGCCCGTGGGACCGCCCGTTACGTTTGCGAGCGGTTGCCGGACGGCGGTGAACCCGCGGGCGGCTGGGTCGGGGAGGTCGGGGCGGCTTCGCGGATGGCAAGATGGCGAGTTAGGAGGGTCACATCCCGGCGGAGGCGGCGTAACCGGGCGTAGACCATGAAGAAGCCGACCAGCATGACGATCACCGTGCAATAGAGGACGAGATCCGCACCACGATGGATGCCTAGGGATCTGGCGACGACAGTGGTCAGGTCGGGCAGGAGGATGGCCAGTCCCGTCGCCAGCCAAACGACGGCCCAAGCCAGCCCCTCCCGCCGGGTCGCCCAACCGCGCAGCATGGCCGCCAGGCTCAAGCAGAACAGCCCGGTGACCACAGCGACGGCGAGGATCTGAAACCAGTTCATTGCAAAACTCGACCGAGAAGATAGTGGAGCACGATGCGGATCGCACCCCGCGCCGATTGACCTTTGCGCAGAGAGTACGGCGTGTAACGAATCTGGACCGGCACCTCCTTGAAGCGCAAGCCGGATTGCCGGACCTGGTCGATCAATTCGGTGGCGTGGGCCATCCGATCGAGACGCAGGTTGATCCGCTGGGCCGCCCGGCGCGAGAAGGCCCGTAACCCGTTATGCGCATCCGTGAGATTCACCCGGCTGACAAGCCGCGTAAAGAGCACACCGAACCGCAGCATGATGCGCCGCAACGGCGGCACTCCCACACTTTGTCCGAGGAACCGCGACCCCAAGGCGATATCGCACTCGCCGCTGAGGATCGGTGAGAGGAGGGCGGTGATGTCCTCGACGCGGTGTTGGCCGTCCGCGTCGAAGGTGACGATGTACTCGGCCCCGCGTTGGAGGGCGAATTCGATGCCCGTCTGCAGGGCGGCGCCTTGTCCGCAATTGATCGCGTGACGCAGGACGTAGGCCGCGGCGGTTCGGGCGACCTGCGCCGTGCCGTCGGTTGAGCCGTCGTCCACGACGACGACGTTGGGATAGGCGGCGCGGAGTTCGCTCAGGACGGCCCCGATGGCCGGCGCCTCGTTAAAGGCGGGGACGACGACGAAGGCGCCCTCCGGCACATCCGCTGGGGTCGGGATAGACGACGGGCTGTTGTCGGGACGATCCGGGGACACCCACAGGCCTACCTGGCATCGCAACGTCCGATTGCCTGGGGCGGATCATACCGGTCGCCGACCGCAGATTCCAACCGATCGAAAAGGCAAAACGGTTCCCGGCCGCGGCCTAGGCTGACGACCGCGACAGCGGGGAAAAAGTCCGGGAAGCACGGTTGACGAGGCTCTACGGCGCGGTAAAGACGCGCTGCAAGTCGGCGAAGTCGAGAAGGTCGATATCGTCGTCGCCGTCGAAATCGAACCGGTAGCAGCCCGGGTTGCAGGTCGTGGGGGCCGAACCGGAGAAGCAGTTTTGTAGCGCCGCGAGGTCCAGAAGGTTTACGACACCGTCCAGGTTGCTGTCGGCAGTAGGCAGGACGCACCCCAGCTTGACGACGTAGCTCAATCCCGTACCCGTGAAATTGTCGTGGATGTCCTCTGCGCACCCGGGATCGAAGTCCGCGGCGAGGTGCCACTGCTGTGTCAGCAGTGGTCAATAGGCCCGCGTGCCGCGAGCCGTGCGGTCGTCCCATCGCGAAGCATGAGGACTTCACGACCGCTCGCTAAGCCGGTATGATTCCAAGAGTTTGAGGAGAAAAACCGTGAGTCAGTTCGAATCCGTCCAAAGTTATATGCACGAGCAGAAAATCGACGGTTGGCTGGTGTACGATTTTCGCGGCAACAACTCCATCCTCGCCCAGTTACTCCCCGGCAAGCGTTGGACGACGCGGCGGGCCGTGTTTTGGATTCCCGCCGTCGGCGATCCGGCTCTGCTGGTTCACGGAATCGACGAACGCCAGTTCGACGCCGTCTCCGTGGCCCGCGAAAAGTATCTGAGCTGGAACGACTTACACGCCTGGCTGCGCACGAAACTCGCCGGGATGCAGCGTGTGGCCATGGAGTACGCCCCGGGCGGAACGCTCCCCGTGGTGTCGATCGTCGATGCCGGGACCGTCGAGTTGGTGCGATCGTTCGGCGTCGAGGTCGTCTCCTCGGCGAACCTGATCCAAGTCTGCGTGGCCTGCTGGTCGCCGCAGGCGGTCGAAGCACACAAGACAGCGTCCGCGCGGGTCGGGGCGATCAAGGACAGCGCCTTCCGGTTGATCGGT
>JAZDHF010000158.1:0-2546 GCA_043806315.1 Planctomycetota bacterium | reverse complement strand
CAGCTCGCGTTCATCGAAGAACTGCGAACGGTGTTGGGGTTCGGCCTGGGGGACTTCGACCGCTGGCTCGGGCGGTTCGGCGTCGATCGCGTCACCCGGCTCGACCGCGACGGCGCCCGGAAGGTGATCGGGGCTTTGCTGGAAATGCAGCGTCGCCACGATCCGCGACGACGGTCCAACCCATGACTTACGTGCGTTCGGTGCGTTCCCCTAGAGTCGTTGGTTCGGGGTATTATACCCGTAACCCGTGCAAAAAAGAAAATACTTGCAATGTGCAGCACGTCTGGTACACTCCTATCGAGGTTGCGACTCCGAAAAAGCGTTCTGGGGTACGATCACACCCGAGAGGTCACAGGTTCGAGTCCTGTATCGCCCAGTGACGTAACCGGCCGAACCGCACGCAAGGCCGTAGTTGGCCGACTCGATGGTCCCGTTTACCGCCTGTTTTCGGCACGGAAATTGCACCGTCACCCGGTTGGGGGCGTAGTACCTCAGGAGGACGCACGAGGGCGATCATGTCAACGAGAATATGGGACAGCCACGCCGTCAGCGCCAAGCAGCTTGACAAACAGATGTTTGCCTGGGAGTTCGCCTGCAGGCAGCGCCAAGCGGCACCGGCCTCGCAACGCCCCACGGTGGAAGACTTCATCTGCATCTCTCGACAAGTGGGGGCCGGGGGACAGGCGATTGCGACGTTGCTCGGCGAAAGACTCGGTTGGGCGGTTTTCGATCAACAACTGCTCCGTCTCATGGCCGGAGACGATGCGGTCCGAGAACGAATTTACACGTCAATGGATGAGCGCGATGTGGGGTGGTTTGAGGAGGCCGTCCGGTCGCTGATGGACCCGAAGTTCGCCCGCAACGACTACTTCCACCGCCTGACGGAGACGGTCCTCACCCTCGCCCGTCAGGGGCACGCCGTGTTCCTGGGCCGTGGCGCTTCGTTCATGCTGCCGTACGACGCCGGCTTTCGCGTGCGGATCGTCGCTCCGTTGGACAAACGTTTAGCCGAATTCGCCCGCAGGTCCGGTCTTTCCAGTTCTGCCGCCGGCGAAGAGGTCACTCGACTAGACCGGGAACGCAACGAATTCGTGTGGACGCATTTCCACAAACGGGCCGACGATCCATTGCTTCACGATCTCACCTTGAACGTCGCGCGGCTGACGCCGGCACAGGCCGTCGAGGTCATCCTCTCCGCTCGGACCGCCGCGAGCCGCCCCTGACCGACGTTCCGAAAAGGGGAGTCTGTCGGAAAGACAGGCTCCTAACCTGGATCGAGCGCCAGCGCGGCGCTTCCGATGAGGCCGGCATCGGGGCCGAGTTGGGCGAGGACGATTTCCGGCGCGTCGTCGTGGAGCGTCCACGTTCGTTCGCGGAATCGGGCGCGGACGGCGTCGAGAAGGAAATCGCCTGCGTTGGCGAGTCCGCCGCCGAGGATGATGCGCTGCGGGTTGTAGGCGTGTTGAATGTCGACGCAGGCGACGGCGAGGTACAGACAGGCCTCATCCCAAACTCGTCGGCACAAAGGGTCGCCGGCGACGGCGGCTTGGGCGACGTCTTCGGCGCGGAGGGGGACGTCCGGTCGCTTGCGCTCCCGGCTCGGATCGGCGCCACCCACGAGGGGTGGCGCTACATTGACCGCTCCATGCCTGTCGCGGTTCTGATCGGCGTCGAGGATGCGGCGGACGACGGCGTCAGCGGAGGCGTAGCGCTCCAGACATCCGCGTTGCCCGCAGGGACAGGGTAACCCGTCAACAACCACGATCATGTGGCCTAGCTCCGCGGCGTTGTCG
The DNA here is from genome assembly GCA_043806315.1 of Planctomycetota bacterium. Classification (GTDB taxonomy): domain Bacteria; phylum Planctomycetota; class Phycisphaerae; order UBA1845; family UBA1845; genus SBAX01. The sequence goes on along the minus strand of JAZDHF010000158.1, from coordinate 753 downwards.
AAGTGGCCGTGCAGGATGCGACCATTCAGGATCACTCCCGCTCCGACGCCTGTCCCGAGGGTCAGCATGACCAGCGGATCGTTTCCGCGACCGGCCCCGGCCCGGTACTCCCCGAGCGCTGCGGCGTTGCCGTCGTTTTCCAACGCGACCGGGAGGTGGAGTCTCTCCTTCAGCGCATCGCGAATAGGGACGTTCGTCCAGCCCGGTAGGTTCGCCGCATGGATGATCCGTCCTTCTCGAAGGTCGAGCGGGCCCGGCGTGCACAGTCCGACTCCCGTGATGCTCCCTCGATCGACGTTTGCACCGCCGATCAGTGCATCCACCGAAGCAACGATGTCCTCGATAACGGCCTCGAAACCTCGGTCCGCAAGGGTGGGTTGGTCGCTTCGGGTGACGATCAGCCCGTCGAGATCGACAATCGCGGTCCGTAGATTGGTTCCGCCCAGGTCGATCCCGATGGCGACGGGGTGTTTCATACCGCCGACGGTCCCTTGGCGATTTTGTCAGCAACAAGAATGCGAGCCATGTCTAAACACACGAATTACAAATTACAAATTGCAGATTACAAAAAAGGGCGACGGATGGGACTCGGCCTTTCGTAATTCGTAATTTGTAACTAGACTTTTGCAAAGTTAGAATCCGTTCGGTGGTTCATGGCTTTTTTGACGATAAACCAGGTCGACAGGACGTGTTTTCGGATCATGGAGGATCCTATCATGCCGGCCATTGTGGAGTTTCCCACCATCGTCCAGG
>JAZDHF010000157.1:0-35575 GCA_043806315.1 Planctomycetota bacterium | reverse complement strand
AAGGGAGCAGCCCAGTTGTCATCCACACCGACGTCGCCGTGCAAACCGGCCGCTGACGTCGGCACCGACGCTGCGCGCCACCAACCATCCCACCCGCGGCACAGAGCCCTCCCGCCCCGGTTATGCCCGAACTCCACCCCTTGGTCCGCTCATTCCCCTACGCCCACGCCGACGCGGGAGCATCCCTGAGGGGTACAACGCAAGCGGCTCGTGGCCCCTCCCCGCCGACAGGTGCTCCAAGATAGGCTGATGTCCGCGGATGGCGGCGTGGCCGGCGGGGAGGCACGGAAAAACTACAGCGGTGCTGCGGAGTAGTTTTTGGATGCGAGATGAGCCGCGGGTGGTCCGACCTTGCAGACCGGTTAGACGCCGTTATACTCCTCCCTTTTGATCGCTCTGGCGGATTCTAAAGGTGAGGGGCCTATGCCGAAGATGAAGACCCACAAAGGGCTGAAGAAACGCATCAGGATCACCGCGACGGGCAAGGTCAAGTTCAAGCCTGCCAACTCCGGGCACCTGATGAGCGGCAAGAGCGGCAACCGATGCCGTTCCATGCGTCGGACGCGGGTCTTGACGGGCACGGTGCAGGCTGCGATTCGGACGGCGGTTGGAGGCGAGGCGTAGCAGAAACGCAGAAAGACTCAAACGCAGAAAACAGAAACGGCGCCGTCTAAGTTTCTGCGTCTCTGCATCGGTCCGATCCTTCGAACCCTTCGAGGCTCAGGGCAAGGCTCAGGACAGGCAATGGAGGTAAGTCATGGGTAGAGCGACCTACGGGGCCGCCCGACATCGCAAGAAGGTCCGGTTCCTCAAGGATGCCAAAGGCTTCCGCGGCGCAGCGGGTAAGCGCTGGCGGCTGGGGCGCGAGACCATTATTCGCGCGGACGTTAACGCCTATCGAGACCGCCGGCGTCGTAAACGCGAATTCCGCGCGTTGTGGATCACGCGGCTGACAGCGGCGTGCCGGATGCGCGGCCTCCAGTACAGTCGGTTCATCTTCGGCCTCACCGCCGCGGGCATCGAGCTCAACCGCAAGGTGCTCAGCGAAATCGCGATCTCCGCCCCCGCAGACTTCGACGCCCTGGTCGATCTCGCCAGGAAGTATCAGCCGAAATCCGCCGCGGCGTAGAACAAGCTCCGTTGGTTGTGTAGCAAATGTAGCGCCGCCCCTTGTGGGCGGCGCTGTCCGCTCGCTTCCGCTCGCGGCTCTGATTGCGTCACCCACCAGGGGTGACGCGACACGGCGACCGAAAACGTCTCCGTCGGATTACGACCCGGCGCGGGCGATTTTTTTGGGCAGCTTTTTCTGGAAGAGCCGTTTCAATTCGTCGCTCAACGCGCGAAGCGGCTGGGCACGCACCGTCGGACGAGACACCGGTCCGGTGACGCGAAGCTCAACGAACCCCCGCGCTGCGCCTTCGACGAGATCAGCCAGAATCGGCAGCCGCGCCCATGACCGGGTGCCGATATTGACCAACCGCAGGTCCACGGCCTGATCCGGCAGTGACATCGACCCCTCCCCTACCAGCGTCAACGACCGGCCGCGCAGGGCAATATCCGTGAGGTTCAGACGGTTGCCCAGGATGAAGAACTCCGCCTCCAACTCGTGCAGGGCGTCGTCGTTGGGGACGGAGATGTCCAACACATTGAGAATCGCCAGCAGGATGGGCAGCCGATAGATGAAGCCGTCGCGAACCTCCAGGCGCCCGCCGCCGCGTCGCGACAGCGGCTCGCCGACCACGCCGGTAAGGTACAGATGGGCGTCCGCCAACCCGCGGACTTCGTCCGGAGCGTCCTCGCCCGCCGTAGCAGGCGGAGCCGCTTCCGGGGTCCGCCCGGCCCGAAGCCACGGTGCGATCTGCATGCCGTGCACCGTGGCCGACAAGTTGTAATCCGCGCGGTCCGGACCGACCAACAGTTCAGCCTGTCCGGTCAGAGCGCCCTCGTAAATCGCAGCCTGCGTGTCGTCGATCGCCAAGCGTCCCACGCCGTCCGCGGAACGCACCAACGACCACGCGCTTTCAATGTCGCTGAGAGTCCGAGCATAAACGCGTCCCGACGCCAGTTGCAGGCGGCCCGAAAGAGTTGCGCCGCCGAGCCGATCGACCAGCGTCCCGGAACCGCTCAGCGTCCCCGAAAGATCTTCCAGCTCGGCCAGGCCGGGAGCATCGACGTGGTGCAAGTCGATCCGCCCGTCGACCGACCACGTCGGGTAGGGCGCGGCCTGGGACTGTCGATAGTGAAGCTCGTTGCAGCGAACGTCAACGCGGCCTCGAAGCCCGGCGCGGTCCCATCCGCCGCGCAGCCGCTCGGGGAGCAAGCCGCGAACATTGCCATCCAGCGGAAGGTCGGTCGCACTCAGTACGATCGTTCCTTCTTCGCCGTCCTCCGTCTCGCGGGTGTCGAAATCAACCTGAACATCCGCGCCGGCGTAGCGACCGCGAAAGCCGATCCCGCGGGAGCCGCCCTCCCCGACCGTCATCGTTCCATGAACGTCCTCGAAGGCGGCCGGAAAACGGGGATGCCGGACGGCGACTCCGTCCAGCTCGGCCGTGGTGGAGTACGAAAGGGCATTGTCACGAGTCGGATCGCGACGCACGGCGATATCCGCGCGGATCGGCCCATCCACCTGCCAATCCGTCAGCACCGCCCGCAGCTTCGGCGGGGCGGCGGCGCGCAGCTCGTCGTCGATCCGCAGATTGCGGCAGCCGACGGCCAACTCGACCGTTCCCGCCTCGTTCAGCGCGAACGCACCGGAAGCCGTCACGATCCCGTCCCGGTAACGACCGACAACGCCATCGACCACGATCGCACCCGCATCGACACGGACCCGTCCCTCGAGATCGGTTATTTCCACCGGGAAGCCGTCGGGGCGGACCGACGCCCCTCGAAGCGTCACCGTCGATCGAGGCGCCGTCCGCCCGGTCTGTGGGTCCACCGTGACCGTCGTCTCAAGGTCGAAGGGACCGCTGGGATGCAAGGCCGCCACGCTCGTGCGAATGTTCTCCGGCAACGCCGCGATCAGGGTGCTATCGAACTTGGCCCCCTCCGCGACGATCATCACTTCCGCGTCGGCCGACTCCGCGGCGCCGAGCGCGACGTGACCGCTCACGCGGACGCGGGCGTCACCCGCGCGGCCCTCGACTCCGACGATCTCCAGCCGGTCGTCTCGGACGCGCAACTCGCCCGACAGATGATCCACCGCATAGGGGAACTCCACGTAGCTCGCGGACAGATCGTCGAACCTCACGGTCGTTCGGGAGCGGTAGAGCTCAGGCTCCCCGCCGCGGCATGCCGGGCGACTCAGGGCGATGTCCGCATTCAAACGGCCCTGGGGTCGAAGGCGATCCTTGATCGCGCGGTAGCGCGGCGTAAGTCCACGGTCCAATTGGTCATCGATCGGAAGACCGACGCCGTTGATGGTGATCTCCGCGGCCGCGCAAGCGTCCGGGCGTTCCAGGCGGCCGTCCACGCAGACGACCCCGCCGTCGTGCTCGCCGCAGACGTGCCGAATCCAGACGCCGTCGGGTCGGTACTCGACGGCCCCGCTCAAGTGCAGTCCGCGGTAGGGGAAGTACCGCGCGGAAGCGTCGCCTCCTCGAGCCGTCACGAGTACGCGGCGCACTGCGATCGGCTCCTCGGCGCCCGCCCGCTTCGCCGCCGCGACCTGAAGGTCCACGGTTCCGTGCGGGTCGTAATCGCGGAAAAACTTTTCCAACTGCCCGAAACGGCGGATGAAGCGGACCTGCTCGGCGGGCGCCGGCTCGTCGTCGCGGGGCAGTTCCAAGTCGGTGACGGTGAGTTGCGCGTCGAAATCCACGTCGTCCAGCGTCGCGAGCCTCTCGACCCGGCCGCGCATCGTCGCCGACACCTGGCAGGCGCTGCCGTGGAACCGGCCGGAAAACTCCGCACGGATGGCGTCGGCCGTGACTTCGACCATTCCATCGACGTGCTCGAACCGCAGGTATCGCTGATCGTGGGTGAGTCCGCGCTCCTCCTCTTGGATGGGAATCGAGAGCGAGGCGTCGTGCAGGTCGATGGTGGCCGACCGCGCCACGCTGCCTCCCACTCCGCGCGCTCCGCCGATGAGATTGTAGTCCCTCGCCCGAACCCGCCCGTCCAGTCCGAGTAAGTCGCACCACGCCCCGGCCCCGTCGTATCGCGCCTCGACCGCCAGCATGACCGTCTCGATGGAAAGCGACGGCAAGCCGCCGCGCACGTTGCGAAGGTATCCGTTGTGCAAGTCGATCTGCGAATACCCGCCGGCGGCCGGGTCCGAATCCGATTGCCACACGAGATCATACAAGCCCGGATTCTGCTGCGCCGGTCTTCCGCGGATGGTCAGCCCCAGGTCTTCGACGGTCCGATCTCGGTCCGCGCCGCGGTACACCACTCGGATTCGTGCGTCGCGCAGTTCGATGGTCGGGAGCGCCGCGTCCAGATCGCTGACTTTCGGGGTGCCCTGAAACAGTCCGGCGATGTTGGTCGTTCCCAGGGTCGAATCATGGACGATCAAACAGGTCGGCTCGATCGCCACGACGGAGCGGATGCGAAGCTGTCCCCATAGCGCCGACAGCGGGTCGTGAGTCAGCAGCACTTCCCGGCAGGAGAAGACGCGGTCGGCGTCGTCGGGCATCAACCGTTCCTCGCCCGGTGCGCCGGCCACAACAACGTCGAACAGGCGGATTCCATCGAGGATGGAGAACGCCGCCGATCCCACGCGAACGCGACCGAGGGCGAATTGTTGCAGAAGGGCCTCGGCCTCGGCGCGGACGCGCTCCGGGTCGGCGTAATGCCGGTACGCGAGCACCCCTGCGCCGATCAACTGTAGCCCGAGTAGAAGCACCGCCCAACCCGCGACCTTGCGTCTCCGGCGTCTGGATTTATTCGGCATGTGCAGGGCCATGGGCTTGAACTCGCCTATAAATCGCGGCCAAGGCGACGGCGGCGAGGATTTCGATCATCGGGACGGCGGCCAACCGATACCGCACGCTCCCGACGAACAGGCTGTGCAGAGCACTGAAATACAACGCGGGCAAAAGAAGGAACAGCGCCGCGCACAGTCCCCCACGCTTCCTTCCTATCGACAAGAGCATAACTCCAACCGCAGCCAGAGCGAAGGTCGGGACCGTCCACGCGGCGGAAAGGAAACGTACAAATCCTGACCGATAGACTTGCACGTTCGGAACGGGATTCCACATCCGCAGCAATTTGCTCCCCGCGAGGCGCACGATTCGCCCGGGGTCGTTCCGGATCGCCGCCAGCGCCTGGTCGAGGAAATACCGATTCCACGCCACTTCGTCCAAGCCACGAACCGCTTCCGATTGCTTCACCGCGCCGAGGTCGCTCGCCCCGGTCGCGTTCGGTCCCACGCCGTCGTACAGCGAGATGCCCGCGCGATGCGTCAACCAGCACCAGTCGCCCGTGACGGCCTGGTTACGCGCCGCCCAAGGCACCAGGGCTGCGGCGACGATCGCCAGCGCGATCGCTGCGCCCAACAGGGTCTTCCCCTCGAACCGTCGGCACGCGATTACGAATCCCAACGCGACGACGATGAGTCCGAGACTCGACTCGCGTAGGTAGACGCACAACGCGGAGAGGATTCCGACGCCGATCCATCGCACCATACCTACAGGTTCCGCGTCCCGCCGTCCCCCACCCCATGAGGCGGGGCACCCTTCGGGCCGCAACACCCACCACAGAGCGATCAAAGCCGTCACAAACGGCGTCTCCGTCAATAGCAGAGAGGAGGAGAACGTCAGGAACGGGTCGAACGCGACCAGCAAGCCGGCAAGGAGCCCCGTTCGGCGGTCGAACCAGGCTCCGGCGACCGCACCCGTCAGCGCCGCCGCGGCCGCTCCCACGATCCAATGGAGGGCCTTGGCGGCCGCAATGCCGCTTGGCAGCGCCGTGAACGGGGCGAGGACTGCGGGGTAGAGCGGCATCCGCGTGGCGCGGAAGCCCAGTTCGTCCTTCAGCCCCTCGCCCTCCCAAAACGAGCGGGCCATCATCCAATACTGCTCCTCGTCGGGGAACTCCAAGATCGTCGGATCGTCGGCTCGAATGAACTGCGTCGCCCCCCACGCGGCCCGCACGAGCAAAGCGACGACAAAGATCGTCGCGTAAGCGCGCCAGCCGCCGCGTTTCGGGCCCGATGACCTTGTGCTGAGCCTCGAAGGAATGGACACGGCTATAGAGGCCTCGCCCGAAGGTGCAATACGCGGCGGGTCAGCGCCGTCAGCTTCACGCGATCGTCAATCCGGTACCCGATCACCCAAATGGGACCGAGTTGGTCGCATAGCACCGCAACCCGTTGACGTTCCTTCGGATCGACCTTCACGTCCGCCAAAAAGTCCGCCAGTTTTTTCGATCCCGGCGATCCGAGGGGGCAGAAGCGTTCGCCCGCTCGCCACCCGCGGATGACCAACGGCGCCCGCACCGCTTCCCGGTCCACGCACTCCTCCAGGCGATTGGCCGCACGCCGCAGCCGGGGAATGTCCTCGGCCGTCACGTCCTGTTCGCTGCACTCGATCTCCAGCCGTCGCATCGGCAGGAGCGTTCGACCCGGAAGATGGACCGCGACCTCCGCCGCTACGCCCTCGCGAGGCTCCTCACTCGGAAGCGAGAAGATCAACTGATGATATCGCTTTTCGACCGTCATCCCGCCGGGCAGTTGCGACTGTCTGCCGCTCCCCGGGTCGGCGATGAGATCGAGGACCGCGACGACGTGCGAGAACGACAATTCCTGTTCGCCCAGCCCGAACGACGCGTAGGCCTGGCGAATCAGCTCGGTCTGCACGATCCGACTCTTCCTCAGCATCGCGTCGGCGTTGAGAACCAACACCTGATCGGTTTGAGAGACGATGAGCGTCTCGAACGTGCGTTGGACGGTCTCCCTCAGGAACTCCTCCAACCAATGGGCCTGTTCACCCAGCCGCGTGAGCGCTTCCCGCACCTGCGGGTTCACCTCCGCCTCGATCCGCGGCAGCAGCGTGTTACGAATGCGGTTGCGCATGGATTCGTTGGAGGCGTTGGTTCGGTCCTCACGGAACGCGATCCCCGCATCGGCGAGGTAGGCCCGCAAGGCGGCGCGGGTGACCCCCAGAAGCGGTCGAATGAGCCGGATGTCGGAGTCGGGGTTCAGACTCCGGCTTCGGGGGATTCCCGCCAACCCCCGCAGCCCCGTCCCCCGGAGGATGCGGTGCAGGATGGTCTCCGCGTTGTCGTCGGCATGGTGCCCGACCGCTACGATCTTGGAACCGACCTGTAGGCACACGCGCTCGAAGAAGGCGTAGCGCTCGCGGCGGGCGACTTCCTCCACGCCGGTCGACTCCCGCTCGGCGGCCGCTTTCACATCTCGGCTGTCGATGGTGCAGGGAAGCGACAGGCTGTCGGCGGCGGCCTGCACGAAGGCGGCGTCCTTCTCGCTGTCCGTACCGCGGAGTCGGTGGTTGAGATGGGCCACATGCAGCCGCAACCGCCAGTCCGCCTCCTCGTTCAAGCCGACCAGCAGGTGCAGCAGGGCCATGGAGTCGGCCCCGCCCGACACGCCGACCACGGCGTCGTCGCCGGGTTGGAGCAGTCGTTCCGCCGATAAGTCTTGGACCAGGGAACGAAGCATCGTCGCGTGATTCACGGCAACCGCCAGGTGTTCCACGACCGCGCCCGCTCACCCGCCTGTGCCTGTGTACCTGGGGGCCGAGCGAGGCGTAACTGAGTGTACTCTATCCGAGGACCGATGACGAGGCCGATCCTTCGAGGCTCAGGACAAGCGCGTGCCGGGTCGCCTTTCCCGCCAGGACAAGGTTTTTAAGGTGCTTGATCGCCCGGTGCGGCAGGCGGCGGATCCTCGGCAGACCATTCGCCTTGCAGGTACGCCATGATCTCCTCCGCGTTGAGAAAGCCGTCGTGGTCGGCGTCCGCGTCGCGCAGGTCCGACAGCCCTAACGCATCCAGATCCTCCACGGAGATCACGCTCGGTTCCGACGCCGCGGCCCCGCCCGAGGCGGTGCCGCAACACGCCCCTTTGTCCGTGGCGAGGAAGTTCCGCAGAATGAAGGTCAGGTCATTCGTGTCCACGAAGCCGTCGCCGTTCAGGTCGGCGTGAATTGCCGAACCGGTGTCGCACGGCGTGCTCGGGTCCATGGTGGCCGAGTATTGCGCCAGCAGGAGCGCGTGATCCAACAGATCGATCACCCGGTCGCCGTTCAGGTTCCCGTTGAGCAACCAATTCCCGCCGAGCATCGGATCGCCCTTAAAGGCGACGACATATTTCCCATGAATGATTACAGGATGGGCGGCGGAGCGCAACGTATGTCTCGGATCGCGTGCCGTCACACAGCCATACGGCCCCGGCGGAACTTTCAAGACCACGGAATGGACGTAACCTGGAAAGTTGAACATTCCTCCGAAGTCCAGGGTCTGTTCGATCACCACGGGCTCGTCGGTGCAGTTTTGATAGAATTCGAACTCGATGCAGCGATGTAGCAAGTTCGGCGTCATCAGGGCCGACAATTGTACATTCACTTCCACCGTGTTCGAGTTACGGACGTCCGCGCTCCACCGACACGAACTGGAGGCTCCACAGGAATCCGTGGCGGTGCATTCAAACTCAAAGTGGCCGACGGGGAACCGTCCGCCGGTCGGGATGAGAGATTCGAACGGGACCGCCGCCTCGTTGAGAGCGTGGCATTGGACGTTCAAGGCACCGTCACACTGTCCGCGAGCCGTCGGACGCGGCCACGTGACCAAAGCAGATAAAGCACCTGCATCGGCATTGATTGCCTGGTCATTGGGACATTGCATTTCAGGCGCCCCGTCATGGATTACCAGCTCGCCAGTACAACATGTAGTAAACGGAACTCGATGGCCTTGGTCGTTCACGAGGATTGTGTCGGCCGGATTATTGCTCAGGAAGCATAATCCGTCCGCCGAGCGGCACGCCTGCAACGGCCGGAACCGTATCCTTGCCAGCATGGCCGGGCCGTGCGTACCGTTCGTGGCAAGGAATATGCTCACCGCGTAGAAGATCGTGCCCTCCCCTTCGTTCACGATGCGAAGCAGTTCGAGCCCAAACGGCGACTCAGGATCCACGAACGCACCCGGCTCGATATCGATAAAATCCAGGACGGTCGGGTCGTAGCCGATCAGAAACTGACCGCCGACGATGGTTCGATTGCTGCTTCCCAGATCGAGGGTCACGAACAGGTCCTCACCCACCGAAAAGCACCCCGGTTCCGGCAAACTCCCTGGGACCGCGGTGACGCAAATCTCGGGGATGTTGTTTCCACAAGTGCAGAAACCGGTGGTCAAATCGCACGTAAGCCCGAAACAATCGGCATTCGAGGTGCAGGGGACGGCCCCAAGGTCCGTTCCTTGGCATCGCCCGGCGCCGTCGCACTTGTCCATGGCCGTGCAAGGCTGTTGATCGTCGCAGATTGTACCCTGGGGTGAAGGCGGATGGGTCACTTCGCCCGTAGCCCGGTCACATTGGTCGAAGGTGCAGGGGTTTCCGTCGTCTACAGTAACCACCGCGCCGCTCAACGGGTTGCAGCATTTCGTGGCGACATCGTAGTTCGGCGTCGAGGAGCACGCCCCGGCCACGCACGAGTCCAGCGTGCAGGGGTTCTGGTCGTCGCACTCCGTGTCCGCCGTACAGGATCCGCAGCCCGGAATCGGCGTTCCCACACAGACGCCATCGCTACAGGTGTCGCCTTGGGTGCACGCCTGGTGATCGTCGCAACGGTAGTCGATTCCGCAGTGATCGACGACGATGAGCCGAATGGCGTCCTTGAGGTCCAAGTTAGGGTCCTTGGTCTGCAAGGGCAGTCCACCCGTTCCGAACGCCGCGTCCTCCGCCAGGTTGATGACGCACCCATCCGATCCCGTTCCCGTGATCGGCGAAACGACGACGTTGTTGGCGAGGGCAACTGCGATCGCGTTGTCGATCGAGTCGCGGTCGTTGCCGGGGTCGTTGCAGCCCTCCGGGCGGCTGCCGTCGCAGGGGCCTTCGTCGCTGATGGGCACAACGATCCGCAGGGCCCCCGGCGTCCAGGGGAACCGTGCGGCCACGATCGCCATCGCCGGACCCCACGACTCATACGGCGACGTTCCGTCGGGGAACGGGCAACTGCCGGCGTTGCCGGGCACGGCACCGCCGAGAAGATGGACGACGTTATCGGTGAGGCAGGCGAAGCTCCCGCCCGGCGTTTGGGTGATTCCCAAGACCGTGGCCCGCGCGCCGGCCCCCTGAGCGTTCAGATCGGCGATCACCTCGCCGATTCCGGCGCATAGCGCCGCCGCCTCGTCCCGCATCGACCCCGACGTATCCATGACGAAGACGACGTCCATCGGCAGGCAAAGCAAGCTTGGACTGCACGGTACGCAATGGGCGATCGGAACGTTGGAGCACACACCGTTCGAGCACACGTCGGAGGTGCACGGGTGCCCATCGTTGCATTCCGTGGAGAAGGTGCACGCCGCGGTGGCCGCCGCCGCGCGTTGGATGGCTTCCGCCGTAAGACGATCGACCGGCGTCGACGTGACGGGCTGAGGCGGCTGAACCAACGGAAGCGGCTCGATGCCCTTCGTCGCCGTATACCCGAACAGTGCGACCAACACCCCCAGCGCCGCCGGGTGATTCCTGCCGAGTTTACTTCTTTTCCAACTCATGAACGTTCTACGTTTCTCAAGGACCTGCGTACGCCGCCAAAAACGCTTCTAGGTCCTGAAAGGTCTACGTCCCCATCGCCGTCGAAATCGAACCGCAGCGGGCATTCCGCGGAAGGGGCGATCTCCGAGCCCGCGCCCAAGGCGCGGGAAACAAGGGGACCGACTACGCTGGCCGTTTCCACTCGCCGTAGGCGCACCATCGCTGTATTGATCTCCGAGCCGGATGGTATGAGCTCTGCAAGGCCGACGGCGCGCTACCTAGGGACACCGCCCCAGGGGCAAAACCATCCCCCTTTACGCCGTGGCATGCACGTGGCTGCTTGTTTCCAGCCCTCCTGGGATCGTCGAAACCCCCCGTGGTGCATCTTTCCTCGCATCACTGTAGCGCGTTGCGGCATTGCCTTCAACTCACGGAGGTCACCTCGACGCGGATTAGTCTCGGTAAGTCAAGTGTTACCGGAGCAAGAGAGTGTCGAAACGGAAAACAGCTCTTTCCGAAGAAGGACTCCTCAGCCGACGCCGAACCGGAAGGGCCATGGTTTCGGTCCCGCCCGCCGTGCACAACTGACAGTCCGGTAAGCAGTTAGGCTCGTCGCCGTCCGCCAACGGGCCTTGTGCGCCGTGTTCCTTCTGCCGCTCCGCTTGGGTGCCCCAGCCCTTGGGCTGGGGGCCGACCCGGCAGAGTATCCCGGCGCGCCGGGACTTCCCGCACTCATGGGACGATTACAGAGCTAAACATCAGTCCCCCACCGCAAGCCGTGGGGCACCCTGCGCGTGGTTATCGGGGCTTCGAGGTGTCCTGACGTTCCTGCTGAATCCGGCGGGAACCTGTTCTCGCCGGCCGGGGGTATCAGAAGCTCCCACATTCACAGATTTTCCCTTGACAGGTACGGGGTAGAACGGGTAGCCTATCTGTTTTATCGGGTTGTACGCGGAGGCGGCAAAGTGAGCTAACCATGTCATGGCCTTGGACGCCGTCGGCGCCCGGGCTGAGTCCGTTCGCTCTTTCGCCGATCCGATGGACAACCTGGGTATGATGAGCCGACCCCACCGCTTAGCGGGCGAGGGCGTCGCGCAGCCGGAGCGCGCGGCGTTGGTCGAGAACGCGGCGGCGTGGTCGAAAGTGTGGCGGCGATCGAGTCGCAAGACGATGATCGCCGATGCGGGGAGGGTATGCGGTGCGTCAACGTCCAGACGACTCCAGGAGGGCATTTGTGCTTAGGCCATCGCGAATTCGTTGTGAACGTTTCTCCGCACTCACGCTGTTCATCAGCGGTGCGATCGTACTCGCCGGAAGCGGCCCGGTCCTCGCGTATACCGTGACCGACTTCGCGGTCGATCCCGCACATGCGACGTTGGGCGACCCGCACGAGGTCGCGTCGCCGTTGTTCAATAACTTCCAACTGACGATCTACGGCTCGTTCAACACAAGCAGGTGTTACCAGGTCACCATCAAGCATGAGGGCGGCGGCCCCTGCGGATCGGCCAACTCCAGCGGTACGGACACGGTGGATGTCTTTGCGGATCACTTGTTCGCAAACATCTCGCCGATTCAGCAGAACGCGGACTTCAAGGCCGCCAACAACTGGCGGATCGAGATTAATGAGCGGGCAGGGGGCTGTTCCGGCGGTTCGACGGACCTGACGTTCCCTTTCCAACCCGGTCAGCCGTACCTGAAGATCCGCGGGTGCAACGACGCGTGTTTACTCAGCGGGTTGATGCTGACGGCCAAGCCCAACCCCGCCGACTGTGATGACAACGTTACGATTTGTGCCCAAAACGGCGCCGGCGGGACGTTGGGCAGCGGGAACCTGGAATACGATTGGGACCTGAGCGGCGATGGCATCTGCGGCGTCTGTTCGGGGGGCACGAACAACGGAAAGAAGTGCGGGGAGGCGACGGACTGCCCCGGGGGCATCTGCTTCGGCGGCGGCGGATTCAACGACCTCACCACCAATACCGGCGATCCCGGATGCCTGCCGGACCAGCCCTGCTGCATCACGGTCGAGCTTGGCTCAACGCATACGGTCGGCGTCAAGGTACGCGACAAGGGCACGAACGTTCCCTGCACCGCCTGCACGACGAAGCTCATCACCGTCACCGACAACTGTAGCGACGCCCTGTTCTGCAACGGCCTGGAGACGTGCGACGCGAGCGGCGGATGCCAGCCCGGCACCCCGCCTGACTGTGCTGACGAAATCGCTTGCACGGTCGACACCTGCGATGAGGACAAGAACACCTGCAAGCACACCGCAAACAACGCCGCTTGCAGCGACGGCGTGTTTTGCAACGGCACGGAGACGTGTCACCCCACGTTGGGCTGCCAGCCGGGCACGCCGCCCAATTGCAGCGACGGGAACGCCTGTACGACCGATGCCTGCACCCAGGCCGGTTGCACGCATACCGACAACAGCGCCTCGTGCAACGACGGCAACGTCTGCACCACGGATTCATGCGATCCGGCGGTCGGCTGCAAGCACGTGAACAACAACAACTCCTGCAGCGACGGAAACGCCTGCACGGCGGGGGACGCGTGTTCGGGCGGGACATGCGTGGGGGGCCCGACGCTCAATTGCGACGACGGAAACCCATGCACGACCGATTCATGCGATACGGCGGTCGGCTGCGAGCACGTCAACAACACGAACGCCTGCAACGACGGCGACGCCTGTACCACCGGCGACACGTGTGTGGGCGGGACCTGCACCGGAGGTCCGCCGCCGAATTGCGATGACGGGAACGGCTGCACGACGGACACGTGCAACCCGGCCACGGGTTGCGTCTTCGCCAACAACAGCAATTCGTGCAGCGACGGGAACCTCTGTACCACCGGCGACACGTGCGTGGGCGGGACTTGCACCGGAGGTCCGCCGCCGAATTGCGATGACGGGAATGTCTGCACGACGGACGCCTGCAATCCCGCGATCGGCTGCACGCACACCAACAACAGCGTCACCTGCACCGACGGGAACGCCTGCACGGCGAACGACGTATGCTCGGACGGCGTTTGCAGCGGAACGCCGATCAGTTGCGACGACGAGAACGTGTGTACGACCGATTCGTGCAACCCGGCCGGCGGCTGTCAGCACGCGAACAACACCAACTCGTGCAACGACGGCCACCCTTGCACCAGCGGCGACGTGTGCTCGGGCGGAACGTGCGTGGGCACGCCCATCCCCGGCTGCATCGAGTGCAGCCAGAGCAGCCAGTGCAATGACGGAAACGCCTGTACGACGGACTCGTGCCAGGGCGGAGTCTGCGTGTTTACCAACAACACCAGTTCCTGCAGCGACGGGAACGCGTGCACGACGGGCGACGTCTGCTCGGGCGGGGTGTGCGTGGGCGGGCCGGCGCCCAACTGCAACGACGGCAACGGCTGCACGGATGACTCCTGCAACCCCGCGACCGGCTGCAAGAACGTGGACAACACCAACGCCTGCGACGACGGGAACGCCTGCACGACGGCCGACACGTGTTCGGGCGGCTTCTGCCTGGGCGGAGCTCCGCCGAACTGCGACGACGGCAACGTCTGCACCACGGACGCCTGCGATCCCGCGACGGGCTGCACGCACACCGACAACAGCGTGATGTGCAACGACGGGAGCGCCTGTACGTCGAACGACGTATGCTCGGGCGGGGCCTGCGGCGGCACGCCGATCAGTTGCGACGACAATAACGTGTGCACCAATGACTCGTGCGACCCCTCCAGCGGCTGTCACAACGCCAACAACACCAACTCCTGCAATGACGGGCACCCGTGCACCAGCGGCGACGTCTGCTCGAGCGGAACGTGCGTGGGCACGCCCATCCCCGGCTGCATCGAGTGCAGCCAGAGCAGCCAGTGCGACGACGGAAACGTCTGTACGACGGACTCATGCCAGGGCGGAGTGTGCGTGTTCGCCAACAACACCGCGCCGTGCAACGACGGCAACGCTTGCACGACGCCCGACGTGTGCTCGGGCGGGATGTGCGTGGGCGGTCCGCCGCCGAACTGCAACGATGGCAACGGCTGCACCGATGACTCCTGCAACCCCGCGACGGGCTGTGTGAACATGAACAACACGGCCGCCTGCAACGACGGAAACACGTGTACCACCAACGACACCTGCACTGCGGGAGCGTGCCTCGGCGGACCTCCGCCGGCGTGCGACGACGGCAACGTCTGCACCACGGATGCCTGCGATCCCTCCTACGGTTGCACCCACACCGCCAACAGCGTGATGTGCAACGACGGGAACGCCTGCACGTCGAACGACGTATGCTCGGGCGGCGTCTGCGGCGGCACGCCGATCAGTTGCGACGACGAGAACGTGTGCACGACCGACTCCTGCGACCCGGGCAACGGCTGTCACAACGATAACAACACCAACTTGTGCAATGACGGCCACGCTTGCACCAATGGCGACGTGTGTTCGAGCGGGACGTGCGTGGGCACGCCCATCCCCGGCTGCATCGAGTGCAGCGAGAGCAGCCAGTGCAACGACAACAACGGGTGTACGACCGATTCCTGCCAGGGCGGGGTCTGCGTGTTTACCAACAACACCGATCCTTGCACTGACGGCAACGCGTGCACGACCAACGACGCGTGTTCGGGTGGGTCCTGCGTAGGCGGAGTTCCGCCGAACTGCGACGACGACAACGGTTGCACGGATGACTCTTGCATTCCCGCGACCGGCTGCAAGAACGTGAACAACGCCAACGCCTGCGACGATGGGAACGCCTGCACGACCGACGACACCTGCTCCGCGGGAGCGTGCGTCGGCGGGCCTCCGCCGATGTGCGACGATGGAAACGTGTGCACGACCGATTCCTGCGACCCGACCAGCGGCTGTCAGCACGCCGACAATTCCAATTCCTGCAATGACGGCCACGCTTGCACCAATGGCGACGTTTGCTCGGGCGGGACCTGCGTGGGGACGCCCATCCCCGGCTGCATCGAGTGCAGCCAGAGCAGTCAGTGCAACGACAACAACGGATGCACGACCGATTCCTGCCAGGGCGGGGTCTGCGTGTTTACCAACAACACCAATTCCTGCAATGACGGCAACGCCTGTACGACCAACGACGCCTGCTCCGGCGGGATGTGCGTGGGCGGTCCGGCGCCGAATTGTGACGACAACAACGGTTGTACCGATGACACTTGTGATGTGTCGCTCGGCTGCCGCAACATAAACAACAGCAGCCCCTGCGACGATGGGAACGCCTGCACGACGCCTGACACGTGTTCAGGCGGGGTCTGCGTGGGCGGCCCGCCGCTCAACTGCAACGACGGCAATGTCTGCACCACGGATGCCTGCGACCCCACCCAGGGCTGCACGCACATCGACAACAGCGTGATGTGCAACGACGGGAACGCCTGCACCTCGAGTGACGTATGCTCGGGCGGCGTCTGCGGCGGCACGCCGGTCAGTTGCGACGACGGCAACGTGTGCACGACCGACTCCTGCGACCCGGCCAGCGGCTGTGACAACGATAACAACACCAACTTATGCAGTGACGGCCACGCTTGCACCAATGGCGACGTTTGCTCAGGCGGAACGTGCGTCGGCACGCCCATCCCCGGCTGCGTCGAGTGCAGCGAGAGCAGCCAGTGCAACGACAACAACGGGTGCACGGACGATTCCTGCCCCAGCGGAGTCTGCGTGTTCACGAACAACGCCGTGCCGTGCAACGACGGCAATGCTTGCACGACGGGCGACGTTTGCTCGGGCGGAATGTGCGTAGGCGGTCCGCCGCCGAACTGCAATGACGACAACGGTTGCACGGATGACTCTTGCATTCCCGCGACCGGCTGTCAGAACGTGAACAACACCAATTCGTGCAACGACGGGAACGCCTGCACGACCAACGACACGTGTTCGGGTGGGTCCTGCGTGGGCGGACCCCCGCCGGACTGCAACGACGGCAACGGTTGCACGGACGACTCTTGCATTCCCGCGACCGGCTGTCAGAACGTGAACAACACCAATCCGTGCAGCGACGGCAACGCCTGTACGACCAACGACACCTGCTCCGGCGGAACATGCGTCGGCGGTCCGGCGCCGAATTGTGACGACAACAACGGTTGTACCGATGACACTTGTGATGTTTCGCTTGGCTGCCGGCACTTAGACAACAACAGCCCGTGCAGCGATGGGGACGCCTGCACGACCGGTGATGTCTGCTCGGGAGGCGCCTGTGTGGGCGGTCCCGCGCCCAATTGCGACGACGGCAACGTCTGCACCACGGATGCCTGCGATTCCGTTCAGGGGTGCACACACACGAGCAACAGCGTGATGTGCAACGACGGGAACGCCTGCACGGCGAGCGACGTATGCTCAGGCGGCGTGTGCGGGGGCACGCCGGTCAGTTGCGACGACATGAACGTGTGCACGACCGACTCCTGCGATCCGGACAGCGGTTGTCAACACGACAACAATTCCAATCCCTGTAATGACGGCCACGCTTGCACCAATGGCGACGTGTGTTCGGGCGGAACGTGCGTGGGGACGCCCATCCCCGGCTGCATCGAGTGCAGCGAGAGCAGCCAGTGCGACGACTTCAACCCGTGTACGGACGATTCCTGCCCGAGCGGAGTCTGCGTATTCACCGACAACACGGCGCCGTGCAACGACGGCAATGCTTGCACGACAAGCGACGTATGCTCCGGCGGGATGTGCGTCGGCGGTCCGCCGCCGAACTGCAATGACGGCAACGGCTGCACCGATGACTCTTGCAACCCCGCGACCGGCTGCGAGAACGTGAACAACACCAATCCGTGCAACGACGGGAACGCGTGCACGACCAACGACACCTGTTCGGGCGGATCCTGCGTACCGGGCCCGCCGCCGGACTGCGATGACGGGAACGGCTGCACGGACGACGGGTGCGATACCCTCCTCGGCTGCACGCACGTCGACAACACCAGCGCCTGCACCGACGGCAACGCCTGCACGACGAACGACGCCTGTTCCGGCGGAGCGTGCGTGGGCGGTCCGCCTCCCGACTGCGACGACGCGAACGTCTGCACGGACGACGTTTGTGATTCGCTCCTCGGGTGTACGCACATCCCCAACGCAAGCCCGTGCAGCGATGGGAACGCCTGCACGACGGGCGACGCTTGTTCAGGCGGGACGTGTCTGGGCGGCCCGCCGCCGGATTGCGACGACCAGAACCCTTGTACGGATGATCTTTGCGACTCCGCTTTGGGATGCGTGTACGCCGACAACTCGGCTTTCTGCAGCGACGGGAACGCCTGCACCGCGGGCGACGTGTGCTCGGGCGGCGTGTGCAGCGGCACCGCGGTCAGTTGTGACGACGGGAACGTATGCACGACCGATTCCTGCAACCAGGCGACCGGCTGTCAGTACGTCAACAATTCTAACTCCTGCGATGACGGCCACCCCTGCACCCAGGCCGACACGTGCGTGGGCGGCGTGTGCGGCGGCACGCCGATACCCAACTGCGTCGAATGCAGCCAGAGCAGCCAGTGCGATGACGGCAACGGTTGCACGGAGGATTCGTGCCAAGGCGGAGTGTGCGTGCACACCAACAACACCTCGCCGTGCGACGACGGGAACGCGTGCACCGCGGGCGACGCCTGCTCCGGCGGGATGTGCGTGGGCGGGCCGCCGCTCGACTGCAACGACGGCAACGGTTGCACGGATGACTCCTGCAATCCCACCGGTGGTTGCGTGCACGTGAACAACACCGACCCGTGCAACGACGGGAACGCGTGTACCACGGGGGACACGTGTGCGGGCGGGTCCTGCATGGGCGGACCTCCGCCGGTCTGCGACGACGGCAATGGCTGCACGACGGACACGTGTAACCCGGCCACGGGCTGCGTCTTCACGAACAACAACAACTCCTGCAGCGACGGCAACGCCTGTACGACCGGCGACGCCTGCTCGGGCGCGGTATGCGTGGGTGGGCCGCCGCTCAACTGTGAGGACGGGGATACCTGCACGAGCGACAGTTGCGATCCGCTCCTTGGCTGTCAGTACGTGAACAACACCAATCCGTGCAGCGACGGCAACGCCTGTACAACCGGGGACGTCTGCTCCGGCGGGACGTGCGTCGGCGGTCCGCCGCTCACGTGCGACGACGCCAACGTCTGCACGACGGACACCTGCAACCCGAGCACGGGGTGTGTGCATACGAACAACAACGACCCGTGCAGTGACGGCAACGCCTGTACGAACGGCGATGCTTGCTCCGGCGGAGCATGCGTCGGCGGTCCGCCGCTCAGTTGTGAGGACGGCGACGTGTGCACGACGGACGCGTGCAACCCCCCCACGGGCTGTACGCACGCCGACAACACCAACCCGTGCAATGACGGAAACGCCTGTACGACGGGCGACGTCTGTTCGGCGGGCGTGTGCGCCGGCGGCCCGGCGTGTTTGTGCGACGACGGCAACATCTGCACGGATGATTCCTGCGATGCGGGTACAGGTTGTGTGTTTGCGAACAACAGCGACCCGTGCAGCGACGGCGACGCGTGCACGGCCGGCGATGCCTGCTCCGGCGGGCATTGCGTCGGCGGTCCGCCGCTGAACTGCGACGATGATGACCCGTGCACGGAAGACGCCTGCACGGCCGGCGGGTGCAACCATGAGAACACCGCGTGCGGCGCTTGCTGCCTGCCCGCCGGGCCTTGCGCCGACCATGTCACCGCGGAAGGCTGTGCGGACATCGTGCCGGGCGGCGGGGTGTTCCAGGGTGTCGGCTCGGTGTGCCTGGGCGATGCCGACGGCAATGGGCTTGATGATCTTTGCGACACTGGCGGGACCATCCCCACGGTGTCTGAATGGGGGCTGGTTATCTTGACGTTACTGTTACTGACAGGTGCAAAGATATACTTTAGTAGACGCCCATCTCTCGTTTTGGCGGGCGTCAAGCGCTAAACCGCGTGGGGATGTCGATTTCGGCGATCGACTTCGGTTTTGATTTATCGGAACATGCAGCCGTCGCGGATGGGACACGGCAGCGCGGATGACCCCGGAACCACGCGGACAGATTTTTTGCTCCCAGGGGGATTGAATGTTCTTTACGCCTTGCCTATACTGCTCTGAGTGCGGGGCTTGGCGGATGGCGAGGTGAGCGCCGCGTCTTCGGCAGTTGGTGCGGGAGTTGCTGCTCGTGAAGCTAGGGGTGTCGCCTGCTCGCTCAGGCCACACCGCGAATTGAGGAGGTTGGAAGGATGAAACGACTCAGTATTTTGGCCTTGTGTCTCGGGGTAGTCGCGGTGCAGGCCGCGTCGGCACGAGCGGTGGATATCCCCTTCAGCTTCACCGCGGGTGGCGGAGCGATTCCGAACATCGGCGGACAGACCGAGGGCATCTCCGTCTTCGCGCTGACGATGGATCCCGCGCACAGCGATATTCTGCCTGCACCACCGTATCCGATGCTGGCGGGGATTACGTCGCTCGAGCTCCAGCTCACCGGACTCGCGCACACAAGCGGTGGCGACCTGGACATTTATCTGATCGATCCGTTTGGTAAGACGCTCGAGATCATGACCGATCGAGGCAACGGTTTCGGCATCAACAACGCCACGCTGATCTTCAACGACACCGCCGCAGGGCCACCCCCTGAGAATGGGCAAATTGTGAGCGGTAGTTATCTGCCGGAAGGCGTGCCCGGGTTCTCAAAGTACATTGGCGGTTCGGGCGGAACGGACGCATGGATTCTGGTGGTGATTGACGACGCGGCGGGCGATCAGGGCGGGCTCGCGTCGTTCACGCTCCGCGGTACGGTCGTGCCGGAGCCGGTAACGCTGTCGCTCCTCGCTCTTGGCGCCCTCGTGTTCCTTCGTCGTCGCCGCGCGTAGTCGGTCGACCGCCGGTCAGTCCATCGACGAGTGGTGAGCAAGTGCTCTCTGCGCCCCTTTTTGAGGGACGCGGTCCTCGTTGCCTTCCACACACTCCTACGCGGGTTTGGTTCACGCCTCGTGAACGGTGTCGAGTCTTGTTTCACTTTCGTACACCGGCGTGATTTGCCGCGATGACTGCGGCTCTCGATCCGTGCGTGCACAGCCCGCCGAGGTCCTCGACCCACTGTTACGTTGAATACGCAGCTTCCACCGGGATATATTCCGATGAGGAGGTAGGACCGTCCCACGGGGACGACCTTGCTCCCCCGGGGTCTTTTTGCCGAGGACGTGGACCCGAGCACACTCTTTACGCCTGCCGACATTTTGGAGGAAATCGACCTGCTCAAACGGGCCCGGCACCTACGCCGCCTGGAACGGCACGCCGCTTCCCACAGCAACCGGGGCTGCCCGTAGAAGCCATAGCGATTTTCCCTTTCCCCTTTCTCCTCGTCACGGCTGTTGCACCTCACGCCGACCGTCCGCGCGGATGACGCCCAATCCTTGCATGATGTGGCGTTCGCAGAGAAGGAAAACGACTGCGACGCGGACGAGTGCGATCAAACTTGCGGCCATCAGCAGATTCGCCCAAGTTCCTGCCAGGGACTGGTACATGCGCAGGCCGACGGAGATCGGGTACGTCGTAAAGTCGGACAGGTAGATGAGGGGATCCAGAAAGTCCTGCCAGTGAAACACGAAACTTAGCAAGAAGGCGGTGACTGTCGCCGGCCGGGCGATCGGGAGGAGGACGTGCCAGTAGGTCTGCCAGGGTGTGGCTCCGTCGAGGCAAGCGGCTTCATCCATGGCGAGGGGAATCGTGCGAAAGAACTGCCGGAATAGGAAGACGTTGAAGGCGCCGCCGCCCAGCCATGCGGGCACGATCAGCGGCTTGTAGGTGTCGATCCAACCCAGAACGTCATTGAGGAGGAAACGCGGAATGAGGAGGACCTGCGTGGGGATCAGCATCGAGACCAAAACGACGGCGAAGCAGAGCTTGCGTCCGCGAAACGCGAGTCGCGCCAGGGCAAAGCCGGCCATGGACGACGTCAACACGGCGCCCATTGCCGACGTAAGAGTGATCAGCGTCGAATTGAGGAGGAATCGGCAAATGGGAAGGCGGGTGACAGCCTCGTAGAAGTTGGACCACTGAGGATCGCTTACGGAAAAGGAGGGCGGAAACACATAGACATCCTCCAGCGGCTTGAGGGCCGATATCCCGGCCCAAATGAGCGGCAACATCGCGAAGGCGCAGAGGGGCACAATCGCACCGTAGATGAAAACGTCCCGCGCGAAATTGCGTCGCATCATTGACACTCCCACCATGCCGCCGGGAGCGGCGTCGCTCCGAAGTATTTCAACGGCCGTCGACGTAGTGTACCCATCGGCGTGAGGTCCAGGTGACTGGGACAATGAACAAGAGAAGGACCGCGAAAAGAATCCAGGCCAAGGCGCAGGCATATCCGAGACTGTAGGGCGGCTCGAAGGCAGTCTGGTAGACGTACAGGGCCAAGAATACGATGCCGTCGTTCTGGCGACGGTTCTGAAGAAGGTAGGATTCATTGAAAGATTGCATGGAGAAAATGAAAGAAACGAGAAGATTGAAGAAAACGGCGGGTGTTATTTGGGGCCAAGTGATGCAGCGGAACTGGGGGAACGCACCCGCGCCGTCCAGTTGTGCGGCGTGATAAAGCTCCGGCGGCACGCGGCGGCGAGCAGCGATGAAAATCAGCATCGCGCCTCCGGTGGTCCAGAGGTGCATTAGAATAAGGGCCGGCTTGCAGGAGATTGGAGAGTAGAGCCAGTCCGGGGTGGGCCAGGCGGCCGTGCCTCGGCCCGTGAGAGGTCGAACGATCCCGTCAAGAAGGTCAAACGTGAGGCGAATGGCGCGGTTAATCCATCCGAACTGCGGATTCAGAAGCCAACTCCAGATGGCGAGGGTGGCGACGCCGCCGAGGACGGTGGGCAGGTAGAGCAATGCCCGGGCGAGCCCCATCCCCGGAATCGGCCGGTGGATGAGGAGCGCCGCCGCCAGCGACGCGGCCAGACCGAGGGGAACGGCGATCAAGCTGTAGAACAGGCTGTTGTAGAGGGATGTGTAGAGCCGCGGGTCGTTGGGCTTTCCTCCGAGCACTCTCCAATACCAGGGATCATCGGGGTGAAGTGTGTGTGAGGTGTCGATCGACAGAGCCTCGCGATAGTGTTGCGTGCCGGCCCAGGTGAAGTCCGTCGCAGAGAGGCGTCCGCCATTCCGCGACAGGGAGAGGGCCAGGGATGCCATCATTGGCAGAAGAGCCAGGGCAGTGAGGCCGACCGCCCAGGGGAGTAGGAAGCGAACGAACTGTCTGGGTCGGGCGATCAAGGTTGAATCATTCCTGGTTGTGGAAATGCGCCGACGATCGCGGGGTCGCGAGTAAGTTGGTCGAGAAGACCCGTTACGCTCGAGTTTCGCGCGGGGTCCGAGAGGTGTCCCAGCGTCCTGTTGATGGCGCGATCAACGTCGGGAAAATGGGGAAAGACGGGTTGAACGCGGGAATAGGTTAGGGCATCGATAAACCGGCGGCGGCGCTTTTCGTCGGGAGGAGCAGCAAAGGACGTCAGGGATTGGATCCGCGCCGGCATTGCCCGTCCGGTGCGGGCAATGCGGTCCTGAGCGTGGGCGGACGTCAAATGCTCGACGAACTGCTTTGCGAGAAGGTATCTATCCGGTGGAACACGGTCAGGAATGACAACCCCGTCCCATGTACTTCGTGTCACCCTCCCTGCGGGGCCCAGGGGGATTGGGGCAATCATGTAGGACGTTGCAAGTCCGGTCTTGGCCAGGAAGGGCTGGAACCAGGGACCATTCACACACATCGCCACGCGGCCGGTCAGGAACCCGACGTCCTGAAAGAGCTGTGGGACTTCGTCATCGCGCGGGCAGACACGGTCGCCGATCGCGAGACCGCGTTAGAACGTCAGCGCTTCCTCGGCCTCGGGTCCATACAGCGTCCATCGGCTCATGGTCTCGTCGGTGAGTTCCGCCCCGAAGGACCAAACAAATGGGAGGTAATAAACCCATTGCGGCAGCCAAAAACCGAACTCGTCGATCCGCCCGTCATCGTCGAAGTCGCAGGTCAGCAGCTTCGCGGTCCGCCGAAAGTCTTCGAGGGTCCAGTCGTCGCCCGGCAAGGGAATAGGCTGTCCGCGGCGCAGCGCGGCGCGTTCAAAGCATTGGGTGTTGAGGTAAATGAGCAAGGGGCCGCCGGACACGGGAAGGCCTCGTTGTGCGCCGTGGAATCGAAAGGCCGCAAGTGCAGTTGTATCAAACGGTTCCGTGGCGAGGGCCGATCCGGAGGAAGCCTGCAATAGATCAGACAGGTCGGCGAAATGCTCGGCGAGTTCGTGGAAGGGCGCCAGTTGGATGAGAGCGACATCGGGTAGAGTACCGCTGAGGATCTGTTGACGCATTTTCGTCGTGTACTGCCCGGCCACACCCGGAATGTACTCCTGTCGGACATGGCGGCCGGGGTGCTCTCGCTCGAAGTCAGCAATGACGTCTCGCCATAGCTCGTAATCTTCGTAGGAGCCGAAATGGGCGAAGCGAATGACCTCCGTGGGCGGGGCCGCGTTACGGTAGTGCGCGACCGTGTCCGCGAAGAGCCACCAGCCGACGCCGGCCGCAATGATGAAACGAATTCCTTGCCGTACGAACATGAGGAACGGCACCGCTCGAAACACCTGACCTTACGAATTACGAATTACGAATTACGAATTACGAATTACGAATTACGAATTACGAATTACGAATTACGAATTACGAATTACGAATTACGAATTACGAAAAACAGGTCCCGAAATCCCACGGCAATGCGGTACGGGCAGCGGCGTAGATCATTGGTAATTCGTAATTTGTAATTCGTGATTTGTAATTCCTCACTTCGCCACTACCTCCAGCTTCGCAATCGCCGCTCCGTCGTCCATGACCAGGAGCGTGATTTCGCCGTCAGCCTTTCGCAAGCGCAGGCGCTTGAGCCAGAGTTTGTCCTTTTTTCCGTGGGCGAACCAACTGCCCGTGGGCAGGTTCTCCCACGGGTCAACCACCCCGACGACCTGCGTCTGGATGGATTGTTCGCGGCGGAAAGTCGTCTCGGTCACGCACACCGCGGTTCCAGGGGCGAAGGTCGTCTCGCAATTGAAGGAGGGTTGGGCGCGCATGGTGGATGGGCAATGCAGTTCCAGAAAACCGTCTCCACTGGGCAAGGGTCGTGGGCCCTCTTCACTCCATTTAATGGCCGCACGCCGCATCCGCGAATGAACCCAGGTCAGGGAATTCGGCCAGCGGACGCACCGTCGTGTGGTTTTCCTCCTTGTAGCGGTTGATCCACACGAACGCAAGGCCCAGATCGTTCGCGGGAACGCCGTCGTGATAAAGGCTCTGGGCGACGTGAAGGGCCGTCTCCGCGCCGCCGTGGGCGTCGATGAGGTGTTGGAAATGAGCGCGGGCGGGCTTGTACGAACCGACGTCCTCCGCGGTCACGACGAAATCAAAGGCGATCCCGAACTGCCGGGCCGTTCCGGCGAAAAGGTCCCTGTCGATGTTCGACAGGACTCCCAAACGGAATTTCCGCTGGAGACGTAGGAGGGCTTCGTTGGTGTCGGGAAACGGCACCCAATGGGGAAGCATCTTGGCGAGTTGTTGCTCGCGACCCGGCGGAAGCGAGAGATGGAAGCGGCGAGCCAGCCGTTCACTGACGGCGGCCAGCACCTCGCGATAGGAGCGGTACGGGCCGGACTCGACCTCGGCCTCGATCCGCACATAGGCCTCGAACCATTCTCGCTCATGCCCAGCCACCGCGGGACCGAAGATTTCGCTGAAGGAGCGGCATAGGCCCGCGCTCCAGTCGATCAACGTGCCGTAGCAGTCGAAGGTGATCGTTTTGGTGCGCCGAAGAACGTCCTGGACCGAACTCACGCGGAGCCTCCACGAGAGAGCGTAAGGTAGATTGCCAATTGCCAATTGTCGATTGCCGATTGAAGGAACGAACCCGCTTCACCTTTTCAGCAATCGACAATCGACACTTGTCCTGAGCCTCGAAGGAATCGACAATTCGTCCCCGATGGCGATCACGGGATTGGTGCAAGACGAGCGGTTCCAACGACATTTGACCGGTCCGGGTCATCCGGAGCGTCCGCAGCGGCTCGCGCGGATCGAACAGGTATTGGCTGAGCGGAACCTCACCGAGGCCTGCAGGTCCATTGCTGCCACGCCAATCGCCATGACGCTCGTGCGAGCCGTCCATGCCGATGCCTATTTGCAGCGGCTGCGTCAGGCGTGCGAGGATGGGCTGCCCTACATCGACGTGCCGGACAGCGCGATTTCCCGGGAGAGTTTCGAGATCGCCATGCTCGCAGCCGGCGCCGTCGTGAACGCAGTCGACGACGTGATAGCCGGGCGAGTCAACAACGCCTTCTGCGCCGTTCGCCCTCCGGGTCACCATGCGGAGCATCATTTGTCGATGGGGTTCTGCCTTTTGAACAATGTTGCGATCGCCGCTCGGCACTTGTTGGGTGCGCACGGGCTATCACGGGTCTTGATTCTGGACTGGGACGTTCACCACGGCAACGGCACGCAGCACATCTTCGAGGAGGACCCGCGGGTGCTGTACATCAGCCTGCACGGGCATCCGGGGATTGTCTATCCGGGGACAGGTTACGCCCACGAGCGGGGGAGGGGAGCGGGGGAGGGCTTCACGATCAACATCCCAATCCTCCCGCCGGGCCGCGATGATGTGTGGCGGCGGGCGTTCGACGATCCGATCTTGCCGGCGATTGAGAGGTTCGTTCCGCAGTTCGTTCTCATCTCCGCCGGGTTCGATGCCCATCGACTCGACCCTCTCGCGCCGCTGGAGCTGGAGACGGAGTTCTTCGGATGGATGTCCGACGAACTCCTCGGCGTGGCCAAGCGCCATTGCGGCGGAAGACTCGTCAGCGTGCTCGAGGGCGGGTACCACCTGGACGCGCTCGCCGACTGTGTCGCACTCCATGTGGAGAAGCTGCTGGACGCGTAGCAAGCACTTGCGCCGCCCGCCAGGGCGAGGCTACACCTTCGCAGGCCCAAGTTCTCCGGCGAGATGCTGCTGCGGAAGACCGGCCGCCATCCCGGCGTGCCACGTGAATCCTTGATTTCAATGCGGGCAATTCGTACGATCTGCCGATTGAGAATACATCTCGGTAGACGCGTCGAGGGACCGAGATCGAACGGTAAAGATATGAAGGGCAATAGAATACGATCACAGCGTGACGTTCGGCCGCGGCTTCCGGCTCTGTTTGGGGCCTCGCTTATCTTGTTCTGTCCCCCGCTTTACGGACAAATCCCGGATTTGAGAGAGGAACCGGTTTCCGCAATCGACGCGTATGGGAACGTACAACCTACGTTGCGGGAATGGCGCTCGGTCAATGTTTATCAGAACGAGGCCCAGCGGGACGCCCTACGAGGTTATCAGACGTTCGAGCAGCTCCTGGGTAAACGGGGCGGATATGTTCCCTTCGCGCTTCCGGGGGATGTGTGGTCGGTCGCCCGGCGGGCGGCGACCGGCACGTCCGAAGCGCCGAGCGTCAAGTCGGCCCTATCACCTGCCAAGCAGCGGGCGTTCGAGCGTTACGGTGGGTTCGGCAAACGGCAACACGCCGCCGATCGCTCCGCGGTTTTCATGAGGCGATACGGTCTGATCGCCGCGAACTCGCTCAACGCTCCGGTCTATCGGGCGATATCGAAAGGCGGCGGGCTGGTGGATGTGCGCGCGTCGGTGGCGCGAACGCCATTTCTGTATTCCGATGTCGCCGAGGCCGAGCCGGAGGCGCCCACGTTGGATACCTTGCTGGATCGCGGCGACGCGGGGGCGCAGCAACGCGTGGCGGGCGAGGCGTGGGCGCTGTTCCGTGAGGGTAAGTATCGTCGAGCGATGCGGGCGTTCGAATCGGCAGTAACGCTGCAACCATCGGACGCCGAATCGCGAATCGGCGAGGTCTTTTGCTACCTGTCGGTCGGCGCGGGAAGGACGGCGCTGGCGCTTTTGGGCGAGTTGATCCGGCGGGACGCGAACCTGTTTCAGCACGACCTGCGCCTGGCCGACCGATATGGAAGCGTTGGGGACGTGAACCAGCTTAGGATTCAGGCGCGGCTCTCCGCCGATAGCGCCGAGCAGAGCGCGGACGCGAACGCCTTGTACGTGTTCGTGTTGTGGTACGTCGGCGAGCGGGAAGATGCACTCCGGGCGGCTGATTCGCTGGCCAAGCGGGCGCCCGCCAAGGCGTACGCCACCTGGCCGGACAAGATGCGCGCCGCCCGCGCGGCCGAGTCGAGCGTCAACGAGCCACGATAGTGTAGTGCGTCAGAATTCCCGCATCTTTTCTGGACTGAGCCGCGCCCGTCAAGAAGCGGTGGTGGGTGATCGACCCCGTTCCGCTCCCTAACGGTCGCGGCTCTGATAAGAGGCGAACAGCGTGACTAACTACACTGGCTCCGCCGGAGGCCCATGTGAGTGATCCAGCGGACAACCCCCACGAGCTCTTGCCCGGCGTGGTGATCCGCTACCGCACGGCGTTGGTGGTCGCGGCGCACGGGCTTCTGTTCGCTCTCGCACTCCTGGCGGCATTTCTCCTGGCCTACAACTTCCACTGGGTCGTGCGATCGGCGGACTACAAGTACGTCTGGTTTGACGACCTGTATCTGCCTCTCTTGGCGTTGGCGTTGCCGCTGAAGCTGTGGGTGTTTCATTGGACGCGGCAATACCACGGGTCGTGGCGGTACGTCGGACTGCGCGACCTGTTCGGGGTCATGAGCGCGTCGTTGGGGGGGACGTTCCTGTTTCTCAGCGCCTACTTCATCCTCGAAAACGCGTGGCAAGCGGCGACCGGACACACGTTGATCGACACCTGGCCCGTGCCGAACCTCCCCCAGTCGTCGGTTTTTTCGCTGGATCTCGCCGCGACCATCGCCGTTGTCGCGGCGGCGAGGATTCTGGTTCGGTTCTACTATGAAGACATCCAGCCCCGACGGGCGGTGAATCCGCGACGGGCGTTGATCTGCGGGGCGGGGGACGCGGGTGAGGCCGTCCTCCGCGAAATCCTGCGGATGCGGCGTGAGCGGTACGTTTGCGTAGGGTTCCTGGACGACGAGGTCCCGCAACTGCACGGGCGCATCCACGACGTAGAAATCCTGGGTCGGACGTCGCAAATCCGAGAAATCTCCGAGCAATTCGACATCGAGGAGGTGTTGATCGCCCTGCCCAAGGCCGCCCCGAAGATGATCCGCGCCCTCGTCGAGCGCTGCGAAGGGACGGGCGTGCTCTTTCGCACCATGCCGGCGATCAGCGACGTGATCGAGGGGCGGGTGCAGGTCAGTCGAATCCGCAACGTGGACATCGCCGACCTTCTGGGGCGGGAACCGGTGGAACTCGACACCGAACAGATCGGCCGGCAGCTTCGGGGAAAGCGCGTGCTGGTCACCGGCGCGGGGGGAAGCATCGGGTCGGAGATGTGCCGGCAGATTGCGGCGTTCGGTCCGAAGCGACTGATTCTCGTCGAGCAGGCGGAGAACAACTTGTTCGAGATCGACCGCGAGCTGCGGGCCTTGTACACGGGTTTGGATGTCGTGCCGTACGTGGCCGACATCACCGATCGAGCGCGGATCGCGGCGATCTTTGAGCAAGAGCAGCCGGCGGCGGTGTTCCACGCCGCGGCGCACAAGCACGTCCCGATGATGGAGATCAACCCGGGCGAGGCCGTGAAAAACAACATCGCCGGGACGATGGTCGTCGCCGACGCGTGTCTCGCCGCGCAGGTGCAGAAGATGGTGATGATCTCCACGGACAAGGCCGTCAACCCCACGAGCATCATGGGCTGCACGAAACGCGTCGCGGAGATGTACGTGCAGGGATTGACCGGCGACGGAGTGACACAGTTTGTCACGGTGCGATTCGGCAACGTGCTGGGGAGCAGCGGCAGCGTCGTGCCGATTTTCCAGGAGCAGATCGCCCGCGGCGGACCGGTGACGGTGACGCACCCGGCCATGACGCGCTACTTCATGACCATTCCCGAGGCCGCCCAACTGGTCCTCCAGGCGGGGACGATGGGCAAGGGCGGGGAAATCTACATGCTGCACATGGGCGAGCCGGTGCGGATCGTCGATCTGGCGCGGGACATGATTACCCTGAGCGGGCTGCGACCGGATCTCGACATCGAGATCGTCTTCAGCGGCAAACGGCCTGGGGAGAAGCTCTTCGAGGAACTGCTTAGCGTGGGCGAGGACATCGGCGATACGTCGCATCCCAAAATCATGATTTGGAAACACCGCCCGGAGGACCGCGAGGCCGTGTGCCGCGGGGTGGAGCGATTGATCGCCCTGGCCGACGCCTTCGCCAACGGACAAATCCAGGCGGAACTCAAGCGCATCGTGCCCGAATACTCGCCCGATGTCGAAGAGAGGGACGATCCCGCACAGCAGCGACTCGCACCCTCGGTCAGCACGGCTCCGTAGCAGCCCCGTCCGTTGGGCGCTGCCCGGCAGAGGGCCGTCATCTCATGCACCCTGTGATGAGACTTGCAACCGTAGGCGACGCTCAACAAGTTCAATCGATCTACGCCCCGATCGTCGAGGGGTCGGCCGTCTCGTTCGAGCTTGAGCCGCCGAGCGTGGAAGAGATGCGGCGGCGGATCGAGACGACACTGCTCACCCTGCCGTGGTTGGTCTGCGAGGGGGACGGAGTCATCGGGTACGCGTATGCCGGGGTGTTTCGATCGCGGCCTGCCTATCAATGGACGGTCGAGGTCTCGGTTTATGCCCACGCCGCCCATCGTGGGAAGGGGGTGGCGCGGGCGCTGTACACGTCGCTGTTCGAGTGCCTGCGCGTGCAGGGGTATCGCACCGCTTTGGCGGGAATCGCGTTGCCGAACGCAGCGAGTGTGGCCTTGCACGAGCGACTTGGGTTCCGCCTCATCGGGGTGTTCCACAACGTGGGCTATAAGCTCGGTGCTTGGCATGATGTCGGTTGGTGGGAGCTGGCGTTGCAGAGTCCGCCCGATCCGCCACTGCGGCCTCGGACTCTGCCCGAGGTTGCGAACTCGGATGCGTGGCGCGTCGCGCTGGCCAAGGGGACAGAGGGTGCGGGATCGTAGTCCCGCACCGACGCTCCGCACGGATGGCATCTGACCACACAACCCTGTCGTCTGGAAGGGGATGTTATGCGTCGAACTCCCGCGCGATTCCCGTCGCGGCCACCCATGCGCTGGACCACGCCCACTGGAAGTTGAATCCTCCGATGCGACCGTCGACGTCGAGGATTTCTCCCACGAGGTACAGCCCGGGGCACTTTCGCGAGGCCATGCGGTTGGGGTTGATTTCGCCGAGCGAGACGCCGCCGGCCGTCGCCTCGGCATAACCGTAGCCGCGGCTGTCACGCACCGGCATCGGCCATTCCAGCAGCGTTCGGACTAACGCGCGGCGCGTCTCGCGCGTCAATTGGGCCATTGGAATACCGCCGTCGATGCCGAGCCGTTTCAGAAGCTCCTCGGCCAGACGCGCGGGGAGCAGCGCGGCGATCGCGTTTCGCAGAAACACCTTCGGTTGCGAGGACACGAGGCCCAGCAGTTTCTCCTCCAAGGAAGCGAAATCGTCATCCGGCAGGAAGCTCACGAAGACGGTGACGCCGCGATGTTCGAGCCGCGCGTGGTGCCAGTGGCGAGAGGCGTCGAGGACCGCGGGACCGCTGACGCCGAAGTGCGTCCAGAGCAACGGCCCGCGAACACGAACCGGCTTGCGACCCTCGACGAGCACCGTCAAGGTCACGTCGTGGGAGATGCCCGATAGCGCGGCGTGAAAGTCGCCGTCGAGGATGAGCGGCGCCAGTGCGGGCGTCGTGGGAACCAACGAATGGCCGAGGCCCCGGGCGAGCCCATACCCGCCGCCGTCACTGCCGGTCTTGGGTAGCGATAATCCGCCGGTTGCGAGAACGACCATGCGAGTCTTGATCGTTCGACGACGGTCCGACGAGGGTTCGGCCACATCCACGCCGATCTCGAAGCTGCTATCTCCCCGTTCGATCCGCGTCACGCGATGGCCGGGGAGAATACGAACGCCCAGGCGCTGCGCCTCATTCATCAACGCGTCGAGAACGGTTCGGGCGCGGTTCGTATCCGGGAAGAGTTTGCCGCATTCCTCGACGTGCATGGGAACGCCGAGTTCCCGAAAGAAGGCGATCGTTTGCTCGGCGGTGAAGGCGGCGAGGACGCGGCGGATCACGTGATGGCTGCCGCCGCAAAAATCCGCCGGGGTGACCGCGACGTTGGTGACATTGCAGCGCCCGCCGCCGCTCACCAGAATCTTCGCTCCGAGCTTCTTGGCGCCGTCCAGGGCGAGAATCGTACGGCCCGGACAACGCCGGGCGGTGAAGATCGCCGTGGCCAGCCCGGCCGCTCCGGCGCCGACGATGGCGACGTCCGCCACCAGCGAAGGGTCGTCGAGACTCATGCCGGACACGGTACCGGCGCGTTGCGTGATCGGCTAATGGCCGCATCGCAAAACGTCCGCGCGGTCCATCAAGGAACGGGATCTATGCCGCCGGGGGAAAACGGATGGCAGCGGGCCAGGCGCCTCACGGCGAGGACCGAGCCCCGCACCAACCCGTGGCTGAGCAACGCCTCCATCGCGTATTGACTGCACGTCGGGCAGAACTTGCACGATCCCGCGAGGTGCGGGCGAAGGACGATCTGGTAGCAGCGGATGAGAGCCACGACGAGCCAAACCGCGGGCCGATCAAGCCGCCACCGACGATCGACGAGCGTGGTCGTACCCGGGTGGGATGAACCGGTCATTGGTCGCCTGCGACTGTCAGCTCGCGATCACCCCTCATGGACGATCGCACGGCCCGATTCTAGCCGATCGACCGGACGAACACCACAATCGACGCCGCGATCATGGCGACGGCGATCCATCCCACGATCCGTCGCACGCGGCTGCCGATGTGGGCCAAGGGCCGGTCGATGAGTTCCAACAGCGTGACAAACCGGTCAAGAAGGGAGAGGATCGGCGGTCCGAAACGTTCCGCCAATCTCGGCTTGGTCGATGGCCTCGGGTCGGGTTCCGCCTCGGCCGGCGAAGGCTTCACCGGTTTCGGAGCGACCGGCGGCATGTCCACCGTTCCGCCCACCACGCCCACGATCCGGCTCCCGACGACGGCGGATTTCCCAGGTCCGGCAGCCGTCCTTGCCCGCTCCTGGCGATGGTCCACCAGATCGGCCATAAGATCGTCGGCGGACGTCGAGGCCGAGAGATCGTCGGCCGCGGCATCGCTGGACGCTGGAGGCACCGTGAACTCGGACATGAAGTCGGGAACGCTCTCCGTGGGCGCTGGCGCGGGCGACGCGGGGGCTGCGTCGTCCACGGCTTGCACCTGCGCCGCGGCAGCGTCCACCAGTTGCTCCAACTGTTGCAGTTCAGCGTCGAGATCGCGTTGAGGGTCTTCCAAGGGAGTGCTCGGCGCCGTTTCGGGGGGTGCGGCCGGGTTGCCGTTCGATTGAAGCTGTTTGGACAGGTCGGCGGCGAGCGAGGCGGCATGGGATAGGACCGCGTCGAGCTCCGTCTCGGATACGGAGTCCCAGGCAGCTTGCTTCGATGGATCCGACGACGCGCGATCGGGCGGCGGCTGGTCGCTCATGGTCGGATCGAAACCGATCGAAACGAGTTACGAATTACGAATTACGAGTTACGAGTTACGAATTACGAAAGTAACGTCGTTCGGTATCTTGGGGCCGTTCGTCGTTTGTAACTCGTAACTCGTAATTCCTCGTGGTGTTTATCGGCACTTGGGCGGTAGCACGTGAGGTTGCCACGTCCGTGCGGGTGGGGATAATCGCGCCGATGGCCCCGCGCCGGCTGTACTGCCCTGATCTCACGGAAGGCCTGAATCTTTTGCCGCCCGAAGAATCCCGCCATGCCGTCGCGTCGCTGCGGGCGCAAGCGGGTGATGAGTTCCTCGTGTTCGATGGTCGCGGCCGTGACGCGACCGCACGGGTCGAGAAGATCGCGCGGCGGCAAGTACGGGTGACGGTCGAGCACATCACCGAGCATCCGTTCGAGTTGCGACACCGAATCACGTTGGCCGTCGCCATGACCAAGACCCACCGGCAGGGATATCTCATCGAGAAATGCACTGAACTGGGGGTCGCGGCCTTCTGGCCGATCCTGGCCGAGCGGAGCGTAGCTCGCCCGACTGCCGCCGCGACGGACAAATGGTCCCGTCGAGCGATTGAGGCTGCCAAGCAATCGGCCCGCGCGTGGGTGCCGACGGTCGCCGCGCCGCAGACCTTCGCAGAGGCTGTCGCACGCATCGGCGAGTTCGACGCGCCGGCGATGGCCGACCCCGAACCCTCGGCCGTGCCTTTCTCGCAACTGCTTGACCAATACGGAGAGGGGAGCCGATTGCTGGTCTTCGTAGGTCCGGAAGGCGGGTGGACGGGGGATGAGTGCCGAGAGGCGATGGGCAGGGGCGCCGTCCGCATCGGCCTATCGCCGACGCTCTTGCGAGCGGAGACTGCCGCGGTGGCCGTGTGCGCGGCGGCGGCGCTTCACAGTGCCTCGAACGATCCAAACCCGCGACTTACAATGCCGCGATGAGATTGATCCGGGAAATCCGGTGCTATCCTGACGACGGCAGCGAGGCCGTGGCGAACACCTGGGCGGGGACGGGAAGCGGGACGATCCTCGGGGCGTACCGGGTTCTTCGGGCCGTAGTCGAGGGGCCGGTGGACCGGCGGACGGGGTATTTGTGCGACATCAAGGACATCGACCGCATTCTTCGGACGGTCGTCGCTACGGCTCTGCAAACTCGTGGCGAAGGGACGGCGAGCGACAGCCCGTCGCTCGCAGCGGCGCTGGTGAACGCGTTTCCCCACGCGGCGCGAGGTTTGCGTCCCGCGGCCTTGCGGTCCTTGGAGTTGCACGCCTCGCCGCACACGCGGCTGGCGGTGGATGAGAGAGGTGCGGGCATGATCCGGTTGACCCAGTCGTTTGAGTTTTCCGCGGCCCATCGGCTTTTCTGCAAAGAGTTGAGCGACGCGGAGAACCGGCGGCTCTTCGGCAAGTGCAGCAACCCAAACGGTCATGGTCATAACTACGTCTTGGAAGTGACGGTGTGTGGCACGCATAGCGTGGGCAAGGGGACCGTCACGGACCTCGGCCACGTTGATCGCGTCGTACTCGAACGCGTGATCGAACCGTTCGATCACAAGAACCTCAACCTCGAATGCCCGGAGTTCGCCCAACTCAATCCCAGCGTGGAGAACATCGCCCGCGTCATCTGGGACCGATTGAATGGGTCGTTTACGGGTTGCCGGCTCGCCTCCGTCCGCGTTTGGGAGACCCCCAAGACCTGCGCCGAATACGCCGGTGGCGACGAACTAATTACGAATGACTGATACGAATTACGAATTACGCGTCAGCCGAAACGCCGGGCAGCCGCAACACCCTTGAGTGATGCGGCGAGGTAGTCTTCCGCGTTTCGGCGAGGAATCACCCCGCGCAGCCCGGATTATCGGCTCGGATTTCGCAGATTAAGTAGGTGCGACGCCGGTCCGAACTAAGTACCGCAATGGCGTGTGGGTGGCAACTTCATCCATGCTTGTCCAAGTACCGATAAACACGACAAGGAAATTACGAATTACTAGTTACGAATTACGAAATGGACACGTAAATCTGCTCCTTCTTTCGTAATTCGTAATTCGCGTAAAGGACCGACCATGAGCGCCACGCAAACCATCGCCCGCGAGCTCCACGATCAGATTCTCGAGGATGCGGTCCGCAGCGCGCGACAGTTGGTGTTGACCCACAATAGCGCCGACGGGTGGCGAACGTACAAGGCCGCATTCGTATCCGGGCAAGCACCCGCTCAAGGCATCCTCGTCAAGTTGACCGGCGCCGAGGATCGCGCCGAGGGGAAACTTCCCTTGGCCGGCGACGTCTTGGGTGTAACCTTCCGCATCGGAAACAAAAAGTGCATGTTCAGCACCATTCTTGTGTCC
>JAZDHF010000156.1:0-27147 GCA_043806315.1 Planctomycetota bacterium | reverse complement strand
CGCCCGGACGGGGTCATCGTGATGGACATCCTCCAGCGGCGCCGCATCCCCGACATCCCGTTGGGCCAAACGGAAGGTGTGTTGAATGATCCGATCGGCATGGAGGGCTTCCGGCGATGGGCACTGTCCCACCATACTTCACGGGGTGCGCAACCAAAGAAGTCGAAGGCCTCGACCATGCCCCCAAGGATGGCCTCGGTGCGCTCCGTGGGCGTGGCCAGGGCGAAAGGACAGTTCGAGTACGACCACGCGGCTACGAAGACCGCTACCTGCCGACGCCCATCGGGGAAGTCCACGTAGATGTGCCCGAAGTCGCATTCCAGACGCTGCCCGGGATCGTGAGCCAAGGGGATGAACGTCTCCCGCCGATCCCGGCGATGCTTCTGCACGTAACGACGGACCTGGCCGTAACCGCCGGCGTACCCATGCTCGCCGCGTAACCGTCGGAAGAGTTGCGCCGCGGTGTGCCGCTGTCTAGGCGGCGCCTGTTCGTCGGCTTTGAGGATCCCGTCGATGATCGGCTTGAACGGGTCGAGCTTCGGCGCCGGCGGATCCTTGCTGCGGGTGTAGCCCTGCGGCTGGGGATGGGCCAAGGCGACCCGAATCTTCTGCCGCGAGCGATGAAACACCCGGGCCATCGCCCGAATGCTCATCCCGTCATGATGCGCTCTGCGAATTTGTCCGTAATCTTCCACCGTCAGCATCCTGCACCTCCGGCCTGACCGGCCTTTCAAAAAGGCCCATCAGCATCCGAAGGCCAAGCCGTGCAAGAAGCCCCTCGGTTGTTCGGGGTCCGTACGGTGGGTCCGTTTTACGCGCCCATTTCACAGCAAACTAATACTACAACGCTAGATTCGCATCGGGCGGCTTGAAGAAAAGCCCGTTGAAACGGGCTGAGGGAGTTGGTTTGGCGTCGGGCGCGTAACCAGCCGTAAACGGCTGGCCCGAGGCGCCGCCTTCGGCGGCGGGAAGGCCGCTGAAGCGGCCTGAATCGCAAACGCCCTTTCCGACCCCTCGGGACAAACTTAGCGTTGTAGTATTAGTTCACCTTGACAACAATTGCCAAGGCCGTGTCACCGGCGGCACAGCCCGTGAACAGTCCGTACCCACCCCCCGCCGACACGAGTTCCTCGATCAGTTCCATGACCAGGCGGGCGCCCGTCGGCGCCTGCGGGTGACCCCACACTAGTGAACTGCCGTAGCGGTTCATCGCCGTCAACTCGATGCCCATCTGCCGGGCGAAAAAGATGTCGTTGACCGCGAAGGGGTTGTGCGTCTTAACGGCCTTGACGTCTTTCATGCGGACGCCGGCTCGCTGAAGGGCCTGGCTCGACGCGGGCACGTTGGCCATGGGCATGAACCCCTTGTCCGCACGTGCCTGTCCGTAGGAGACGATCCGTATCGTTACCTTCACATCGCGGCTCAGTTCGGCGGCTATATCCTTGCTCGTCACGAGGACCCCGGCGTTGCCGTCGGCCGGGTAGGTCTGGGTGCCGTAAGTCACGGTCCCGCCTTTGAGCACCGGTTTGAGCTTGTTTAGTCCCTCAGCGGTCGTCGGAAAAATGCCCTCGTCGCCGGTGACGGTGGCGACGATTTTTCGTCCGGAGGCGTCCTTGACCTCCAGCGGCGTCACCATGAAGCGCTTGAGGAACGCGGCCTCGTTGCGCAACGCATCCTGGTACTGTTCGTATCGCAGAACCGCGGTCTCGTCCTGAGCGGTCCTGTCGATGCCGCACTTGGCGGCCACGTTCTCCGCCGTTTGGATCATTGCGTTTCCGGCGAACGGATCGTGGCCGAAGTTGTCCCAGATCCAGTCCTCTTTCTCTCCGATCCCGCCGGCACCCAAGGGGTTCGGGTAATAGATGTGCGGCGAGTTGCTGGTCCGGTCGCATAGCAGGGCCAGGATCGCGGAGTGCGTGCCTACTTCGATCTCCGCGGCGGCGGCGGCGATGACCTTCCCCGAAGTCGCACAGGCCTGGCTGATGGTCGGCCCGGTGATGTTCGGGTTGCCGATCAGACCGGCGGCCCACGGCGCTCCGTAGAAACTGAACTGCTGGGGGACGGTCATGCCCAGGAACAGACCGTCGAGCCGCCCGGGGGATATCTTTCGCTCAGCGAGTGCTCGGACGGCCGTTTCGGCGGCGAACTTCAGCGAATGAAGATGGCCGAAGCTGCCCTGCCACCGGCAAAACGGCGAGCACCAATACGCACCGTAGGGAATGTACGCTTTCTCAAAACAGATCATCGTTGCATCCTACCGCGCTCGATGCCCGTAAGTCCAGACTCAGCCACAACCGACGCGACGATCCCGGGATGGCCCGCAGGCGTTCACTTCGATGGTCCGCAAGAACCGCCGAGCAAACAGTTGTAAAGCAACACTTCTCCGGCCGCCGCCAGCGGCGAACGAAGCGTTCGGCGCCGGTCGGTACGGCGTCGAAACGATACTGTCCGTCGGGACCGCCCGCGGGATCGAAAACACAGAACGTGGTTGACGCCTGATGACCGTCCATGCCAATATGGACCATCGCGTATTCTTCCTGTTCGAGACACCCAAACCCGAAAACAAAACGACGGGTCAAGTATCCCGCCCCGGAGGATACGCTCATAGTCTCTCGCGGCTCGGAATCAGGCGGGACGCTCGCTCGCGCTCGGGGTCCAGATAGAATATCCTCCATGATGACCCCGCGGACGCGACCGACGCTGCAGGTCGGCGACAACGGATCGTTCAGCAAGACGATAACCGAAAAGGACGTGTTCGAGTTCGCCGACGCCTCCGGCGACTTCAATCCCTTGCACATCGACGAGGAATACGCCAAGCGGACTGTGTTCGGCCATCGCATCGCCCACGGCATTTTGACGGCCGGGATTATCTCGACCGTGTTGGGCGGCGAGATTCCGGGGCTGGGAACCATCTTCGTCGAACTGCACATCAGGTTCCTCAAGCCCGTTTACTTCGGCGATACCATGACCGCGACGGCCACGGTCACGGAGATCATCAACCCTAAACGCGTGCGGCTGATGGTCGCCTGCCATAACCAACACGGCGAGGACGTGGCCTTGGGAAACGCCATTGTCGTGCCTCCCAAAGACACGGTCATCTCGATCTAGCGCGTAGTCGGTCGTGGAAGTCGGCTTGCCACAAAAGAAGGCCCCACCCCTTCGTTGGAGGAAGGGATGGGGCCGCAATGAGTTTGCTGATCCGCTCGGCGCTCCGGGGCGCCGGATCATCCCGGACCCGCAGGGGGAATAGGTGTGGGCGTATTCACGCCGCCCCGCTGAGGCGCCTGCGTCTCCATCGCTCCGGCATTGAACCCGCCCTGCTGCACCGGCGCGAACGTATCGCCGGTCGCCGCCGTGTGGCAATCACGACATCCCAGCCCTTGCTGGAGGATGAACGTCGCGCCACCGTGGAACTGATCGACAG
Organism: Planctomycetota bacterium; assembly: GCA_043806315.1. Taxonomy (GTDB): domain Bacteria; phylum Planctomycetota; class Phycisphaerae; order UBA1845; family UBA1845; genus SBAX01. Next base: position 23,723 of record JAZDHF010000156.1, on the reverse strand, counting down.
TCTCATCGGTTGCCGGGTCGACGAAGGTCAGGTCCGTGTTCTCACCGGTCAAGAACTCCCAACTGGTGATGCCGGGGAGAAACAAGTTGAGCTCGGTCACCGGGAACTGACTGGTGTCGGAAAAGTCGGGCACGGCGTCTCGACCGTTGCCTGCAACTTTCACGGCTTGGATGTCCGCGGCACCGCCGTTCAGAGAGATCGTGTAGGAGAAGCTCACGTAATGATCGCGCACGGTCACCTTACCCACGTGGACGGCGAAGTGGATGTTGTAGACATTCGCGTCGGCGAGGGCGGTGTCGTCCGCGTTGCCGGTATTCAGGAGTCGCTGGGTGTTGGAACGCCATCGGCCAAACAGCGGATCGTCCGCGGAGGGCGTGAACGTCGTGCCGTAGGCGGTGATGTCGCCGCGGCTGGCGGTGGGTTGGCGGAGGCGGCGGAAGGGGATGGTGTCGTCCTCGGCGGGGACGTAGCCCATGGCCACGGCCTCGGCGAAGTCAATGCCCACGGGCACATCTTCGGCCCCGTTCTCCGGGGCGTCGTCGCGACGGAAGAACCGCATCGGGCTAAAGAAGGTATCCGCGAACTTGAAGGCGTAGAGCCCGGCGGTGGTCGCCGGATCGAAGGCGAACTTGGGGTCGCCCGTCGTCTCGTCGATATCGTTGGTCTGCCAGGGGCTGTCACCTTCGTCGCCGAACCGCCCGCCCGTCTCGCCGCCCTCCGGGATTTGAGTGACGTTCTGATCGTCGCTGGCGCCGATGGGATTGGCCCGCCCCAGGCGGTGGTGCCACAGGTCGATTGTTCCCGCCGTGTCGGGGTTGAGGTACTTCGTGACATCGCCGTCCTCAGGCTTCCAAAGGGGCATGACGCGGCTGCTGTCGTGGCAGGTCAACATGCATCCCACCTGGGCGAAGCCGGGCACGGCGTTGGGTCCGTTCGGGTCGTCGATCATAAAGGTCACGCGCGACTCGTAGATGGTCGAGTTAAGGTCGGTGGCCCCGCGCAGGGGGTCGTTGTCGAGGGTGGCCTGCCCGTCACGTCGGTGCCCGCCCTCCTTTCGCCATGCGCCTTCGACGTAGCGGACGTAATCGTGCGTGTCGCCACGATCGCCCTCCCAACTGATCTGGAAGAACATGGTGTCGTCGTTGTAGGCCGCCTGGACCTGGATCGGCAGGATCATGGCCTTGTTTGCCTCGAGGCCCTCAAGCGTGGGAACGACTTGCGGGACGTTGTCATTGTCGTTGTCCACGTTGTCGTTTCCATTATCATTGGCATTGCCGTTACCATTGTCGTTGGCGTTGGTGTTGTCAGTGTTGTTGTTGATGTTGCCTCCGCCTCCGCCTGTCGGCGGACACCCGCCCAAGACCAACGGGATCAGGCCGAAGCAGACCAGTCCCACCGCCAAAAGATACGCGGACCGATAGACCGAAACTCCCTTTTGCATCACTGGATTCCTCCCTCAATCGCCGGACAAACGGCGTTGGACAAGACCTACCCTTCCGGGTTCGGATAGATGAAACCACGGCACGAACACCCCGACCGCCGGGGCACCACGAATCCGGACGCTCGGATCCGTGATCGCGCCGCACACCAATCGGTGATCCTGCCATAATATTGGCTTGTAGTCCACTGAAAACGATAGTGCTCTTCGCCGCAGGTGCCGGAAATCTCACCGCTGAGAAAGGGGGAGGCTTGCGGGGCCGCCGAATGTTAAGACGCGATGGATTCGCCGCCCCTGCGGTTGTCGTTACGGCGTCGGCGGACGCCGCCCGTCGGTTCACGAACTACAGGTTGCCGGCGGTCGCCTCGTCGGAGGTGGCCGGTGACGAACGCTTGCACTACGATTCAGCCGACGACTACGTCCGATAGTCTTGCGAGCCGTCGCCGTCCGTGGGGCGGGGCGAATCATGAGGCCACGGAGAACCGGGATTCGGTTACCGCGTGAAGCAGTCCTGGGCGGGGTTCATTGTTCGATCGGCGTGGGCATGGATCGTCGCCTGGGCGTTGGTGGCGGCTGCGGTGTGGTTGCCGGCGCCGCGCATTCCCACGTTGCTCAAAGATGACGCGACGGGGTTTCTCCCCTCGGACATGCCCTCGCAGCGGGCATGGTCGCGTCTTGCGGCGGAGTTCCCCGAGGCCGCGCCCCGCAGCCGGGCGGCCGTCATCTTCGCCCGCGGGAGCGGTTTCACGGCCGACGACCGCGCGTACATCGGCCACCTGGCGCGGCGTCTGAACGCGCGGAGCGCGGAGCTGAATTGGCGCCTTCGCGCCGTCGAAACCACGCCCTATCTGCAACCGCTTCTGGAGAGTTCCGACGGTGAGGCCGCAATCATCGCCGTTGATCTGCCGGCCGAGATGCTGACCCACAGCTCGGTGCGGCGGGTCCGCGAGATCAAACAAGAGCTCTCCGCCGTTCCCGCGCCGCCGGGTTTACAGATCGAGGTGACCGGCAACGCGGCGATGGGCGAGTTGCTCGACGCCAAGGCCAAACACGACATCGACCGCACGACCCTGTGGGCCTTCGCGGCGGTGACGGCCATCCTCTTGGTTATCTACCGCTCGCCGATCGCCATGCTGTTGCCCTTGGTCACGATCGCCGCGTCGTTGATGGTCGCGCTGGGGACCGTCGGCCGGGCGGCGTCGTTCGGCTGGCCTCTCAACGGGCTGGTCGAGATGTTCATCATCGTGCTCGTGGTCGGATCCGGCGTGGATTACTGTCTGTTTCTGTTCGCCCGCTTTCGTGAGGAGCTTTCGTCAACCGGCGGTGACGCGACGCGGGCCGTCGAGGCGGCGCTGACCCATTCGGGCCCGGCCATCCTCGCCGCCGCCGGCACGGTGGCGGTCGGATTGGCGACCTTAGTCCTCGCCCGCAACCGCGACCTGTACACCTCCGGCCCGACCATCGCGTTCGCCATCGGCGTCGCGGCGCTGGCCGTATTGACCTTGACGCCCTCGCTCATGCGCGTCGTGGGGCTTCGTTTGATTTCATTGCGCCGCAGTTCACGATTTCCGGAACCGAAGGAAGGGGCGTTCTGGGGGGCCGCCGCCCACATTGCGACGCGTTTTCCGTTGGGCGTCGCGGCGGCGATGATCGTGGTGCTCGCCCCCACATCGATGGTCGGAACGCGGGTCCCGTCTCTCTACGATACCTATGAAGAGTACCCCGCCGATTCCTCGTTCGTCCGGGGGGCGCGACTTTATGGCAAGCACTTCTTCGACTCGCAGGGTGTCAGCGAGATGACACTGATCGTCTCGACGGACGTTCGCCTCGACGGCTCACCCGATCTCGCCGTTCTGCGAACGGCGCTCGACCAACTGCACAAGGCGCTCAACGAGCGGTTTCCGATCGCGTATCAACGGGATTTCCAAGACCCGCTGGGGTCGGCGCGATCGCATCCGGGCTCAGTGGCGGCGAACGTGCGTCCGCTCCTGGCCGCCGGTTTTGGAGAGCGACTGGTCCGCGAGGCCTACGTCGGTCGAAGCGGGACCGCGACGCGGATCGACCTGGGCGTTCGCGTCGAACCGCGGACGGTCGCGTCGATGGAGCTGGTGGATCACGTTCGCGCATTGGCCGCGCAGATCATCGAAGAGAGCGGGCTTAGGGCGGCGACGGGCGCTGCCCACGTCGTCGTGGACGTCGCCGGTGAGTCCGCGGCCTATGCCGACATGCGGCAGCTTCGCACCCGTGATTTCCGCGTGATCGCCGTCGCCGCGTGTACCTTGATTTACCTCATCCTCGTTGGGTTGATCCGCTCGCCGATGCAGGCGGTGATTCTCCTGGCGGCGACGCTCGTGACCTACCTCGCGACCTATGGGGCGACGTACCTGATCGTGCACGCGATTTACGGGCTGGACGGTTTGAGTTGGCAGATCAACTTCTTGCTGTTCATCATCATCATGAGTCTGGGGCAGGACTACAACATTTTCGTTGTGGCGCGGATTCACGAGGAGCTGCGCATTCGCCCGCCGCGCGAGGCGATCGAGATCGCCATCCGCAAGACCGGGCGGGTGGTGAGCGGCTGCGGGGTCATTATGGCCGCCACGTTCGCGTCGATGTTCTCCGGCTCGCTGTTGGTGCTGAAGGAGTTCGCCATCGCCCTGCCATTGGGCATTCTCATTGATACGTTCGTCGTTCGCCCGCTGTTGGTCCCCGCGATGATTCTGCTGCTCTACGAATGGGCGCCGGTATGGCGGCGCAGGGGCAGCGACGATGCATCAGCGGTGGGGTGGCATGCCTAAGCCCGGCCACGCCGGGCGCGGGCATGGCGGCGCTGCGCTTGGCCATGCCACCCGATCACCAACTGCGCCACAACTTGCGACAGTTTTGTACATCCATCCCCACGGATTCCCCATCGGCTCCGGCGAATAATTCGGTTATAGTCGTGCTCGGTATTTGTTCGCCCGAAAGACGTCCGTCTACCGTACAAGACCGTCCGATGTTGCAAGCAAGAAAAGGAGAATCGCCCGTGCAATTCAGAAAAAGATTCCTGATGTTCGCCGCGCTGGCCATGTTCGTGGTCGGGTGCGCGGGGAAGGAGAAAAAGGCCCAAGTCGGGACGTCGGCGCCGCAGACCGCGGCGGCGAAGAGCGGCCCGACCGATTTGATCCCCCGTGAAACCCTGTTCGGCAACCCCGATCGGGCGGGGGCGCAGGTCAGCCCGGATGGCAAGCAGCTCGCCTTCCTCGCCCCGTTGGACGGCGTGCTCAACGTGTGGGTGGCCCCGATCGACAAACCCGCCTCGGGCAAGGCGGTAACCAAGGACACCAATCGCGGCATCCGCCGCTACTTCTGGGCCTACACCAACCAACACATCGTGTATTTGCAGGACAAGGGCGGCGACGAGAACTGGCGCGTCTACAGCGTCGATCTGAGCAACAGCAACGCCGAAAAGGACCTGACCCCCTTCGAGAAAGTCAACGCGAGAATCGAAGAGGTCAGCCACAAGTTCCCGGATGATATCCTCGTGGGGCTGAACAACCGCGACGCGAAGTTCCACGACCTCCACCGCGTGAACATCCGCACGGGACAAATGACGCTGCTCGCGCAGAACAACGACGGCTTCGTGGGGTTCCTTTCCGACGACGACTACAAAGTCCGCTTCGCGGCGAAGATGACGCCGGACGGGGGCAGCGAAATCCTCAAGGCGGCCGACGGAGGGCAGTGGTCGTCCTACTTGAAGATCGACATGGAGGATACCCTGACCACCGGCCCGCGCGGCTTCGATAAGGCCGGCAAGACGTTGTATTTCGTGGACAGCCGCGGACGCAACACGGCCGCACTCACCACCTTCGATGTGGAGACGAAAAAGCAGACCGTCATCGGCGAGGACGCGAAGGCGGACATCGGCGGGCTGCTGATCCACCCCACGGAAAAGAACGTCCAGGCCTATTCGGCCAACTACCTCCGCAACGAGTGGCGCGTGGTGGACAAGGCCGTTCAGGGCGACTTCGACTACCTGCGCACCGTGGCCGAGGGCGAGTTCATCGTGAGCAGTCGCTCGCTCGACGACAAGAAGTGGATCGTCGTCTACTTGATGGACAACGGCCCGGTCCGCTACTACGCCTACGACCGCCCGCAGAAGAAGGCGACGTTCCTGTTCACCAACAACCAGGATCTCGAGAAGGCGACGCTCGCCAAGATGACCCCGCTCATCATCAAATCACGCGACGGACTCGACCTGATCGGCTATCTGACGTTGCCGCCGAGCGAGAAGGCGACCGGCGCAACGCCGCGACCCTCCAAACCCCTGCCCATGGTGCTCAACGTTCACGGCGGACCGTGGGGCCGAGACGCGTGGGGATACAACCCTACACACCAGTGGCTGGCCAACCGCGGCTATGCCGTGCTCAGCGTTAACTTCCGCGGCTCGACGGGGTTTGGAAAGAAGTTCATCAACGCCGCCAACATGGAGTGGGCCGGCAAGATGCACGACGACCTCATCGACGCGGTGAAGTGGGCCGTCAAGGAGAAGATCGCCGATCCCAAGAAGGTCGCCATCATGGGCGGCAGCTACGGCGGCTATGCGACGCTCGTGGGTCTCACCTTTACCCCCGACGTCTTCGCCTGCGGCGTAGACATCGTCGGGCCGTCGAACATCGTCACGCTGCTCAGTACCATCCCGCCCTACTGGACGCCGATGATCCAGATGTGGAAGCACCGCGTCGGCGACCATCAAACGGAAGAAGGGAAGTCGTTCCTGACCCAGCGTTCGCCGCTGACTTTCGCGGATCGCATCAAGAAGCCGTTACTCATCGGGCAGGGGGCGAATGACCCTCGGGTCAAGCAAAGCGAGTCCGACCAGATCGTCAAGGCCATGCAGGACAAGAAGATTCCGGTGACCTACGTGCTGTTCCCCGATGAGGGCCACGGGTTCGCCCGACCGGAGAACCGCATGTCGTTCAACGCCGTGGCCGAGGGCTTCCTTTCTCGGCACCTGGGCGGGCGTTTTGAGCCGATCGGCGGCGATTTTAAGGGCGCCAGCATCACGGTGCCGACCGGGGCCGAGGGCGTCCCCGGTCTACGCCCCGCGCTCGACGCCATGGCGAAGCCGAACTGACGCGACGGGGCGCGGAACGCCCCGGAAACTCCATCACCTTGACCTTCACCTGACTCCGCCTCTTCTCCCGCCGATGCGAGGGAAGGGGCGGGTCTTTTTAGGTGTCAAGCTGCGACACGACGCTGCGTACCCATTCGTCGGCGGGTTGCGTCGTCTTAGGGAAGTTCATCACGGAACATTGCGGCCCCAGGGGTCGCCAGACGGCCGGATCGGTCGGTCCGAACAGGGCGATCGTGTGCACTCCGGCCAGGGCGGCCACATGGGTCATACCGGCGTCATGCCCGATGAACGCATCCGCCCCTGTGACCAAGTCCGCCGCGATCTCGACCGATTCTTCGTAGATCACCGGTGCGGTTCGTTCCAGTCGCCGCGCATAATCCGCTCCGAAGCGTTCCATTTCATCGGGGCCGATCATCCAAGCGGCCAACCATCCCTGTTTCTTTAGCGCCACGACAAGCCCTTCGAGTGCATCCGACGGACAACATTTTGTAAGTCCGCCGCTGCCGGGATGGCACAGGACGATCCGACCCGTACCACCGCCGATTCGTGAACGGAGACGATCGCGCAACGCCCGTCGGTCGCGGATTTCGAGTTGAACGCTCGCGGGCACGTCGACGGCCATGCCGTAGCCTCGCAACTGGTCCGCCCATTGTTGAACAATGTGCTGTGCAGTGGCTTGTGCGGATTGCGACGGTCGCGGGTCGACGGCGACGACTTCACGACGGAATACTTCTGCTAACCGTTTGGAGACGACTTCCGAAGGGCCGCCGAGGAAGCTCACCATGCGCTCAAAACCGCACAGGCGCTCGATCGTCCGTTCCGGCACGTCACCGCTCGCGTTGTAGAGGTGGTGCGCGCCGATCTCCTCCAGCGACCGGGCCTCGTCGATGAACCCGTGCCGATGCGCCCACTGGACGATAGACGATCGTGCCGCGACCGTGACCCGCGGGTCGCCCCACGCCTTTTTCATGGCGGCGATGAGGTGCAATGTGAGAACGCAATCTCCGAGCGCGCCGGCGTGAAGGACCAGGATGGTCGGTCGTGATGGGGGCGCGGTTCGCACCGTCGGGTGATCCGGAACGGTCAGTGCCGGTCGGAGCGTGGAGCAGAAGCGACATGACTTAGACTCGTCCGCTCGCTTCCACTCGCGGCTCTGACGCCGCCGCTCGTGCCTTTCTCGGCGGATTCAATCCACGCCCCGCCGAGGACCGTATCGCCGTCATAAAAGACGACGGCCTGTCCCGGCGTGACGGCCCGCTGCGGTTCGTCAAAAACCACGCGGACCCCCCTCCGTCCCCCCTTGGCAAGGGGGGATGCAGGGGGGTCGTCGAGCGTGTGGATCGTCGCGGGGACGGCGCTGTGCAGATAGCGAATCTTCACCTGGGCCTCGAAGCAGTCGCCGAGTCCATCGACCAGCAAGTTGACACGATCGGCCACCAGCGAGGGACATTGCAGCGCCTCGTCATCGCCCACCGTCACGCGGTTGTTGAGTACGTCCAGTTGCGTGACATAGATCGGCCGGCCCGCGGCGATGCCCAGCCCTCGACGCTGACCGATGGTATACCGGCCAATCCCCTTGTGCCGCCCGACCATTCGACCGCTCTCATCGACGACGTCGCCCTCCACGAATCCGTCCGGGCGACGCTCTCGCACCACGCGGGCGTAGTTGCGATCGGGAACAAAACAGATTTCCACCGAATCGGGCTTGTCGCGGTTCGGCAGGCCGTACCGCGCCGCGATCGTTCGGACTTCCGTCTTCGTCAACTCTCCGATCGGAAACATCACCCGATCGAGAATGCTTCGGCGCAGCCCGAAGAGCACATACGACTGGTCCTTCTGAGCGTCGCGTCCGCGGAGCAGCGTCGGCCGACCGTCGCGATCGCCGATCCGCGCATAATGACCGGTGGCCACGTACTCCGCCCCCACGGCGTCGGCGTAGTCCATCAGCTTTCCGAACTTGAGCCGATCATTGCAGACCACGCAGGGATTCGGCGTCCGCCCCCGCGCGTATTCGTCCGCGAAGTAGTCGATGATGCGATCGAATTCGTCCTCGAAGTTCAGCGCGTAAAAGGGAATGCCCAGCATCCCGGCCACGAACCTCGCGTCGGCGGCGTCGCTCGCACTACAACATCCCTGGTGCGTCCGCGTGGCGAGTGGGGCACCCGTCTGTAGCGCCGCCCCTTGTGGGCGGCGCTGCATGCCTGACACGTCACCCACAAGGGGTGACGCTACATGCCCGACGCGCATGAAAAGCCCCATCACGTCGTATCCCTGCTCGACGAGCAAGCAAGCGGCAACGCTCGAATCCACCCCGCCGCTCATGGCCACGACCACTTTCCCAGGCTTTCCTCGCATCGAGTCGATTGTAGCGTCTTCCGTCGCCGCCGACAAAAACGGCATCCAACGACCTCCGGCCAGCGCCCCTACGCCTCCGCCGTCGACAGCACCATGCGGACCGCCATCGCCGCCCACGCCCTTCTCGCGGGCGGCTACGCTGGCGTGTACCTCGAACCCATCCGGCTTCCCCCGCTCCTTCGATCCCAGCTACCCCTGCACCCTTTCTTGCCTCATCACCCGAGTTGCCGGTGCAGATCCCATCTACCACACGACCGACTGGCAAATCGTCGCCAACCATCTTCACGCCGCCCACGCCCCCGTTGACCTCACTTTCGACTACCAGTGGATCGTCACCCTCCCCTGGCCGATCAACGACCCCCACCTCATCACTTTTGACAACGGCCTCGCCCACACCTTCGACGAAGACGCCTTCGACGAAGACGACGTGCTGGGCATTCGCATCGCCCGCGTACCGTCCGAACCCGACGACCGATACGAACGCTCCATAAACATCCCGGCCGTCGTCCAACTCACCTACACCTCCAGGTGCCCGCTTCTCTCTTGCCTCTGACCGCCGGACTCCAGGACCACGGAAGACCCGCGTAGCCCTCTACGCGATGAGGCCAACGACGCCGTCGTTGTCGACACCGCTCCGCGGCTGTCCCGTTGGGACGAGCTCTCGGGCCGCTGTGGGCCGATATGGTAGGCTGGCGACATTTTCGGTATTCACGAGCGGCCGTTGGTCAGGCCGAAAAGTCGGCCTTAAAGCGTGTTCTGGTACGTTCCTTGCACGAACACGAGCACCGTCGTAGTTCGACTGTTTGCGATCTAGACGGTTCGCGGCGAAAATGCGGGTCTGCGCGCGACGATTGACCGTCGGTCTCGTAGCGGCGAGCGTCCGCCGGCGACCTGGAATCCTGTGGACTTGGCTGTCGCGGCGGCGTCTCGTGAGCAACGAGCCGAGCCCGGTAGATTTGGTGGACGGCCCATGCTGCAGAGTCTTCAGACTTTCCTAGACGGCTTGCGGCGCTTTCAAGAGCTCACGGTCTCGCGGGATCGTGCCTTCTATGAACACTTGTCACAAGGGCAACATCCCCTCGCGATGTTTATCACCTGCACGGATTCCCGGGTCGATCCGCACCTGATGCTGCAGACCAAGCCCGGACAGCTGTTTGTCATGCGCAATGCCGGCAACATCGTGCGGCCGTACGACCTGCCGGGAACGAGCGAGGCCGCCGCTTTGGAGTTCGCCATCCACGCCCTTGATATCAAACACGTCATCGTCTGCGGGCATTCGCACTGTGGCGTAATGCATCGCCTGATGGCCGAGCCCCCGCCGGCGGACATGCCTGCCGTCGCCGCCTGGCTCCGCCACGCTGAAACGGTTCGGCGCGTCGTGCATGCCCGCTTAGGACCGGGAAACTCGCCGCAACACGTTTGCGAGGCTGTTCGTGAGAATGTGGTTCAGCAGCTTCAACATCTGCAAACGCACCCTGCAGTCGCCGAGAAGCTGGTCTCCCGCGAAATCATGCTGCACGGTTGGATTTACTACATAGACACCGGTGACGTGCTTGCGTACGACCACGCATCCAAGTCATTTGTGCCACTGCTTGGAGAGGTCAATCCTGACATCTGAAAGTAGCTGGCCAGTGACATTTCACCGGCAAGTGCGACCGTTTTGCACTGAACCCCAGAACTCCTGACTTGCCTGGCGCTTGAAGTGACGGCTCTTGGAGCCGCTGGGCACACATCGGAGAGCGGAAACGTCAAGATTCTAGTGCTCGAACTCCCTGTGGTCGATGGAAACAGCCGCCAACTATGCTTACACCTTAACAGCGAACCCGCTGTCCAGGAAATGCCTTGTTTTACCGGTTGCGGCGGCGGGCACCCCCACCGACCTTCTACGCCCTCCCCCGCCGCAAAAGCTCTTAAATCATTGCGTCTCTCCCTGGTCGCGGAAGGCGAGAATGCCTTGTCTTTCAAGGATTTCGAGGATTGAGGCCCACGGTGAAGGCACGGCTGTAGCCGTTTCTCAAACACAATCGAAGCGACGTAACTCCTTGTAGGAACGGCAGTTACGGCGTTCATCTCAGAAAAAGCGGTCAGTTTGAGTAAGAAGGAAACCGACGAGGGTCTTGACGTGTTTTGTACAGCGTAGTAAGTCCGTGGTTTGAGTCGTGCATGGTGGAAGCCGCCGGCCGTACTCGCGGGATCGCGAAACGGCGCACCGATACGGAACGGCGGCAGGTTGTATGGTAGGTGTTGTTCGCGTTTTCCGGGCTTAGGGTGATCCGATGTCTGTCCGTCGACCCTGGCGAGCAAGCAAACAGCGCCCGCGATTCGCATCGTCGATTCTCCTGGCGTGGCCGGCTCGCCGACCAAAGCAGATGTCACCGCGTAGCGGGTACCGAAAAGCGGTCACTCGCAGTTACGCTCACCTCGGGTCGTTCCAAGCAAAGCTCCTCTCCCATCCCGCAGAACCCGGCCGGTGGTCGGCGGTGGCGCGAGGTTTCTACTTGTCGGGAACTCCATCCGGTAACTACGATCTGTCTCGGGAGGCGAGGGTCTCCAACTCGCCGTCTGTTTCTATAGGGGCCCGGATCGTGTTTCAGAGGGGGTCCCGATCTTCGGTTTGCCAACTTGGTTTGTTAACCGATCCGCCGGCGCGAGGACCGGCTTAAGGCTTTTTGGCGGCCGGCGTTCGCTCGCGAGGCCGCGGGGAGACTCTACACCATGGCGGTCGCAACATCGTACGAATTCCTCGACAAGGTAATCCGTGCCACCCCCGACGGGGAGAAGATTCGCAAGTGCCTGCAGTGCGGCACATGCAGCGGCATTTGCCCATACGGCTTTGCGATGGACTATCCGCCGCGGTCACTGATCGCAGCGCTTCGAGCCGACGACTTCCACGGCGTCCTGGAAAGCGACACGATCTGGCTCTGTGTATCCTGCTTCGCGTGCGCCAGCGTCTGCCCGGCGAAGATTCCGCTGACCCGCGGCCTGCTCGCGACACTGAAGACGGAGATGTTGGTCGGCGGGAGCATACCCCAGGAGCTCCAGGCTGCCCTGGGGAATTCACGCCGCTACGGCAATGCCCTCGGTGAATCACCCAAAAAGCGGGCCGAGTGGGCTAGGGATTTCACCGTTCCCGTTCCGGTTTTGAGCGCCCACAAGAAACCGGTTGAAGTGCTCTGGTTCGTGGGAGATTACGCTTCCTATCACCCCCGCGCTCAGCAGGCCAGCCGGGCATTGGCGAAGCTCCTGTTCGTGCTGGACGTGCACTTCGGCATTCTCGGCCCGGAGGAGAACAGCGACGGGGATACGCAGGCGTTCACGGGCGAATGGGGGCTATTCGAATTGCTCGCCCGTAAGAACATCCAGGCGATGAGCAAGTACCAATTCAAGGAGATCATTACGGGCGACCCGCACGCATACAACGCATTCAAGCACGAGTATCCGCGGCTCGGGTTCGACCGCCCGGTCAAGCACTGTACGCAGTATCTGGCGGAGCACTCCGAGCGCATACGCGCACTTTTGCAGAACCGGGGCCCGCGTCGAGTTACGTACCACGATCCGTGTTATCTGGGGCGTGCCAACGACAATAACATTTACGAGGAGCCCCGACAGCTCTTGCGGGCCATTCCCGGATTGGAGCTTGTGGAGATGTCTCACAACCGTGCCCAGAGCATCTGCTGCGGCGGTGGGGGCGGCGGCATGTGGCTGGACGGGTACTCGTGGGAGAAGGCTCACGTTCGGACCTCGGAATGGCGGGTCAAGGAGGCGGTGGCCGTAGGGGCCGAAGTGCTCGCGGTGGCCTGCCCCTATGAGACACCGCGCTTCGAAGATGCGGTGAAGAGCACGGGGAACGAAGGCAAACTGGCGGTGAAGGATGTTGCGGAGCTGCTGACGGAATCCATATTCGGATAGGTCCGCCTGCGGCGTTTCGGGGCAACGGCCCGTAAGGAGAGTTCGCGATGGACATCGTCGTCCTGATCAAGTTTGTGCCGGACTTGGTGGAAGATCTGGAGATCGACGCCGCGACCGGCCTTTTGGATCGCAACTTTCTGCGGCTCATGCCCAACGAGCTGGACGAACATGCCCTAGAACAGGCGATCATTCTCAAAGAACGGCACGGCGGACGGGTCACGGTGCTGGCCCTCGACACCGGCGACGTTGACGAGGCGCTGTACACGGCGGTGGCCAAGGGTGCGGATCGGGTGATCAAGATCACCGGTGACGGGTTCGATCGGGGCCTGGGCAACCGGCGAATCGCCGCGATTCTGCGCCGGGCAGTCGGCGACGTGCGTTTCGATTTGATCCTGACCGGTACGCAGGCGGTGGATGACCTTGACGGCTTTGTCGGCGCGCTGCTCGCCGCGGACCTCGGGCTTCCGTACGTCGGGTATGTCACCCAGGTGGTTGCCGCTGACGGTGGAGTCGTGGCCCGGAAGGAGTACCCCGGAGGGCTCAACGCCGAAATCGAGGTCAACGGGCCGGCCGTCCTTGGGATTCAGGCTGCGGAACGGGCTCCGCGATATGTCGTCACCAGCAAGGTCATGGAGGCGATGAAGTCGGCGAAGATCGAGGAGTTAGCGGTCGACGAGGTGTCGGTGGAGAACGAGCTTGCGGTTTCGTCCATGGCGCTTCCGGAGTCGGGGACCCATGCAGAGATGATTGAGGGGAACGTTCAGCAGGTCGCACAGAAGCTCGCCGTGCTTCTGAAGGAGCGGGGGGTTCTGGCCTGACAAGACGTGTTGATACGGGCGTCAAGCCCGCGCGAGGGTAGACCATGTGCGGTGAAGTATGCGTCGTTGTCGAAGTGTTGCGCGGCGAAGTCAAGGACATCACCTACACCATGCTTGCCGCGGGGCGGCAGCTTGCCGCAGGGCTGAAAACGAAGCTGACCGCCCTTTTGATCGGCCATGATGTGCAAAAGCTGGTCGCGCAGCTTGGGGCGGCCGACCGCGTGGTCTGCGTGGAGCACGCCGACCTTGCAGAGTTTAATCCGGACGCGTATCTGCACGTCCTCATTGCTGTTTTCGAGCGGCACGCCCCGCGACTGGTGATGTTTGGACACACGGCCACGGGGACGGATCTGGCCTGTGGCGTGGCTCATCGACTTCACTGGCCGGTCGCCACGGCGTGCCGGACCTTCTCTCTGGGCGACGGGACGGTCCAGTGCTCATCGCTGACTTGCGGCGGAAAACTGATCGCCGACGCCCCGCTGCCGGAGCCCTCATGCGTCGTGACGGTGATGCCCGGGGGCTACAAGACCAAGGACGGGCAAGTCCACCAGACGCCTGCGATCGAGACGGTGTCCGCGCCGGGACTCGACCAAGTCCGCACCCGGTTTAAGCAGTACCTCGAGCCGCCGGTGGGAGACGTCGACATCGCCAAACAGCCGATCCTGGTCTCCGTGGGGCGTGGGATCCAGAACAAGGACAACCTTGCGCTGGCCGAGAAACTCGCTGCGGCGTTGGGCGGGGTAGTGTCCGGGTCACGGCCGGTCATTGACCAGACGTGGCTGCCAACGACGCGGCTGGTCGGGAAATCCGGTAAACAGGTTAAACCGAAGCTTTATCTGGCGCTGGGGATTAGCGGAGCCCCGGAGCACGCCGAAGGTATGCGCGATGCGGAGTTGATCGTCGCGATTAACCGAGACGAGAAGGCCCCGATTTACGGCTTCGCGCATCTCGGTGCCGCGGTCGACGTGCTCGAGTTGATGCCTGCACTGACGGAGAGGATTCAACAGGGACGGTAAGTCAGGGTGTCGGCATGATCGAGCGCATCAACTTCTGGGGCATCCCCGACGGCCTGCGGTACGTGGGGTACTTCGTGCCGACGGCGTGCGCGGCCGTGTTGCTCTGGCGGTTGCTCGCCCGGGCGCGGCTATGGTGGCTTGTCGGACGGGCAGAACCAAGGTGGGATCACCTGGATCAGCGGCTGGGGCGGGTGCTCAAGTACGGGCTCGTACAGCTCAAGGTGCTCCGCCAAAACTACCCCGGGATCATGCACGCGGGCATCGCCTGGGGTTTTTTCGTTTTCTTCTTAGGCACCGCGCTGGCGACGATCGACGCGGACTTCGTGCGGTTTCTTCGGGGTCCAACGTATTTGGTCTTCAAGTTCGTGCTCGACGTCTTCACCGCCGTCGCCTTGCTGGGCGTTCTGCTGGCAGCGTATCGCCGGTTCTTCCAGAAGCCTGAGCGCCTGACGCGGACTCCAGGGTTTGCGTTTTCGTTGGCGCTCGTGTTTCTCGTCGTACTGACCGGGTTGCTGACCGAGTCGCTTCGTCTAGCCGCCGTTTCGCGTGACCCGACCCTGCAGCCGGGGTGGGGGACAGACGTGGCTTGGTCGGTTCCGTTGGGCTGGCTGGCGGCGAAGCCCTGGCTGGCGCTGGGGCTGACGACGGACACCCTGGAACGTATTCACTTGGTCATCTGGCTCATGCATGTGGGACTGGTAGGTTTGCTTTTCGTGGCGCTGCCGCTCGGGCCGCTGCTCCACGTCATCACGGCCCCGCTCAACATCTTCTTCTCCACGCTCGACCGCCCGGCCGGGCGCCTCTCGGCATCCAACGGAAGGGACGGGACGGTCAGCGGCGTCGGAACGCTGCGAGACTTCACCTGGCGGCAACTGCTGCAAGGCGACGCGTGTACGGAATGCGGGCGGTGCCAGGATGTCTGTCCCGCCCACGCCAGCGGTCAGCCCCTCTCTCCGAAGCGCTTGATGCTCAACATCAGGGAGGCGTTGACGGCTTACGGTTCGGCTCTGCCCGCGGGCCGGGGCAACGGTTCGGCGAAGGTGCCGGCGTTCACCGGCGAAGTCCTGGAAGATGCGGTTGCGTGGTCGTGCACGACGTGTCGGGCATGCGCGACGGAGTGTCCGGTGTTGATCGAACACGTCGACACCATCGTCGATCTCCGCCGATACCTGCTGGCGGCGCAGCGGACGGACAACCAGTTGTCGTCGGCGCTAGGCCACCTTCGCCGCTACGGCAATTCGTTCGGCAAGTCGGACAAGCAGCGAGCGAAGTGGACCACGGGCCTCGACTTCAAGATCAAAGACGCCCGAAAGGAGCCCACCGGGGCGCTTTGGTTCGCCGGCGACTACGCCTCTTACAGCCCGGCCCTCACAGAGGTCACACTGGCGACTGCCCGTGTTTTCCAGCGGGCCGGGTTGGACTTCGGACTCCTTTTTGACGCCGAGCGCAATGCAGGCAATGACGTACGCCGGGTGGGTGAAGAGGGGTTGTTTGAGTTGCTGGCGCAGAAGAACATAGCCGCGCTCCAGAAGTGCCAATTCGAACAGATCGTCACGACTGATCCGCATACCTACAACACACTGAAGAACGAATACGTGCTGACCAACGGTCACACGCAACCTCTCGGTGCCAAAGTGCCCATTCTTCACTATACCGAGCTGCTAGATGAGTTGATTCGTGGTGGGCGGCTCAAGGTTCTGCGGAAACTCGATGGCGCCGTGACCTACCATGACCCGTGCTACTTGGGCCGTTACAATGAGGTTTACGAGGCGCCGCGTCGTGTGCTGCGGGCCGTCGGATGCCGGCTTGTGGAGATGCCGCGGAACCGCGATCGCGCCCTTTGTTGCGGGGCAGGCGGAGGACGCATCTGGATGGACGAGGGCAAGGTGAGGGAACGCCCCGCCGAATCTCGCATCCGGGAAGCCGCGGCGCTCGGCGTCGGCTGTTTGGTGGTGGCGTGCCCGAAGGATCTGACCATGTACCGCGACGCGGTGAAGACGGCGGGACTCGAAGGCCGAATCATGGTCCGGGATCTGATCGAGTTGGTGGATGAGGCGACACGCGCCGACGCCGGGTCCGCGGCGACCGCGGTTGCCGAGACGGAGGCGATGGCGTCGAGCTTGAGCGCCGGTTGATAGCGGGCGCTCCAGGAGGTGAGTCAATGGCCGAGAGAGTTGGCGTTTATGTTTGCCACTGCGGCAGCAACATCGCTGGTATCGTCGATGTAGCGGAGATCGCCCGCTGGGCCGGGACGCTCGAGGGGGTCGTTGTCTCGCGGGAGTACAAGTTTCTGTGCTCATCCTTGGGTCAGGCGATGATCGCCGACGATATCCGCGGAGAGCAGCTGACCCGCGTGGTAGTCGCGGCCTGCTCACCGCACTTGCATGAGAGGACCTTCCGACGGGCATGCGCGAACGCCGGCCTTAACCCATTCCTGCTTCAAATGGCCAACATCCGCGAGCACGTCTCGTGGGTGACGAAGGAGAAACAGACGGCGACGGACAAGGTGAAGGCGCTGGTGGCGGGGGCTGTGGCCCGCGTCAAGCATCACCGCCCGCTCGAACCCATTCCGGTCAAGGTCAACCCCCACACCCTGGTTCTGGGCGGCGGGATTGCCGGTATCCAGGCCGCCCTCGAGTTGGCGGACGCCGGTTACCCCGTCTACCTGGTGGAGCGTGAACCGAGCATCGGCGGACACATGGCCCAGTACGACAAGACGTTCCCCACGCTGGATTGTGCGGCGTGCATCCTGACACCCAAGATGTCCGAGGTGGGACAGCACGAGAATATTAAGCTGCTTACCTACTCGGAGCTGGAGGAGGTTTCAGGCTCGATCGGCAACTTCAAGGTGCGTATTCGCCGCAAGGCCCGTTACGTCCGCGAGGACGTGTGCACCGGCTGTGGGCTGTGCATCGACAAGTGCCCGCGCAGAGTGGTCGACGAAGTCTTTGAGGCGGGCATGGGCTATCGCAAGGCGATCTACACGCCGTTTCCGCAGGCGGTGCCGAATATACCGGTAATCGACCGCGGCTCGTGCATCTGGTTCGAGCGGGGCAAATGCCAGGTGTGCGAGAAGCTCTGCTCGCCCGGCGCCATCGCGTTCGATCAGCAGGATGAGATTCTCGAACTCGAGGTGGGCAATATCATCCTGGCCACCGGATGGGATCTCTTCGATTGCCGGCGGATTCCGCAGTACGGCTACGGCCGGCTGGCCAACGTATTCACCAGCCTGGAACTCGAGCGGATGTGCAACGCTTCAGGCCCAACCGGCGGTCGGATCGTTCTTCGCGACGGGGTGACCGCACCTCGGTCGGTGTGCATAGTGCACTGCGTCGGCAGCCGGGACGCGAAGTACAACAACTACTGCTCCGGCATCTGCTGCATGTTGTCGCTTAAGTTCGGACACGTCGTCGCGGAGAAGACGGGGGCCAAGGTGTACGCCTGCTACATCGACATGCGGCCCAACAAGAAGGATTACGAGGAGTTCTACCAGCGGCTGCTCGAGGAGGGCATGCTCTTCGTGCGCGGCAAGGTGGCCGACGTTACCGACATGGCCCGCCTCCCGCAGGAAGAGGGGAAGCTGATCGTGCAGGTGGAGGACACGCTGCTCGGCAAGCAGCGTCGGATACCGGTTGACATGGTGGTGCTCATGGGCGCCGTCGAACCGCGACGGGATGCACGAGAGACCGGCCTCAAGGCGGGCATCTCGTGCAGCATGGCGGGCTGGTTCATCGAGCGGCACGTCAAGCTCGATCCGGTGGCGACCATGACCGAGGGCGTTTACATCGCCGGCGCCTGCCACGGACCCAAGGACATCCCCGATTCCGTCGCCCAGGGTGCGGCTGCGGCGGCTCGGGTCCAGGGCCTGATCACCAAAGGCACGGTCATGATCGAACCGGTTGTGGCCTCGATCTGTGCCGACAATTGTTCAGGCTGCCGTATCTGCAACAACCTGTGTCCGTTCAACGCCATCGACTTCCTGACGGACGACAAGGTGAGCAAGGTGAACCCGGCGCTGTGCAAGGGCTGCGGGACCTGTGTCGCGGCCTGCCCGGCGGGAGCGATCAGCGGCGCCCACTTCTCCAACGACCAGGTCGGCGCCGAGATCGAAGGACTCCTCTGGGATGCGCGCGGCGACGGGCAGCCGGCGGTGGCGGAGGATGAACTGAGTTTGGAACCCGTGGTGTCGTAGGAGTAAGAAGGGCATGCAGCGTGAAATCTACGAACCGAAGATCGTCGGCTTCTTCTGCAATTGGTGCTCCTATCGAGCAGCAGACGGGGCCGGAACGGCGCGGATCAAGCACTCGCCGAACGTCCGCGTGATCCGCCTGATGTGCAGCGGGCGCGTTGACCCCGTCTTCGTACTCAAGGCGCTGTCCCTCGGCGCGGACGGCGTGCTGATTGCCGGCTGTCATCCGGGCGAGTGCCACTACATCGAACAGAACTACAAGACCATGCGACGGTTCGCGATGCTCAAGCAAACGCTACGGGCCTTCGGTATCAGCGAGCGGCGGGTGCGGCTGGTGTGGGCGTCGGCGGCGGAGGCTTCCCAACTCACCATAGCGATCAACGAGTTGGTGGAGGACATCCGTACGCTCGGACCGCTGCGCTGGCCGACGAACTGGGCCGATGACGACGGACATCTACCTGCGGTCGACAGGATCCTGCTGGAACACGAATCGGCCATGGAGGTTGGGCGATGAGCGACAAGGGCAGACTGGCCATCTATTGGGCGGCTTCCTGCGGCGGATGCGAGATCTCCATTCTGGCGCTGAACGAGAAGATCCTCGACGTCGCCAACGCCTTCGACATCGTCTTCTGTCCCTGCATCATGGACACGAAGACGCGTGACGTGGAAAAGTGGCCCGACCGGCATATTGACGTGTGTCTTTTCAACGGCGGGATCAGGACGAGCGAACAGGAGTACATGGCCCGACTGCTGCGGCAGAAGAGCAAGGTCCTGGTCGCCTTTGGTTCGTGCGCTCACGAGGGTTGCATTCCCGGTCTGGCCAACTTCACCCGCCGCCAGGAGATCTTCGAGACGGTATACTTCGAGACGGCCTCGACCGATAACGCCGGGCACGTCATTCCCCTGCCCGAGACGCGGTTCAACGGCTACCACCTTTCGCTGCCCGTGTTCTATGACACCGTACGCACGCTCGGACAGACCGTCGCCGTCGACTACTACCTCCCGGGCTGTCCGCCGGAGGTGCCGCGAATCTGGGACGCCGTCGTGGCAATCCTCGAGGGCAAGCTTCCGGCGCCGGGATCGGTGATCGGGGCGGAGACGACCTGCTGCGACGAGTGCCCTCGAACGCGCAACGAGAAGAAGATCAAGGCCTTCAAGCGCACCTGGCAGATCATCCCCGACGCCGACACGTGCCTGCTCGAACAGGGGCTTCTTTGTTGCGGCCCCGCCACACGGGCCGGATGTGGGGCGCGCTGTCCGGAGGTGAATTCGCCCTGCATCGGCTGCTACGGTCCCAACGTCGGCGTCGAAGACTTTGGCGCCAGGATGATCACGGCGCTGGCCTCGGTCATTGATTCGGACGATCCTGACGAGATCGACCGGATCATTCGGGAAGGCATCCCCGACCCTGTGGGCGCCTTCTACCGGTTTAGTCTGGCGCACAGCCTGCTGCGACGGAGGGCCCTTGTGCCGGATGCCGAGCGCATGGAACTGCCGCGGCCCAAAATCGCCGCCCAGGCCTAGGTCGGTGTTGACCTGAAGGAGTGGACCCGATGACGATGAAGCGCATCAGCATAGACCCCATCACCCGCCTCGAGGGGCACGGGAAGATCGACATCTTCCTAACCCCGGAGGGAGACGTAGCCGAGACTTACCTGCAGATCCCCGAGCTTCGCGGGTTCGAGCGGTTCTGCGTCGGCCGGGTCGCTGAGGACATGCCCAACCTTACGTCGCGAATCTGCGGCGTCTGCCCGGAGGCGCATCACATGGCGGCCAGCAAGGCGCTCGATGCCCTCTTCCACGTCGATCCGCCGCCGACCGCCAAAAAACTCCGCGAAATGCTTTACGCGATCTTCTACACCACCGACCATACGACCCACTTTTACGCGCTGGGCGGTCCCGATTTCGTCATGGGGCCTGACGCTCCGTCCGAGGAGCGCAACATCCTCGGGGTCATCAAAAAGGTCGGCATGGAGATCGCGGGCCGAGTTCTCAAAATGCGCCGCGACGGGCACAACCTGATCGAAATGATCGGCGGCCGGAAGGTTCACCCGAATTGGGGCCTGCCCGGCGGCGTCAGCCGCGGGATCAATGAAGAGCAACGGAAGGAAATCGAACGCCTGGGGCGCGAGGCGATCGACTTCGCCAAATTCTCGATCCAACTCTTCAACGACATCGTGCTCGGAAACCCGGACTACGTTCGCCTGATCACCAGCGAGGCCTACACCAACCGCACGTACAACATGGGTACGGTCGACGCGAACAACCGGGTGAACTTCTACGACGGCATGATTCGCGTCGTCGGGCCGGACGGACGAGAACACGCCAAGTACGACCCCAAGGACTACCGGGACTACATCGCCGAGCATGTCGAGTCGTGGTCCTTCCTGAAGTTCCCGTTCCTCAAGAGGATCGGCTGGAAAGGCTTCGTGGACGGGGAGGACTCCGGTCTCTACAAGGCCACGCCCCTGTCCCGGCTGAACGCCGCCGACGGTATGGCGACGCCCTTGGCGCAACGGGAATACGAACGGATGTACGAGGCGCTCGGCGGCAAGCCGATCAACCACACCCTGGCGACCCACTGGGCACGCCTGATCGAGTTGTTGTACGCCGCCGAACGCTGGGTGGAATTGGCGACGGACCCCGAGATCACCGGCTCTGAGTATCGCGTGCTCCCGACGGCCACCCCGGATGAAGGCGTGGGCTCCGTCGAAGCTCCCCGCGGCACGTTGACCCATCATTACTGTACGGATGAACGCGGCATTCTCACCCGGGTGAACCTCATCGTCGGCACAACCAACAATTACGCTCCGATCAACCTCTCGATTAAGGAGGCGGCACGGTCGCTTATTCGCAAAGGCACGACCGTCACGGAAGGCCTCTTGAACAGGATCGAGATGGCGTTCCGCGCTTACGACCCTTGCTTCGGCTGCGCTACGCACTACCTTCCCGGGAAGATGCCATTAACTGTGGTGTTGCGTGCACCGAACGGCGAGGTTCTCCAGACAATCCGTCGCGAGCCCCCGCGCTGGGAGGCGAAGTCGGACTCATAGACCCATGTTGGAAGTGCGTCAAATCTCGGCTTCTCAGGCTCCCAGGCGGACCGACGTCGCCCCTCCGTTCACTGGCCGGACGCTCGTGCTCGGCCTCGGCAGCCCTTTGCTGCGCGACGATGCGGTCGGGCTGCATGTCGTCCGGCGGCTGCGGTCCCTTCTCCAAGAGGCCCCGGGAGTCGAGGTCGCCGAGGATCACTGTGGCGGCCTGCATCTGATGGAGAGGCTGATCGGGTTCGATCGCGTCGTGATCATCGACGCGCAGCGCAGCAACCGCAGCCCGGGGACGGTGCGGGTGTTCTCGGCGACCGGTGTACCGACCCAGCATTCTGCCTCCGCACACGATGTGGACTTGCCGACCGCCCTTGAGCTCGGGCGGCGATCCGGCGCTGCCCTGCCGCGTCTGAGCGACATTCGCGTCGTTGCTGTCGAGGCCGCCGACGTGCATTCGTTCGGCGAAGAGTGTACGGCCGCTGTTGCTGCCAGCATCCCGCTCGCCGCTGGGGCCGTGCTTGACCTTCTGCAAGCCTGGAGGTAACAGCCATGGTCTCTATCGAAGTACTGCGTTCGTTCCCCTACTTCGCGGGTGTCGGCGCCGACAGTCTCAAGGCCGTGGCCGCCGCCGCTGAGGAGCGGCCCTTCAAGCCCGGCGAGCCGCTCTTCCGCGAGGGTGACCCGGCCCGGGCCCTCTACATCCTCCGCGAGGGCCAGATCGATATCGTCTACCGGCTCCGTGAAGGCGAGGGTCACGTGGTGGATACGGTTGTGGCCGGCGACCTGATCGGTTGGTCCTCGCTCGTCGATCCGTATCGTTGCACCGCGACCGCCGTCCCCCGCGGGTCCGGTCGCGCGGTGCAAATCGGGGCCGTCGCGATACGCGACCTGTGCGAGCGCGACCATACCCTGGGATATCAGCTGTTGAAGGGACTCGCCGCTACACTCAGCCGCCGTCTCCAAGGGGCTCTCGTTCAACTGGCGACGGGCAGCTAGTCGAGACCGCGAAGCGTGTATCCGTGGAGATCACGGCCCACGGGTCGCGTTGCGGGAGTGTGGTCGGACGAGTGCTGGATGCGAACGCCATGGACGTCCAAGAGCGTACGGCAATCCTCCTGGTCGACGATGACGCGGACATGCACCTCGTGGTGACCGCGGTCCTGGCGGGGCCGGGGTGCGAAGTGAGGTGCTGCACCACGGGCGAGGCCGGGCTGGAAGCCATGCGGCGGCAGCGTCCCGCGCTCGTGCTTCTCGACATTATGCTCGCAGCGCCGACTGAAGGCTTGCAGGTGGCCTGCCAAATGCGTCAGGACGCGAGGCTGAAGGACATTCCCGTTATCTTCATGTCAGCCATCGGCGAGACTTACGGGGCCGAATACGCCCGCGAGGTCTGCCCGGTGAGTCTCGATGCCGACATGTTTCTCGAAAAGCCGTTCGATGCCGCCACGCTGAGGGAAGCCGTGAAGTGGGTGCTTTCCCAGAAGCCGATCGGCCACGCTCCACCGCCCTGATGGCACGACAAGAGCGGTCGATGCGTTCAAGGAGTTTCCTTACCCGTTTCCGCTCCCGTGTCCGTGAAGGTCTTCGGCGGCTCGGATGGGTCGCGTCGCTCCCGCTCCACGCTCTGATAGACCCGTCGCTCGCGCTCCGGGTTCGGATTGAGCGCTTGCTGACACGCCGGTGGCACACGGGCGTTAGCCCGCATTTCTCACCGAGGGGATAGAAACAGGCTGCCCTCTGTGCGATAACACCTGTAGTTTCAAGGGCTTACCGTTTATGGAGGAGCAGCCTGTATGGAAACAGAGTGTACCCAAGAATCGTTCGCCTTCCAAGCC
>JAZDHF010000155.1:0-10105 GCA_043806315.1 Planctomycetota bacterium | reverse complement strand
ATCCGCTGCGCGCACAATCTCCGTCATCGGTGAACCTCCTGTTCAGAACTCCTTCACAGCTCGTTCGCGCGAACAGCGACATTCTTTATTCGGTCCCCGGACCGCAGAAACTCCAAAAGTTATGGGTAAGGGTGAGGGCTTCGGCCGGCGGCGACCCCGCGCGCGAAGACTGAAACGGAACCGTTCGCGACACGGGATCGGTCGATCCGTAGCGTCTCACCTTTCGCCACTGCGCTTCACGAGCTCGAAGCCGCGGAGCGCATCAGGCTTTGAAACGGCCCACTGGCATTCCCGGGAGGGACAGCCGTAACGAATTATGAGACGATGACTTACCACTGCCTACGCCTCACTCCCGTGGGGTGAACATCCATTATGAGCATGGTATAATGATAGCCGGCCTGGGCGGAGGAGAGGGCAACGGTGGGAACCGACCCGAGCGCCGACCCACGGGCCAAGACCGAGGGGGGGCGCAAAACCGCCTGGCGTTCTTCGCCCATCATTCGCATCCCTTCGGGATTGGCACTCACGCGCTAAATCCCTCGCGGCGTAGCCGCGAGCAACCGGACCGGGAAAAACGTTCGCTGCCGGGAGACGATCTCCCGGACAGGTGTAACTCAGAAAGGCTGGTTCTCCATTTCAGGGTGAACCAGGACACAACGAGGTGAGACATGAGTACGTCCTTCCGCTCCTGCCGTGTCCTTGTGGCTGCGACGACCGTCGCACTGCCCCTGCTCGCTGTCGTGGGCTTTCCAACCCGCGCCCCGGCGCAGTGCCCTCCGGTCTGGACGCCCGCGTCCCCGGCGACCTCGCCTGTGGCGCGCTACGGGCACGCCATGGCGTACGACAGCCGGCGGGGCGTGACCGTGCTTTTTGGGGGCGGTGACAACCCGAACAGCCCGATCGGCCTGAGCGACACCTGGGAGTGGAACGGGGCCACCTGGACGCAGCGCACGCCGGTAACGACGCCGCCGGGGCGCCTCTACTACGCCATGGCGTACGACAGCGCCCGCGGCGTCACCGTGCTTTTCGGTGGCATAGCAGCCATCGCCCCCGGGATCGTCGGCGACACCTGGGAGTGGGACGGGACCAACTGGGCCGTGCGGACGCCGGCAACCTCACCGTCGGCACGCTACGGGCATGCGATGGTGTTCGACAGTGCTCGGGGCAAGATCGTGCTCTTCGGGGGCAGCTCGGTTATGCCCGGCGGTTCGGGCTCACCCCTGGGTGATACGTGGGAATGGAACGGGACCAATTGGACGCAGCGCGCGCCGGCAACCGTACCGTCGGTACGGTATCTGCATGTCATGGCGTACGACAACGTCCGAGGCGTTACCGTGCTCTTTGGCGGCTCCGCCACCATTATGAGCTTTGGTGCCCCTTCGCTCCTGGCCGACACCTGGGAGTGGAACGGGACCAACTGGGGCGCTCGGACCCCGCCCGCGGCACCCTCGGCCCGCTGCTGGCACACCATGGCGTACGGCACCCAGGGCACGACCGTGCTCTTTGGCGGTTACACTGCCAGCGGCGGCGGCGACACCTGGCAGTGGAACGGGACCAACTGGACGCAGCCCACGCTGCCGCTCTCGCCCCCTCCGCGGATCATTTCCGCCATGGCGTATGACAGCGCCCGGGGCGCGATGGTCCTCTTCGGCGGCGCGCTCCTGGCTGGCACCAGTGCCTCTCTCTACAACGATACGTGGGAACTCCAGGACACCTTCTCCTTCATCGTGCAGCAGCCGGTCAGCACCATCGCCGCCGAGGGTTTCGATGCCGCCTTCGGCGTGACCGCTCAGGGCAGCGCCAACTTCACGTACCAGTGGCGAAAGGAGGGGGTGCCCATCCCGGGCGCCGACATGGCGTTCCTCCGCATCCATTCGGTCCGCGAGGCGGACGCCGGCTCGTACGACGTGGTGGTGACCGCGGGCTCTTGTCCGAACACCAGCACCGCAGCCACGTTGACCGTCCGCGTGCTGCCCTGCGGGCCGCAGCCCGGGGACTTCGACGCCGACGGCGACGTGGACCTGTCGGACTTCCTGCACTTTCAGGCGTGTTTCAATGACTTCGACGAACCCCCTGCCACGAGCGACTGCGAGGACGCCGACTTCGACCGCGACGGGGATGTCGACCTTGGGGATTTCCAGACGTTCCGGTCGTGTTTCAACGGCCCGAATTAGCCGCCGGCGTGCCAGTGATATGCCTTGCAGGACCGATCAGGGCCCCCTGCTCATGGAGTGCACCGCACATGGACGTACACCAGGTGTAATCGCTGCTCTCGCGTCTCGAACGGGGCACGTCCGAAATGCCGAGGCGGCCTGCGCCCGGGACCTGCCCCCAATTCATGTACCAGCCGCTGTGAGAGTCGACCGTGCTTCGCCGTGTCGGGCGGGCGGAGCGGAGCCATTTCGTAGCGTCCGCGGTGCGAAGAAATCCTCGTGAGGTCCACGCACCGAACGCCGTGAGTTTCCGGCTAGATCGTCGCCGATTGATCGTGCCGGAGGCACGGCGCGAGAATAGCCTCCCGATTCATCGGGGGGTTAATGGGCGACACGCCAACCACGGTCCCGCCTCGAACGCCGGAACGCTGCTCCGGCGTTCGAGGCGGGACCTTCTCTTGAACGAAACTGCGGGCTTCCCAGCATTAAAACGCTGGGCTATTCTCAACCGTCCCGATGGGACGGTGCTTGTCTCACAGCGGGGACCAAGCGCTGAGGGAGACTTCACCCCTCACCCTGGCCCTCTCCCCTTAAGGGGAGAGGGGTTTGGAGACCGAATGCTCGACATCAAGTTCATTCGAGAGAACGCGGAACTGATCAAGCAGGCCGCCCAGGCCAAACGCGTCACCTGTGACATCGACCGGCTCATCGAGGTCGATCGGCGGCGTCGGGAGTTGCAGGTCAATCTCGACAAGTTTCGTAAGGAGGTCAAGGAAAGCGGGCGGCGGATCGGGCTGCTGCGGAATGCCAAGTCGGATTGGTGCAAGCGGGCCGTCGCCGAGGGAAAGACTGAGGCGGACATCAAAGCCGAGTCCGATCGCGTCCAGGCCGAAATGGGTCAACTCAAACCGAAGATCAAAGAACTGGAGGACTCCGAAGGGCCGATCCTGGCCGAGTTCGATCAGCTCATGCTTACCATCCCCCAACCCGCCGACCCGGACGTGCCGATCGGCAAGGACGAATCCGAGAACGTCGAGTTGCGTAAGGTCGGCGAAGTACGGCGGTTCGAGTTCGAGCCCAAGGACCACGTCGCGCTGGGGACGGAACTGGGCATCATCGACATCGAGCGGGGCGTGAAGCTGGCCGGTTCGCGGAATTACGTCCTCAAGGGCGACGGGGCGTTGCTCCATCAGGCCGTGCTGCGACTCGCCCAGGACATGATGGTCGCGCGGGGCTTCACGCCGATGGTCGTGCCGGTGCTGGTCAAGGAAGATGTGATGTACGGGACGGGCTATTTCCCCTCGGGCCGCGACCAGGCGTATCTGTGCGAGCGCGACGAACTCTCGCTGGTGGGCACGGCCGAGGCGCCGATCACCGCGTATCACAGCGACGAAATCCTCGACGAGTCCGACCTGCCGCTCAAGTACTGCGCGATGAGCACGTGCTTTCGCCGAGAGGCCGGCGCCGCGGGGAAGGACACGACCGGGCTGTACCGCATTCATCTATTCGACAAAGTCGAGCAGGTCATCGTCTGCCGAAACGACGACGATGAAAGCAAACGGTGGCACCGGCAAATCCTCCAAAACGCCGAGGACGTTCTGCACGCGCTCGGGCTGCCCTATCGAGTGGTCAACGTCTGCACCGGTGATCTGGGCATGGGGCAGGTGCAGAAGTTCGACATCGAGACGTGGATGCCTTCACGAAACGGGTACGGCGAGACGCACTCGGCCTCACGGTTCTACGAGTTTCAGTCGCGACGACTGAAGCTGCGCTATCGCGACGGGGCCAAGAAGGTCCACTTCTGCCACACGCTCAACAACACGGTCATCGCTTCGCCGCGGGTGCTCATCCCCATCCTCGAGCTTTTTCAAAACCGCGACGGGACGGTGACGATCCCGCCGGGGCTTCGTCCCTACATGGGCGGCCGAGAGCGAATTGAGAAGCGATGACGGTTCGGACGATCCACACGGCGGCGGGCTGATCCCCGCGAGGACCTGAGTGTCAAAACGAGCGACCGCATGTGGGGCGACGCGAGGGCGA
The DNA here is from genome assembly GCA_043806315.1 of Planctomycetota bacterium. Lineage (GTDB taxonomy): Bacteria > Planctomycetota > Phycisphaerae > UBA1845 > UBA1845 > SBAX01. Next base: position 5,912 of record JAZDHF010000155.1, on the reverse strand, counting down.
AAACCGCGTCGGATTTTCCCCTTGACGGCGGTTCGGGGCGGACTAGACTCTGCCCGCTTCTTAAGGTACGGCTTGAAGGCGTAGTCGCCTTTTTCGCGACGCCCGATCGGCGGACGACGATGGCGACGGCGAGTTCGGAGGCGAGCAAACGGGGGTCAAACCGAATGACGAGAATGTGGAATCATCCAGAACGGCTCTTGAGTGAGGGGAGCGGGCCGGCGGGTTGGCTCGGCGTGCCCACGGGTGCGCCGCAGGCCTACCGCGCCCGAAAGGCAAGCGTCCTCATGTCGCTCGACAACGCCGCCCCCAAAGGCTGGGATGACGACGATGTCGCCGAGGACGACGAAGAAGAGGACGAGGACGATGAGCTTCTTCCAGAGGACGACGACGACCTTGAGGACGATGAAGACGACGACGATCTGGACGACGAAGACTGACGCCCGTCCGTCCGTTTTCGGAAGTAGGTGCCGATAAGCGGCTCCACCCGGCTGATAAGTTCGGCTCATTCCGCCCGCAACACGATCCCTCCACGGGGAAGTCATCCCTCGTTAAGGCCGCTGTGGTTATAGCCGATTCGATCGGTATGACGGCGCACTATACCGGATCGCCTCCGAGTCGCGGAGACGCCGAGCGACGCGAAAAACGGCGAAGCGCCGTGGACCGCCGAGCGGGCATGGACCGCCGTCGCGGCCCGGGCCGGCGACGCGGCGAGGTCCGTCGAGCGGCCGAAGAGGGCGAGATCACCGGCGAGCTGCTCGAGTTCATTATGGCCGTCGACGAATACAAGAAGATCAACGAACGCCCCTTCCCAAGCTGGTCCGAGGTCTTCGAGATCATGCAGTACCTCGGCTACCGCAAGGTCGCCCCCCGCGCCGAGCACATCAACACGGCCAGCGGCGCCGAAGTGCTCGACTAGTGGTCCGATTCACTTGGAATTGCGGGTCGTACGACTTGATGGGTGCCCCACCGCTTGCGGTGGGGGACGGAAAGTAATCGTGTGCGTCGGTCCCCCAGCCCAAGGGCTGGGGCACCCGACCCGCAGATTCAACTGAATTGAGACACTAGCCCGGACGGTCCGCTTTGGCGTTCGATGTTCAGCGATAGAGCCGTAACTGCGAATCGAATCGCCCCCGGCCGAGGGGTCATGCCGTGCGACGCGCGTCGACCGAGCCGCGTCGAAGAATCAGCGTTGCGCCCACCAGGATGGAAAACGCCAGCGCCATCAGGCCCCAATTGGACGTCGCCGGGATGACGTCGGTCTGGCACTCATCCGGAATGCCGTCGGCGTTGTAGTCCGTCGAGGACGCGGTGATGATGTCGGTGGTGTCGCCCACGCCGTTGTTGTTGCAGTCGTACTCCCCGAGGCGAACGTAGTACACATCCTGCTCCCCGTTGTAGGTAGCGGCGTAGGCGACGTGTGCGCCGACCTTGTCGGAGACCATGTCATAGTAGTCGCCGAGCTTGGCCTGATTCGGCCAACCCAGATGCGGATCAAACGGCGGACCTACGGCAACGCCGGGGGACCAAGTCTGACCGGTGTCCAGGGAATAGCTATAGAACAACTGCGAGTCCACGCCGGCGGGGTCGTTCCGCGTATCGTTCCAGACCACGTCGACACGGCCATTGGGGGCGACGTCCATGGTCCCGAACCACTGCCAGGCGTTGGCCCCGATCGGATCATCGTTGACGCGGATCGGAGCGCTCCAGTTCAACCCGCCGTCGATGCTGCGGACGAAGTGCACGTCGAGCGGATCCGGTTCGGGGGGGTCGACGGAGGAAAGCATATAAACGTACCCGCGCGTTGGGCCGGCGGAGTGATCCGCGGCGACCCAGACCTGACCGAGAAGACCGCCGGGGTTCGGACCGGTACCAAGGGCATACTGCAAATTGCCGCCCAGATCGACCTGGACCGCGAAGTCGAAGGCCAACGGCGAAGCCGGGTTTTGGATTGTCGATGCTTTCGCGAGGATGAACGCCGTGTTGGTCGTAAATCGCCGTCCGGCGATGTACACCTCGCCGTCGGGCCCGACGGCCGTCACGCCCCACATCGGCTTCTCGGGAATCGGAACGGGCGGCTCGAAGCTTGCCGCGCCGTTCGTCGAGCGAGTGAACCAGTCGTTGCCACAGCAGCCGGCGTAGTCCCACGCGTAGTAGATGTTGCCATGTCCGATTCCGCCCGTGCGGTCGATGGCCATCCACTGCTTGTCCCCGCCGTAAGCGTAGATGCCGGCATCCCACGTCCGCCCGCCGTTCGTCGACTTGAAGACGTTGCACCAATAGGTGTTTTCGTCTGTCGTTAGACTGTTGTAGTAGAAGGTTCCATCGGCGTCGGCCTCCAACACCGGGTCCGAACGAAACACTCCCCGCTCCAGGACGCCCGGGAAGATCCACGTCCGACCGCCATTGCGGCTGTAGCCCCAACCGGCTTGTCGAAAGTTGTTCACAACCGTGTCGAACTGCCGCCAGCCGATCGCCATACGATTCGGATGCGCCGGATCCACCGCGATCGAAGGCTCGTTCGCCGCGTCGCCGACGATGTTGTTCCCGTCCGCATCGACGTTGACTTGCACGCTGGTGAAGCCGTTGAACGTGATCGTGCCCGAGGGGGTCGTCGTCTGGGCGCGGAGAGCCGCTGGCGGAACGTGCGGGTCATCAAGGCGTTCGATCGGTCCAGCCGGCGAAGCTGTGTTGTCGTGGCTTGCGGCCGCTGTGCTGACTTGGCGAGGGCTTGCCGGCGTCGACGGGGGACCTTGACCCGCGGCGGTTCGGACGACCGAAATGAGGACGACAAACGGCAGAAAGGACCGCATCTGACCCCCCTTTGCGCCCGGTACTACCGGCTGTTTAGGTGGTGAACGGCCCTTCGCAGCCGGTTCAGCCGGTTCAGCCCGTCCAGCTAGCTTCGCATTCTACCCCGTCCCCAGCGAGATTCCAAACGTTTCGTCGTGCTTTCCGAGGCTCGGGCATCGGGTTGGCCGATCTGCTTCCTGTCGCTCGAACGGTAACGGCAACGGGGGCGATCAGGCTGGTCCAAGCAACCTTTTAAGCAACTGTTTAGCATGTTTTTACCCCGAGTAACCGCGTTTTTTGGTGAAAAACGCATTCTCGGTTCAACTTAAGAACAGCTACATTTTACGTTGATAAGCTTATCTTTTTGTCACACTACGGTGGAACGACCCGGTCACGGGGACAGACGCAGCAGCCGTTCACGTAGTCCTGCCAGGTCATAGAGCGGCCCGACGAAGGTTTGCTCTCCAGGATTTCGACGAAGCCGCTCCGTGCGGCTACGTAGCGACCGGCGTCGCACCGCGGCCGACCGCCGAGCGGGCATGGACCGCCGTCGCAGCCCGGGCCGGCGACGCGGCGAGGTCCGTCGAGCGGCCGAGGAGGGCGAGATCACCGGCGAGCTGCTCGAGTTCATCATCGCCGTCGACGAATACCAGAAGATCAACGAACGCCCCTTCCCAAACTGGTCCGAGGTCTTCGAGATCATGCAGTACCTCGGCTACCGCAAGGTCGCCCCCTGCGCCGAGCACATCAACACGGCCAGCGGCGCGGAAGTCCTCGACTAACGACATGTTTTGCATCCCGTACGACCGACCTTGCATGTGGGACCGGCTTTCTATGTGGGACCGACTTCTACGAAGGCCCGTTCCCTGTCGACGACCTTCGGCGGTGGCCGTTCCGGTCTGGCCGTTGAGGTCCCATTCCTCTATCCTTGGAAAGGACGGGGCACCATCGCTATCTCTTCCGCGCTCGTCATGGTCGTCGTAGCATAGGCAGAGATGCCGACCCTCGACTACAGAACCGCCGGTGAATCCCACGGTCAGGCCCTGATTGCGCTGATCGAGGGGATGCCGGCCGGCGTCACGATCGACCTCGCCCTCATCAACGGGGAGCTTGCCCGCCGTCAGGGCGGGTATGGTCGCGGCGGGCGCATGAAGATCGAACGCGACGAGGCCGTGGTTCTTTCCGGCGTTCGTCGCGGCGTTACGATCGGCTCACCCATCGCCATTCAGATCGCCAACCGCGATTGGCGGATCGACGAAGCCCCGCCGATTCACCGGCCGCGCCCCGGTCACGCCGACCTGGCGGGCAGCCTGAAGTGGCTGACGACCGACTGTCGGGAGACGCTCGAACGCGCGTCGGCGCGAGAGACTGCCGCACGCGTCGCCGCGGGGGCCTTGACGCGGTCCCTCCTGCGCGAGTTCGGCATCGAGGTTCTCGGGTACGTCGTGCAGATCTACGACGTGGCGGCGACTGTGCCGCGGGAAGCCGATATCGCTGCACTTCGCGCCGCGCGCGACGCCAATGAAGCGTATTGTCCGGACCAAGCGGCGGCCGAACGGATGATCGCCGCGATCCGCCAGGCGAAGATTGACAAGGATACCGTGGGCGGGATTGTCGAGGTTCAAGTTCGCGGCCATCCGCCGGGCTTGGGGAGCTGCATGCGTTGGCAGGACAAGCTGGACGGGCGACTGATGCAGGCCGTGGGATCAGTCCAGGCGATCAAGGGCGTCGAGATCGGGCAGGGGTTCGTGAGTGCGTCGCAGCGCGGAACTCACGTTCATGACGAAGTCGATTTTGACCCGTCCGCGCGAAACACACCTACCCTCGGCTTTGTCCGCCGTTCCAACAACGCGGGCGGCCTCGAGGGCGGTATGACCAACGGCCAGCCGATTGTGCTTCGAGCGGCCATGAAACCCATCAGCACGTTGCTCCAGGGAATGGATAGCGTGAATCTCGTCACCAAGCAGCCCGAGCGGTCCGATTACGAACGGAGCGACGTCTGCTCCGTTCCCGCGGCCAGCGTCGTCGTGGAGAATGTCGTCGCCTTTGAGATCGCGCGGGCGTTCATGGAGAAGTTTGCCGGCGACACGCTTGCTGAGGCCCGCGCAGGGTATAATGAGTTTCTGCGTATTGCCCGATCCCTATAACCGGGGGCAGGTGGGGTTGAAGAGCGGCTGTGGCGGAATTGGCATACGCGCTGGATTTAGGATCCAGTGTCCGAAAGGACGTGGAGGTTCGACTCCTCTCAGCCGCATGGGAAGATCAAAGTTCGAAGTTCGAAGTGAAAAAAAGACTGATGGGGCATATAATGCTGGGCGATTGGAACTTTGAACTTTGAACTTCGTACTTTTTTCAGGGGGCGATTGGATTCGACCGGGCGAGTTGCAAGGAATGCGGCGTGCCGAGGTGGTCAGGAGGCCTCGTAAAACACCTGGCGAAAAACTATATGGCAACTACTCGTATGCCATGGCTGCGTAAAAACCCGTAGCCCGTCGCGCGGATGACGCCTGCTAATTCGCCCGACGACGCCAGCAGGCTGGTTCGCGTGCGCCGCCTGACGGCACGCGGACAAGACACAGTCGGGCTGGGGAACGCGGAAGCCTGTCGACCGGCGTCCGCCGACCCGAGAAACAAACGATCGACTATGCACGTAGAAGCGTCCTGAATGCCGTCGCGGGACGGGGGTTCGATTCCCCCCGCCTCCATTACGTAACCTGTTGTAAATACATGGGTTACGATTTTGGAAACGCAAGAGTGCGTAAATAGTGCGTAGTTCGAATCTGAAACACCCACAACTCACAGGCCGCTTTAGTCGGTAGGCGGCCCCTGGCCAATACGCTGTTGGCACTTATCGCGGGGACCGACCCTGCGGCAAGGAGCGGCGTCATGGCCAGCCTGACTCATCACAAGACCAAAGGATATCGCGTCTACTGGCGGTTTACCGTCCGGTCGGGACCGCGCACCGGAGAGGCGGTCTCGGGAAGCCTCCTTATCGGCCGCTGCAGCAAAGCGGCCGCGAAGGTCCACTTACGGAAAGTCGAGGCCTGGGAAGCCTCGGTCAGAATCGGCGAGCACATCGCGGACGCGTCCTGGACGGAGGTCCGGGACGCCTGGCTTCGTGA
>JAZDHF010000154.1:0-9168 GCA_043806315.1 Planctomycetota bacterium | reverse complement strand
GCGGAGCGATCCCTCCGCCTCCAACCCCCGCCCCCAGTTCGGAGCATTCTCCCATGCCTCAAAAAACTCATGCATCGGAGCACGGCGGACGCTCGCTTGCGGAAGCGGCCCCGAACTCCATTTTACGCTGAACCAGTACAGTCTCGCGTTTGCGGCACGTGCAACGCGATCGATCCCTCGCCGGTGGCCACCCTCCGCCGCTTGCTGACAACCACACTTTCTCCGGAATGAGTCCGCGTCCTGCAGATCGCGGCGATGTCGATTGAGCATGGGTCGCTCTGCCGGACGGCTGCCTCGACTTGGTCCATTGCATCAACGTCAAGACCAACAACTCTCTTGGAAAAGGCGGCATTTGCGACGGGCGGGGCGCGGTCATCACCTGTTCGGTCCGATACCACGAAGAATGGTTCATCGCCGAGGGTGCGGTAAGCTCTTTGAAAACGAACAGCCGAGACCTTGCAGGGCCGGGCGATTGGGGGTAGAATATTGGGTGCCGACTGGGCAGGGTGTACAAGGGGGGTCATATGGGGCTAAGCTCCTCCGGTAGGTCTCTGCAAATCCGACGACGAACAACCTCGCCGCCCCATCCCCATCGTTCGAACAAGAAGCGGTCGCCCCCGGTACCTTGCGCGACCGGACAGCACAGCTTTACGCATCGGGGTCAACGCGCTGTTGGAGACCACGGATCTCGAGAACATGCCCCCGCGGGATTGACCTCCGCGAACGTTGCACAGGGATTCACTTGTCAAAGCCGCGACCGCGCCCCGAAGCATCTCTTCGCCTACGCGCGCCTCGCGGACTCACTTGGAAGGAGATGATCGTATGAATAGAAACCTGAAGACCCTGCCATCCGTGTTTGTTGTGATAACGTGCGCCACGGGCCTCGGCCCCCCGACCCGAGCCGGCGACCTCAATCCGCCACTCGGTCCGATCGGACCGACGATGAAGCCGCTCGATCAAGTCGAGCCGCGGACTCCGATCTCGTCGCTGCCGTACACGATTACGCAGCCCGGCTCGTACTACTTGACCGGCAATCTCACGGGAGTCGCCGGGCAAAACGGGATCACGGTGGTGTCCAGCGATGTCACCATCGACCTGATGGGTTTCACGCTGTACGGCGTGCCCGGTTCGCTCGACGGGATTGCAGGCACGATGCTCCCGATCACTGTCCACAACGTGACAATCCATAACGGTACCGTCCGCGACTGGGGTGGACACGGCGTCAACCTCACGAACGTGTCTCTCAACTTCCGGAAGATCGAGGTCTCGGGCAACGGCGGGCACGGCGCCGTTCTGGGCAGCTACTCCCATCTGGAGGAGGTGAGCTTCCGCTCCAACGGCGGCATGGGCGCACAGATCGGGTCGTATGGGCACATGGAAGAGGTGAGCTTCACATCCAACCGCGAGAAGGGGGCGGAGATCGGCGGCTTCGTAACCTTAAAGGACGTGATTATCAGCTCCAATGGCGGGGATGGCGCGCTGATGGGCAGCAACGTTACTCTGCAAAACGCGAGGATCGTCTCCAATGGCGGTAAGGGAGTGGAGACCGGCAGCTTCGTGACCCTGAAGAACGCGATCATCAGCTCCAATGGCGGGGACGGTGCGGTGATGGGCAACTACTCAACCCTTGAGGAGGCTCGAGTCGCTGACAACGTCGGCAGGGGCGTGCAAATGGGCGATTACGCGCGTCTGAAAAAGGCCGAAGTCGCTAATAACGGCGGAGGCGGTGCGCTCATCGGCCGGGGCGGAGGGATCGAAGATGTCTCCTTCGCGTACAACACGGGAAACGGCGTCGAGGCCGACGACACGATCCACTATATCCGAATAACGTCAGAGGGGAACACCGGGAACGGCGTAGTCGCGGGCGAGAGCGTGTCCATGACGGACGTCGTGGCCGCGGGGAACGGCGGTCGGGGCGTTGAACTGATTCGTCGCAACTCGCGCGGCCCGGCGATCCTCGCTCGCGTCCGCGCCGAGCAGAATGCAAGCGACGGAATGGTCGTTGGCGAAAACGCCACGCTGAGGGAATGCGCGGCGGTTGACAACGGCGGGGGCGGGATTCTCGCGGACAAGGCCAGCCCGAAGCTGTACCAATGCCTGGCCAGCGGCAACAACGGCGACGGCATCGTGCTCGGCGAAAACGGAACTTGCGAAAACTGCACGGCCCAAGGCAACGCCGGTCGCGGGATCGTCGCCAACGTTCCGGATGACCCGCTCCTCACCAGCGTTGTAAGGGTGATTGACAAGTCCCGCGCCGTGGGCAACGGCGGTGACGGGATCGTTCTTGGCGCAAACGCGACCTGCAACGATTGCACCGCGCAGGGCAACGCCGGTCGCGGGATCGTAGCCGACAAATCCAGCCCCAAGCTCTACCAGGCCTTGGCCGCCGGCAATACAGGGGATGGGATCATCCTGGGCGATCACGCGAACTGCGGAGCCTGTGGAGCCATTGAGAACGGCGGCCGTGGGATCGTGGCCGACAAGGCCAGCCCGCAACTTCATAAGGCCATGGCTGTCGGCAACACCGGCGGCGACGGGATCGTCCTGGGCAGCAACGCCACGTGCGAAAACTGCACCGCGGAAGGTAACGGTGGAGTGGGGATCAACAAGGTGATAGACCAAGCCAGCCCGAAGCTTTACGGCGCGCGTGCCGTGGGCAACGCCGGCGACGGGATCGTCCTTGGCGAAAACGCGACCTGCAACGACTGCACTGCGGAGGGGAACACCGGTCGTGGGATCGTGGCGGACAAAGCCAGCCCGAAACTCTACCAGTGTCTGGCCAGCGGCAACACCGGCGGTGACGGGATCGTCCTCGGGAAGGGCGGTACTGCGCGGAACTGTACGTCGCGCAACAACGTCGGCAACGGCATATATGGCCACAAAAACGAGGTAGACATCCCTACCTGCGTCTCCGAGGGGAATACGCTGGACGGGTTCGTGGTGGGTCCGGGGAGCACGTTGACCGATTGCCAGGCGATCAACAACGGCGGCAATGGAATTCGTGTCGAAGACAACAATGTCCCGCCCAGAACCGCGACGGTCGTCTTAAGGGGTTGCGTCGCCCGCGGCAACGGTGCAATCGGGTTCAAAATGACGCAGCCGCCCGTCACCCCGCCCTCTGCGGGCGCGGCCCAAGTACCGACCCGCGACCAGGGCATCGATACACGCGCGGCCCCCGTCGCTGCGATGCCCCTTGACGTGGAGAAGGCGATAGCCGGTGCTTCGGTGCGCCCAGCGCGCGGCGCCTCGCTCGCGATGCCGCTGGCAAGTGTGAGATTCGCCGGGACGGGGTGTGGCTGTGTAGCCGAGGAAAACCTCGGCGACGGGTTCTCCCTCGATGGCGGCTGGATGCTCAGCGAGTGCGTCTCCCGCAACAACGTCGGCATCGGGATCTCCCAAGCCGCAGACTCAAAGGGCACTGACAATCTCGCGGAAGGCAACGGGCGGGACGGGATCGTTCTGGGCAGCGGTTCGGTCGCCACCAACTGCACGGCCCGAGGCAACGGGACCGCTGGCGACGGCGCCGGTATCCGCGTGAACGGAACCGGCAGTCGCCTCGAGGGTAATCACGTCCTGAACAACGACTGGGGACTCCGTCTGTTTGGCGGCGGGAACCTCGTGATCGGGAATACTGCCGCAGACAACCGCATCGCGGACTACGATATAGCCGCGGGCAACAGCTACGGACCCATCGTGAGCGCGGCCGCGGGCAACCTGTCCATGGCGAGCGGCGGCGACCAGCCCACGGCGAACTTCTCATTGACCTGCCCGACTTGGTGTCAAGACGCCGACACGGACACGTTCGGGAACCCCAACAGTACGACCCGCTCCTGTACACAGCCAACGGGTTGTGTTTCCGACTGCACGGACTGCGACGACACGAACGCCGCGATCAACCCCGGTGCGACCGAGATTTGCAACGGTGTGGACGACGACTGTGACCAGACGATCGACGAAGGATGTTCTCAGCCGTAGCGCACACGGCAGGCTCCGCCCGGCGAAAGGGCACAAGGTGGGACGGAAAATCCTTCTCGATACTGGAGCGAGATCATGAGAAAGACCCCGATGGGGATGTTTGTTTTCGCCGTTGCCGTCGCGCCCGCGGCCACAAGTAACGCCCAGTCCAATATCGACCCGGCCCACAAGTTCGCCTGGCAGGAGAACTGCGGCTGGCTCAACTGGCGGCACGGCGTACCGATGCCCGGCGATGGCGTGCGGGTCACCGACACCTACCTCGCCGGCTTTGTTTGGGCGGAAAACGTCGGCTGGATCAACTTCGGGAATGGTTCGCCTCCCGACGGGGTCCACTATCCCAACGACCTGACTGATTCCTCAACCTTCGGCGTGAACATCAATCCCAACACCGGCGACCTGTTCGGCCTGGCCTGGGGTGAAAACGTCGGCTGGATCAGTTTCGATACCCAGGCCGCCCTTACGCCGTACCAGCAGCAGGCCCGACTGGACGTGTGCGAGAACACACTGTTCGGTTACGCCTGGGGCGAGAACATCGGCTGGATCAACCTCGACGATGCGACGCACTTTATCGCCCTGGGGCCGGTGTGCGCTCCCGGTGACGTTGCCTGTGACGGCGTGATCACGCTTTCCGACTATGCAACCTTCTCGGAAGTGTTCATGGGGCCGGGCGTCCCCGTCGATTGCCCCGCACTTGATTCCGACGGCGACGCCGACGTTGACCTCAGAGATTTCGCGAATCTGCAAGCCGGCTTTACCAATTAGCCCGCATTTCCGACGACCGGATGCCGTGGTGCGGAACTTATAGAACGTTGGACCTCGGGGTTCAATGGCGCTTCGCGGCGTCCTCGGAACCGTTCCCCAAATACCTGTCAATGGCGGCGGCCGCAGATTTGCCATCGCCCATGGCAAGGATCACGGTCGCGCCGCCGCGCACGATATCGCCACCCGCAAAAACGCCGGGGATACTGGTCATATTATTCGCATCCACAATGATGTTGCCCCATTTGTTCGTGTTCAGGCCGGGGGTAGTCTGGGTCAGAAGCGGATTGGCTTTGGTTCCGATCGCCTGTATAAAGACGTGGCACGAGATCTCGAATTCGCTTCCTGGAACCGGTACGGGCCGGCGACGACCGGATGCGTCCGGCTCACCCAATACCATCCGCACGCAGCGCACGCCGCGGACCCAACCCTTCTCGTCACCGAGGACTTCCAGCGGATTGCACAAGAAACGGAAGACGACGCCCTCTTCCTCGGCGTGCTTGACTTCCTCGGCGCGGGCCGGCATTTCTTCGCGCGATCGGCGGTAAACCAGCGTGGCCGGATCACTGCCCAGCCGACGCGCTGTCCGCACCCCATCCATGGCCGTGTTGCCGCCCCCGCAAACAACCGTCTCACTCGCCTTGATGATCGGCGTGTCCGTCTCTCCAAAACGGTACGCGCCCATCAGATTAACGCGAGTCAGAAACTCGTTCGCCGAGTAGACCCCCTTGAGATTCTCGCCCGGAATGCCTTGAAAAACCGGAAGTCCCGCTCCATTCGCGATGAACACCGAGTCGAAGCCTTCGATGCCGAGCAACTCGTGAATCGTGTACGTCTTCCCGATCACCACGTCGGTGACGATCTCGACCCCTCGCCGACGAAGCGCCTCCACCTCCGCGTGAACGATCGCCTTGGGGAGACGGAATTCGGGAATGCCGTACACCAGGACGCCCCCAGGGATGTGCAAGGCTTCGAAGACCGTCACGGCGTGTCCGCGCTTCGCCAACTCCCCCGCACAGGTGAGCCCCCCGGGGCCTGAGCCGACCACGGCGACGCGCTTGCCCGTGGCGGCCGGCGGCGCGAAAAGATCCTTCCGATGTTCGCGAGCCCAGTCGGCCACAAACCGCTCCAGATAGCCGACGCCTACCGGTGTCCCCTTCTTGGCTCGAACGCAGACGGCCTCGCACTGCTTTTCCTGCGGGCAGACGCGCCCGGTAATCCCAGGAAGGACATTGTCGGCAAGGAGGATGTCGGCTGCGGCGGACAGGTCGTTCGCGGCGATCGCCTCCACGAATGCCGGTATGTTCACCCCCACGGGACAGCCGCCAATGCACTTCGCATCCTTGCACTGCAGGCACCGGTTGGCTTCCGTGGCAGCAGTGTCAGGGAGATAACCGAGATTCACTTCCTGAAAGCAAACCGCTCGTTCCGCAGCGTGTCGCTCCGACATCGCTTGCCGCGGGATCTTCATTCGTTCGGATGGTTTCATTGTCGGCATCTTGCGTCTCCGCAGAAGACCAGCTTGTCACCGGGCGCGATTGTGCAACAAGCCGAGCTGGGGGCGGAATGTTATCCCCGCTCGCCAGGAGCCCCGCGCGACGGTCTAACGGTTCACTGCGGCCTCCTCCAGCTCGCGCATTTTGCATCGTGACGCGGTCGCGTCGCTCCGTTCAGTCAATTCGTGCAATCGGTTCCAGGCCAACGCCTCCTGCTCGCGATACGTAGTCAGGCGGTCGGTCAGCTCCGCAAAGTCCACGGTGTGGGCGTCGAACTCGGGACCGTCCACGCACGCGAACTTCATCTCGCCCGCCACCGTAACCCGGCACCCTCCGCACATCCCAGTCCCGTCGACCATGATCGGGTTCAGTGACGCGATGGTCTTGATGCCCAGCGGGCGAGTGACCTCGGCAACCGCCCGCATCATCGGAACCGGTCCGGCGGTCAGAACGACGCCAATGTCGCGGCATTCTTCGATCACATCCTTAAGCTTTGCGGTGACGAAGCCGTGGTAGCCGTAGCTCCCGTCATCGGTGCAGGGATACACGCGGTGGCAGTGCGCTGACAATTCCTTCTCGAGAATGACGTATTCCCGCGACCGACCGCCGATCACCGCCGTCACGCGGTTGCCGACCTTCCGAAGCTCGGCTGCTTGCGGATAGATGACGGCCGTCCCCACGCCTCCCCCTACCAGCAGAGCGTGTCCGAAGTTCTCGATCTCGGTCGGCCGACCCAGCGGACCCGCCACGTTGGCGATGGAATCCCCGGCCGAAAGCAAACAGAGTCTTTCCGTTGTCGCGCCGACGATCTGTACAATCAGCGTGATCGTACCGGACTCGGCATCCGAGTCGGCGACCGTGAGCGGGATTCGCTCGCCGCCCTCGTGGACACGAACGATGACAAAATGTCCGGGCTTGTGATGCGACGAGACGCGTGGCGCCTGCACCACGATTCGACGCACCTTGGGTGCAAGCCACTCCGCCTGTTCAATCGTGAACATGATGGACCCTCCAACCAGCCTGGGGTTTTCTTACCCGAAGGCGCGGACCCCGCGTAACTACATCTCGCGTCGATCGGAAACCCCATCCGACCAAAGCCGAGCTAGGGGTAAAGCTTCTTCCCCGTAGCCCTATCTTCCACGGTGATGATGTCCACGGGGCAGCTTTTCGCCGCTGCGAGAATGTACTCCAGGACGTCGCCCGGCCCGTCGAGAATGAACGCCTTTTGGTCGTCATCAAGCTCGAAGGTTTCCGGCGCCTCGTTCACGCACAGACCGTCGCCGATGCACTGTTCGCGGTCGATGCAAATCTTCAGTTTGGCTGTATCGCCCACGTTTCTATCTCCCAAAAACAAGAATCAGAAACTACTTATCAATAACCCCAGGGCAATTCGCGTGCCGGAACCGACAAACTCTCGCCCCACCTGTTTCTCCTTGAATACTCCTTACTGCTTGTCACCGGAGGTACTGCGGTTTGATATGCCCCACGACTTGGCCACGGTTTCCGGGCGGTGATCACGGCATCCGGGGGCTGTGAGATGTGAGTGCTTTGCACGACGATCCTTTTCGTTCGAGCGTTGCCTCGCGGCCGCGCCGAACTGACTGCGGCGAATCTGGCCCTGCGCGGCGAAGCGCGCCACTTGGTAAAGGGGAGTTCATCCGATGTCCATGGACCGGTCCTTACGATCGAAGAGTATGCTGGAACGCCACCACAACGTGCTCACCCGCGCCGAGCGGCTGGGAATCCTCAAAGAGACCGGGCTGTGGTCCGAGGGGGACAAGGTCTCGGGCCTTGCGAAGGTCGCGCATCGCAAGGCGGCCGTCGGCAAGAAGGACAAGGCCGAAAAGAAGCCTGAAGGCGCCGAAGGCGCTCCCGCGGCCGCCGCGGAGCCCGCACCGGCTGCGGAAAAGGAAAAACCCGCCAAGGCCGCCAAACCGGCCAAGGGGGAGAAGTCCAAGTAGTCCGGCACTCCCTGACCTTCGGGTACGGGTGCTTCTGCTTGACCCCGAGCGCCAGCGACCGGATGGACAGAGCCGCGACCGTAAGGGAGCGGACACCACGAGCCGCGAGCGCCAGCGACCGGTCTGTCAGAGCCGCGCGGCGCAAGCCCGCGGACACGATCTTGCGGGTGCCGCGTACTGGCACAAACAATGTTCCACGTGGAACAAAACTCGCGCGCCGGGCGCGCGGAGCGGGCGCAGAGGCCGCACGGGCTCCGTCAATCCATATAACTTGTACGGTGATCGGTCGGTAAAGGGCTTCGCAGCGATCGGGGGAAGAAAACAGGTGACTGTCCCTCGGCCCTCGGGCAGGGTGCGCTCCCGGTTCGGACGTCGCGGGCACGGACTCGCCCCGTCCCGTCTACGGGGTTCGGACGCCGGTAGTCGTTTTCTCGTGGTCGCTTCGGCTCCCTTTGTCCGCGACGACAAAACCGACGGTCCCTATCGGCACGCCGTCATCGTATACAATAGCCGTGTACTGTCCGCCCACGACGACCGGATACGTCCGCGTGTTGAAGTTCGCGATGTACTGCGGCGGATCCTGGCGATCATCATGATCGTCGCCCTCATGGACGTCCCCGTCCTCGCGCGCGTCGAAACGCAGCGTCCTATCGCGTAGGGCGAAGATATGGGTCGCCTTGCTAGCCTGCATCCGTTTCGGAAACGTTTGCAGGAGTATTACTGACTAGACTTTTGCAAAGTTAACAAAGTGCCAGATGTTCCTTGATTCTCCCATCATTCCAGCCGTCCGCCCTCGCCCGCTCGGCGACCCAGGAGATCGTATGGCTGAGCGTTTGTCGCAACACGCCCATGCAGGCTTGTCCGATGGTCGTCAGATGTTCGAGTGCCCACGCACGCGCACGGCCCTGCCGCAGTTGACGCATCAAAACGCTGTACGCCAGGAATACCAGATAAAGGTGGCGGGTCTGCCCCCGGCC
>JAZDHF010000153.1:0-2213 GCA_043806315.1 Planctomycetota bacterium | reverse complement strand
CTTTCCAAGTTGAACGCCAAGCCGATTCTCCTGACGACCGGCCTCATGGCCCCTGAGGCCTACACGCTGGAAGCGGCGTTGGAGGGCTGGGTCGCCGGAGAGTCCGGCGAGCAGATCAGGCAGCGGGCCGCCGCAGCGTATGACAAGTACCAGAAGTGCGGAGTCAGAGCGGCCGAGAGACTGTTCTATTCGGTGAAATGACGAGCGCCGGCGGCAAACCAGACCTGGGGGCGTTCGAGGCGGCCCGCTGAGCGGACGGGAGAGCCCCTGCGCAGAATGGTTGCCCTCCCCCGGTTTTCCCGATCACGGAACCCCGGGCACGAACAACGAATGCACCCGCAGATTACGCCCTTCGGCTTGGCTCAGGACAAGCAGATTGCGCAGATTGACCACAAGAGCAACGGCAACCATGCGGAATCTATGGATTGAGCCGTCGTTGTTGCCGTGCGATGGCGTACAGAAAAACTGGGGGATGGCAAGGCTAGTGTAGTGTCTCATAATTAGCCTTGATTATCTCTTTTGCATCGGTTATACTCCTGTCAAGGAGGTGAGACCGATGCGAAGAGCTTGTGCAATTGCACTGAACGAGGGTGAGCACGAGACGTTGAGGCGTTGGTCGCGTGGGCGAAGGACACCGGCGCGCCAGGTACTGCGGGCCGAGATTGTCCTGTTGGCGGCGGCAGGGAAGATGAACAAGGACATTGCTCAAGACGTCAGTACGTCCTTGGAGACGGTCGCACGCTGGCGGCGGCGGTTTGCCGAGAAGCGGGTGCCGGGGCTGGAAAAGGACGCGCCCCGTAGCGGTCGGAAGCCGACGCTTCGCCAGTCCGTGGCCCAGCGGATCGTGGAACGGACTACGCGGAGCGTTCCGGCGAACGCGACGCATTGGAGCGTGCGCACGTTGGCGAAGGAACTCGGGGTGAGCCGCTCGATGGTCCACCGGGTATGGCAGGCGAGCCGACTCAAGCCGCACCTGACGCGCACGTTCAAGCTCAGCAACGACCGGCGCTTTGTGGAAAAGGTGACAGATGTCGTCGGGCTGTACCTGAATCCCCCGGAGCATGCCCTCGTGCTGTGCGTGGACGAGAAGAGCCAGATTCAGGCCCTCGACCGAACGCAACGGAGCCTGCCGATCTATCCGGGGCGGTGCGGCACTATGACGCACGACTACAAACGGCATGGGACGACCACGTTGTTTGCCGCCCTGGAACTGGCCGAAGGTCGCCTGATCGGGACGTGTCTGCCGCGGCACCGTCATCAGGAGTGGGTTCGATTCCTGCGCCAGATCGACCGCGAAACGCCGAAGGACATGGACCTGCACCTGATTGTGGACAACTACAGTACGCACAAACACGCGAACGTCCAGGATTGGCTGAGGCGACGTCCCCGGTTTCATGTCCACTTCACCCCTACGAGCAGTTCCTGGCTGAACCTGGTCGAACGATGGTTCCGCGACCTGACTGACAAACGCATTCGCCGCGGCGCGTTCAAAAGCGTCCCGCAGTTGATTCAGGCCATCATGGACTACATCGCCAAGCACAACGAAAATCCCAAGTCCTTTGTTTGGACGGCCAAGGTCCAGGACATTCTGGCGAAAGTCCGCCGCGCCAGAGACGTCCTTCATAAAACGGCATCTGTATGAGACACTACACTAGGAACTAGATACGACAACTCTATTGCGCCACTGGCAGGATTCGCGCCGAGCGAGGAGCAGCGCAAAGAGGCGTGCACAGCGCCGGCCATAGCGGCCGACCCCTGCCCGGCGAGCCGGTCTCCTGAAGTCTTTCAACCGCAAGGAGAGATTCAAGTTACAGAGACCTTCCTCCGCCATCGCCGCCGCGAGGCTCCGCGCGCCAGTGCCGCGCGGCGTTCGATCCAGCTGGGGTAGAACTCGCGGCCGCACGTGAAGGGAGAGAAGCGAGAGCAAACGCATGAAAACAGGCCGGCAACCTGAGGGGGGCCTTCTTGGCTATTGGCCGCTGGATGTGGACGCCCGCGACGCGACGAGTTCCGGGCTGGATGGCAAGGCCCGGCATGTTGCGTTCCGGGATGGCGCGGCCATTCTCGACGGTGTGGAGAGCGTCATCGAGGTCGCCAAGGCGGGGACACCGGACCTCAAAGGAGATCCCTTCACGCTGGCCGCCTGGATTTGCACCGAGCGCGGCATAGCCGGTCCGATCGGCGACATCATCAGCCGGTTTGACCCGGAGCAT
>JAZDHF010000152.1:0-15769 GCA_043806315.1 Planctomycetota bacterium | reverse complement strand
AGTTTTTTGCGATGCCTGCGGCGCTCCAGTCCATGCGAGTCACTTCCTGACAACGAGGCGAACATAAATCTCCTCGGCGAACCCAAATTGCGGTTGCTCTCAGCGTACCGATCTGTATACGCTTGAAACACGCGGTGAATGCCGGCGGTTTTCGAGTGCCGCGTGAAGGCACTGGCGCGTCCCGAGAGCGTTGGATATGGCCCTGGGGGTCACTGACAAAACTGACAAAAGCCCGTCGCGCCGGCAGGGGATTTCGCGCGAACACGCCTCGGGCGTACTGACAGAACCGACAGAAGCTCGTTCAGGGTTCATTCCAAAGCGAAGACGTCCGAACACACCCGCGGGAACCGCCGCGAATATCGACTGGGTTTCTTGCGCGGCCCGATCCGGTTTTCGGAAGGCCACGGGGCGCGCCCCGTTGGGCCGTGGGCGGCCGGACGCCGCCGGGGCGTACCGGCCTACGTCCGCGTCGCCCCGTCGGCCCCGGGCGGCGTTTGTGCGCGTTTGGGGGCTAACCGGGGGGCCGCGGACGGCCCGGGCAACCATGACACGGAGGTTGCGTGATGAAGATCGAGTCGAGGCCGCTGGCCGAGATCAAACCCTACGAGAAGAACCCCCGGATCAACGACGCGGCAGTGGAGGCGGTGGCGCGGTCGATCCGCGAGTTCGGCTTCCGCCAGCCGATCGTCGTGGACGCCGACGGCGTCATCGTCGTCGGGCATACGCGATGGAAAGCAGCCGCGAAGCTCGGGCTGGACAAGGTGCCCGTGCATGTGGCCCGCGATCTGACGCCGGAGCAGGCCAAGGCGTATCGCATCGCCGACAACAAGACCGCCGATCTGGCGACGTGGGATTTGGAGCTCCTCCCGGGCGAATTGGCCGAACTGCAGGCGTTGGATGTCGATCTCTCACTCCTCGGCTTCGGCGAAGACGAGTTGGCGGAGCTGCTCGACCCCGGCGTGAAACAAGGGCTGACCGACTCCGACGACGTGCCCGAGCCCCCGGACGAGGCGATCACCCAGCCGGGCGACCTCTGGGTCATGGGCGACCACCGGCTGCTGTGCGGCGACAGTGGCATCGCCGCCGATGTGGACCGGCTGCTCGACGGCCAGCCGATTCATCTGGTCAACACCGATCCGCCGTACAACGTGAAGGTCGAGCCGCGCTCGAATAACGCGATCGCCGCAGGAAATAGTTCGTTTTCTCTGATGAAGAGTCAGCAGTTGACCCAAGCGGTCGACGCGACGCGCGGCGGCAGGGGATTGCATCACCACCAGGCGTTCGACGTGGCTCGGCAGGGCGTGAAACACGCCACGCACAAGAAGCTCCGTCCGAAGGACCGGCCGCTGGCCAACGACTTCGTGTCCGACCAGGCTTTCGACGAGATGTTGCACGCGTGGTTCGGCAACATCGCCCGCGTGCTGGCGCCCGGGCGCGGGTTCTACATCTGGGGTGGGTATGCGAACATCGCCAACTACCCGCCGGTGCTCAAGGCCTGCGGCCTGTACTTCAGCCAGAGCATCATCTGGGACAAACAGCATCCGGTCTTGACAAGGAAAGACTACCTCGGAGCGCACGAGTGGTGCTTCTACGGGTGGCGAGAGGGCGCCGCACATGTCTTCCTCGGACCCAACAACGTGCCCGACCTGTGGCACATCAAGAAGGTCAATCCGCAGTCGATGGTCCATTTGACCGAGAAGCCCGTCGAGCTGGCCCTACGGGCGATGCAGTACTCGTCGCAGGCGGGCGAGAATGTGCTCGACCTCTTCGGCGGCAGCGGCTCGACGCTGATCGCGGCGGAACAGACCGGGCGCCGGGCATATCTGATGGAACTGGACTCCTTGTACTGCGATGTGATCTGCGATCGGTTCCAGCGATTCAGTGGTAAGCCCGCCATTCTGGAACGCACAGGCACGTCGCCCATACCTATGAAACCTCGTGAGAAAAACATGCGATGAAGGTCTCTTGCGTGCCCCAAGGGCATACTACGAAACTCGGATATCGCAAGCGAAAAATGGTGAAACTGTCTGGGGATCGGAGAGGGCGAATGGATCGCGTGGAATCAGCGTTGATAGGATGAGGTGAGTCTCTATGCCTTGGTCAGCACCGCGTCCATGTAAGGTATCTGGCTGCAGCGGCCTCGCACGGCGCGGGACGGTCTACTGCCCAACCCACGCGCGCCTCGCGTCGCCTGGGCCACGGGTGCGCGGCCCGCGGCCGTATACGCCCACCGCCTCCGCGCCATCGGCCACCCGCGCTTTGTATCTCGAATGCGTCGAGAAGCACGTCAGCTCTGCCCGCGTCCCGCTCACCGAAACGCGCGACGGCTATGCGACCGGCGACGCACCGTGGGACAGCGGCGAGTCGTCCAAAGAGCTGCAGGGCGTCTTGCCCGAGCACAACATTGCTCCATGCCGCGCGCTGGAACTTGGCTGCGGCACTGGAACCAACGCCGTCCACCTCCCACGCGCGGATTCACGGTGACCGCACTCGATCCTGTTCCCCTGGCCTTGGAACAGGGGCGATCGAAGATGCACCGCGCCCGCGTCGTCGTTGATTTTCGACAGGCGGATCTTCTGGACCCGCCCGATCTGGGTCTGACGTTCCCGTTGGTTTTCGATCGTGGCGTGTACCATCACCTGCGCAACGTGACCCTTCCCGGATTCCTCAGTGTGCTCTCGGGGCAGACCCAACCCGGCGGCCTGTATCTAACGCTGGCCGGCAACGCCAACGATCCTGATGCGGGGAAAGGCCCGCCGTGTGTTCCTGCTCACCAGTTGTGCCTGGAGCTGTCGCCGCTCTTCGGTTTGGTGCAACTTCGTGAGTTCACCTTGGACGGCGTCACGATCGACGGCCAACCCGCGGTGCCGCCGGCGTGGTCGGCTTTGCTGCGGCGCAAAATGCCCGCGTAGCGATGAGATTGGTCCGTCATGCGCGCCGCCCTGCAGGCGTTCGGTCGCGGCGTCGGCGGGGCAGCAGTCCCCCGATGAGGGGACTTCCGTTGCGCTCTGACAGCCGCCCACGCGTGCGAGAGACAAAGATGGAGATCCCGCAGACACAAGCGGGTCGCGTCGTCCACGATGATCTCGCAGCCACCGATCCCCCACGCGCGGGACGCCAACTGTCCGTAAGCGTATGGTCCAATAACGTATAGATGCTTGGTGGGAGTGTTGCACCTTACCTAGGTAGTTTTGCTTAGGGGAATGCCCTATTTCGAGGCCCGCGTGGGGGCCAGTCCAACAGCCTCACCGCCGCACGCGATGCTGGCTGCGAACCTCACGAGGTCACCGGTCGAGGTCGCGCCGACTTTCCGTTTCAGGTTCAGACGGTGAACCTCGACCGTCTTCGCGCTAAGTCCAAGCTTCTCTGCGATTTGATTGTTGGTGTCTCCGGAGACGACCAAGTCGAGCACTTGACGCTCCCTTGGCGAGAGCCGCTGGTATCGCCTCGGGACCATCGTTGCCTTCGAGTATGCCGCACGTTTCTGGGAGTCGACGTAGATCGCGCGCTCGACAGCGCGAACGAGCGTCGGAGGGTCGATTGGCTTAATCAGGAAATCAACGGCCCCGACCCGCATGCTCCGTACCGCGTCGATGAAGGTACCGTGGCCTGTGACGATGATCGGCGTTACGATCTCGCGGCGCTCGCAGTACTGGGCCACAAGATCAATCCCACCGATTCCAGGCAGATGCAAATCGACGATCCAGCATCCAGGTGGAACTCGCGCCACCCGCTTGAGGAGGTTCTCGGCGGATGGGAACGCGGTCGCGTGAAATCCGTTCGACTGCAGAATCAGTTCGAATGTACGCCGCGTTGCGGAGTCGTCCTCGACGACGAACACGATCGGTTCTTGCGACTCCATTGGTCGTAATGACCCTTCAGGCTCGCACCTTAGACCTCTGTTCAGGCACTCGCTTTTGGCTCGCTCGCCGAGACCTCACCGCGCACGTGCGGACGGGGCGCTCGGCCACGCCTCCCCGTAGTTCCTAATGGACCGGGGTCGCGGTTCATGTACTCAGTCGGCGCAGGAATCGCGCGTTTGAGCCGTGAAGGGCAGCGCGCATTCGTGTTAAAGTGAAAAACATATCAAGATAGGGAAACGGATGTCTTGTACGGTCGTTGCGGCAGGGATTGCTGGCGACAAGGGCGCACCCGCTTTGGTAGTATGGACGTCGTCGGACACGGCTGCACGGGTGCTGGCGTTCGAGAACGAGGGCCGTTGGCCTGGTCCCGTGGGAACCGTCTCCTGTTTACGTTATGGTCGATTTCGCCGCGAATCCCGGAAGTAGACCATCGCTTGAGGAGTTGCTCCTGAAGCACTCCGGTCCGATTCGTCGGATCATCGAACGGCGCTCGGGCCACCTCATTCTCAAGCAAACCACGGTGGATGACCTGTACCAGGAAACGGTTGCCGCCGCGATCGCAAGTTCCGACACCTTCTGCTACTCAACTGATGCCCAGTTCATGTCCTGGATTGCAACGATCGTGCGGCGTGCGATTTCGCGCCAGCTTCGCGGCCCACACCGGGCGCTTGGGTCAGAGCGGATTCGGGGCGCGGGATCCTCGGGCCCAGGCGTTCCTGAGTCACGCCTGTACTTGGCGCGCCGCACACCGTCGAGTTCCGCCGCCGGACACGAAGGCGAGGACCGGCTGCAGCGCGCCATTCGAGACCTACCTAGAGACTATCGCGTGGCCGTTACCCTCTACAAGCTCGAAGAACGGTCGCTGGCCGAAGTCGCAGCGCAAATGGGGCGCACCAAAGGCGCAACCTGCCGGCTGCTGGCGCGGGCGATGGACGTTCTGCGCGAGAAGCTCGGGGAGCCCTAAACGTGTCCGACTCAGCCTCCGATCCTGCGTTCGAGGCCATCCTGGAGACGGTCCTCACAAGCC
The DNA here is from genome assembly GCA_043806315.1 of Planctomycetota bacterium. Lineage (GTDB taxonomy): Bacteria > Planctomycetota > Phycisphaerae > UBA1845 > UBA1845 > SBAX01. Next base: position 10,879 of record JAZDHF010000152.1, on the reverse strand, counting down.
GAGACAACGGCGATCCGGTCGACGTCAACGGATATCTTGAACGATATCCCGAACACGCCGACAAACTGCGCCGCTTCCTCCAAACGTTGGAGGTCGTCGATTCGCACATCCGCGAGTCCCGGATCACCCAAGTGCGGTTCGGTCTGAGCGATCATTCCGCGGCGAAGCGGCAGGACGGAGAAGTGATCCCGACGGGCCGTTCCTCGGCACCAGAACTGCCGACCCTCGGCGGGTTCCGAATCCTGGAAGAGATCGGGAGCGGCAGCCAAGGGGTCGTTTACAAGGCGGAACAACCGGGCACACGTCGCGTCGTAGCACTCAAGGTCATTCGTGAGGGCGTGCTTGCTTCAGGTAGGGAGCGCCTGCGCTTCGAGAACGAGATCCAGGTCGCGTCTCAACTGAAACATCCGAACATTGCAGCCGTGTTTGAGTCGGGCTGTGACCACGGGCGTGAGTTCTTCGCGATGGAGTATGCGGACGGTGATCCGTTGGACGTGTACTTAGCTACGCACACCTTGACCCCGGACGAGACCGTACGCTTGTTCCAGCCGATTTGCGATGCCGTGAGCTATGCCCACCGACAAGGGGTCATCCACCGCGACCTCAAGCCGTCCAACATCATCGTGGATGACGCGGGAATCGCGCATATCCTGGATTTTGGACTGGCCAAGCGACTCAGCCGTCCCTCCGAGGTTGAGATCACGCAGGTCGGGAGCTTTGCCGGCACCTGGTACTATGCGTCGCCGGAGCAAGTCGCCGCCGACGGTAGGGAGATTGACGTACGAAGCGACGTTTACTCGCTTAGCGTCATTCTGTACGAAGCGCTCACCGATGCGTTTCCTTACCCGATCCGGGGCGTCACCCACGATCAGATCGCGTTCCAGATTCTAGAGGCCGCCCCGATTCGGCCGTCCCTGATCCGGAAAGAGATCAACGATGAACTGGACACCATCGTTCTTCAATCGCTCCAGAAGGATCCCAATCGTCGGTATCAATCGGCGTCGGCGCTGCAGGAGGATTTGCGACGATTCCTCGCGGGCGAGGCCATCGAGGCGAAGCGCGACAGCCGGTGGTACGTCCTGCGAAAAACGCTTCGCCGCTACTACTGGCAGGCTTGTGCGGCCACGATCGCGTTGGTGGTGCTCCTCGCCTTCACCGTCACGGTGACCGTTTTGTATGCCGATGCCCGCACGGCGAGGGCTACTGCTGAAGCTCGGGCCGAATTGGCCCGCCGGGGCCAGCGGTACGTGGTCGATCGGCTGGCCGAGTTGCATGGGCTTCGCAATGCCCTCTCTTCAGTGGAGAATGAACAAGGACGGGACGTCACACTCGAACGCTTGTCGAGGCCGGCCATTTCTGTTCCGGCCGAACTGGCTTCTGAATTGGTGCAAGATTTTCCGCCGAACATCGTCGCTGCGGTGAACAGCCGGACAAACGCGGAATTCAACTCGGCCGCCCATTGGCTCCGAGAGCGTTCGGCCGGACTCGATCAATTGCAGACATTGACGGAATCAGGTCGCTTCGTGTTTGAAACCGGACGGGACACCTCGGCTTGGCTCTTCCAAGAGCGCCCGTCGGATTTAGGTCAAGGGCAAAAGCTCTGTGATGCTCTGGTTGCCGATTCAGTTCTGGAGTCGGGCGACGGCGACGACACTCAGGCAATGAGACGTCTGACGGCGGCGCGGTCCATTGGAATGGATCTTGCCGACGGACCCACTTTCTTGCACAAGGGAGTGGCGCTCATTTGTCGGCTCCACACCTATGGCGCGATCCTTACTATGCTCGCATCGTCGAGAGACGACGCACGCCGAGTCGAAGGGTGCGCCCGATGGATTCTGAACGACCCTCCGCTTCCGACCCTACAATACGCCATGATTACCGAAGGGACGAAGGCGCTGCAGTTAATCGAGGCCTCAATCAGGGAGACAATGCCCGGCGGGAAGGGCCACGTTGATCTCGACACACTGAATGCCGTCACCGAGGGCTTGTACGAGGCGGCCGGGATGCTCACGCCCGAGAATCGCCGTCGAGCGAACTTGTTGTCGCCGGAGGTGCTCATGCACGCCATTGATCGCTATGCCGATGAGTTGGATGCCCGGGCAATCGCGCAGGCTTCAGTGACCGGACCCGCCTCTGTCCGCTCCAGGGGCGATTCCGAAGTCGACGAGGCTGCATGGCTAATCGCACCACTCCTGCCTCGACTGGAGCCCGGTCTTCGGACCCGCGCACGTGTGAACGCGACACGCTCGGCGGCCCAAATGGCCGCTGTGCTCTGTCGATTCCGCGCCCGGACGGGGGCGTGGCCCGACTCCTTGGCGCACGTGCTAGACGATGGTTCCGACCTACCCCCTGGGTTGTCAAGTGCCGCGTCGGAATTCGCCTACCGGGTGGTCGACGACCAACCCATTCTTTCCGCCCTCGGCGATGATCCCGCGAACGCCAACCGGAGAAACAAAGATTGGAGTGGTTCGGAGGCGGAGGTCGTTCTGTTCCGGGGCGAGGCCCCGCAAGCACATTGAAGAACCACTGGGGGCCTGAGAAGTCGAAGCCTCTCAGGCCCCCGAATCGCGCTCCGGACAAAGGCCCATCGACGCCCTCCATCACGCCGAGGATACGCAGGCGAAGGACGCACTCGCCGCGAACGTCTCACAACCTCAAGGCGTCGCGTTCCCCATCAGTGCTTCACGAGGGGGCACGGGCAGTTCGTCGACGTTGAACCGCCTGGGCACCCCGAACCTCCATAAATGCCGCAGCTTCCGTCAGGCCCTACGCAGCAAGCGAGTAGTACGCCTGCATCGCCCAGTTCCGGAGCGATTTGGACTGGTGAGCCCTGTGTGCCAACCGGGGCTTCGCTCGTTCCGTTCTCGCTCGGCGCAGTCTCAGCGGAGACCGCACCAGACGTTGCAACGCGCAAACTGGAATCAGCCAACATCCCTCGATGCTCGGCCGCAGCATTGACGCCGAACGCAAGCGCTCCCAGCGCGGACACGACGACGAACGCCACCGCACCTCGCCAATGAAACTTACCCGTCTGACCCATACACATGACTTGGACCTCCTCAATGGTCGGCGCCGCGCGCACCCCAACCGAGGCGTCACCGACAACCGATGACGCATTCACTCGACGGAACGCCCGGCAAGCGCTCGATGAACACGGGTTTTGGAGGAAGGCTCGTGGCGGAGAGGCCTGAGAAAAGCAGTCTCGGGTCAGTTAATGTCGTTACGTCCCGCCGTTGATATCATGGCGAGGACGCACACGACACGTAGTCCTCCGGACCGCAGCCTCGCAATAAGCGACGACCTTCCATCCTTCCAATGGCGCGGCGGAGCGACTTATGTACGCTTCCCGTGGGAAATCCTGTCTCGCGTTTGCGGATCAGAATGTGAACTCGGCCTTGCCGACGCGATGCGTGGCGCTGTTTCCAGGGAGCAAGGCCAACAAAAAATGAAAAGGCGCGTACACGAAACAACCCTCCGCGCCATTACTACCCTTGGTGGGGGACATAGGATGTCTCGCGCTTGTCCGGTCGGCCATTCCGAGTTGAAACGCGACGGGGGCTCCGGACGGAAGTTGACAGGCATGGGGCGTCGTCGTGCCACGGGGACGACTGTGTCAGTGTTCGCCTGACGTGGAACAGATACACCCTCGGTGCGTCATCCCCCAAAACCACCCGGGCCACACCGACCTCATCCGACTCCGCGACCGTCTTCGTGTCTGGTTGCGATCGTTTAGGGTGAATCTGAGTGTTGGAATTGAAGATCGCGCCCCGCTTGCCTGGCTTATTTCACGGCTCTACTACGTCCGAAGTCCATCGACCCTCGTTGTTTGCAACAGCAAGCGGCGCACGGAGGAAGTTCTTGCCGTGTTGCGACAGGTGGGCATTCTCTCGACCAAGCACATTTGCCCGGCGGAGCCGCCGTCCCGATCAGCATCCTCCATCCACTTGGCGGTGAGCGCTCGGAGCATGGGAGCGGGTCGGCCGTCCTGCGGGCACATGGTTCATTTCGGCGGCCCGGCGTCGCTGAACGCATACGTGGAGGACATCCGATATTCCCAGCACCCTGGTAGAGACGGTAGTTCTGTGGTACTCACGGGCTCGTGGGACGAGGCGATCGGGAACGACGTGCGGGAGTATTGTGCTAACCCGCGCTGCCGGCACGCCCAGTTGGTCGGAATGGTGAATGGTGATCCAATCCTGCCGCATCTGCGAGAATTCTGCTGTTACCACTGCGATGCATGCCTATCCGAGCCAAGGGCTTGTTTCGGAGACGACACAATGGACGTCGTCTCTGTTTGACCAAATAGTGGTCGAAGCGAAAGCAGCGAGACGAAATGGTCCTCCGCATTCGTCAGACAACTGTGTGCGGCCACTTGCGTGGGAGGAGTTCTCCTCGGTTGACAACATGGGCGCAAGGTAAGCGAGATCGGAGAGCGTCGTAGCGCTTTCCCCAATGGTACCCCGTAACGTCTCCGGTTCGGCGCAAACGCGGGGAGGCTCGCCTATGCCCGTTGGGCAATGCGTGCAACCGCCTGATGGGTCCAGCGCTCAGACTTACCGGTCTTGGTGGGGACGCCGCGGGCGGTGAGGGCGTCGGCGATACGCTCCAGGGTCCAGCCGACCCCGCGCCAAGCTCGGATGTCGGCGATGACGGCCCGTTCGGCGTCGTTGGGAACCAGGGTCGCGCCGTCGTCGGCAAGGTCGTAGCCGTAGGGAACGGTCCCGATACGCTGCCCGTTACCGCGCTTGACGGCCATTGGGGAGCGCGTCCCCTCGCAGGTTAGATTTCTCAGCCTGCGCGTGCGTGCTGCACAGCGCCTGGCGGCGATGGCCCTGGTCGAACCGAAGCGAAAGCGGTTTCGACGCCGTAGAAACGGACTAGTCGCATTCGCTGTACCGAACCCAACGTCCCTCGAAGTCTCTGTTTGCATCTTTGGCGCGCTTGAGGACCGTTGCGTTCCCTCTAGTTGACCGGTCGTTGCGAAACGCGGCGACCGAGTGGTTAACGGCTGACACCCGGGCGGAGACGTTCGGACGTTTTCGCTCCTTCGCTCCGCGTCGCAAGGGCTTACGTGCGTTCCGCAGTTCCGCCGTCTCTCTCCCAAGGCGTCGCGCGACCCGCCACGAGGCGGTCCTACCCAAACGGCTGCACGGTCGGCTCGAAAGTCCTGCAGACTCAGCGCTTCTCATGCCGTTGGATTATTCGACCTCGGTAATCAGCGGCAGGCGCGTCAGGGCGATGCCGTCGATCTCAGTCGGCATCCTGCCGCCACCACTCCTATCGAAGTCCATCTCGTGCTGCTTCTTCTGTTGCTCACCGCGATGCGCTGCTTCCAGCGCGTGGATGTAGTCCGGCGTGGGGCGGCTGTTGGGCTGGCCGTACTTCTGCGGGTAGACCAGCGTGCAAAGCTCGATCAGGTGGGCAACGGGGTTCAGGTCGATGGCGTGGGCCTCGCAGCCGAGGCGCAGCGCCTCCAGCGGGATGGCCCCGCCGCCCGCGAACGGGTCAAGCACCTTGGGCATGTCGCCGTCGGCATTGGGGTGCAGGAACTTGTGCGCGGCCGCGACGAGCTTGCGGGCGTTGCCGACGAGTTCGTCGTTGTTAGAGTTCTCCCACTTGACGAGGTGCTTGATGAACTCAAGGCAGCGGTTGCGCGGCGTGTCCTCGCCGTTGGGCGTGCGCGGCAACAGGTCGTTGACCAGCGCGGGGAACGAGTCGGGGCATTCGGGATCGTCGGGATCGGGGATGAGCGAGGCGAACACCGCAGCCCGGCAAACGGAAAGGGGTCTCCTTGCCCACCAGAGGTGTAGCGCGGAAATCTGCCGTTTCTCCTTCGAGGATTGCGACAACTCCTTGAGCGGCAAAGCTACTTCGATGAGCCGTTTCAGCATGGAGAATGACCCTGCCCAGAAAACACGGGTTTCCGTAAGTCGTTTGTTTTCAAGTACTTACGATCCATCGCGGGCTTGTTTTCTAACCTCCTCGGATAAGAGCGGGGCGATAGGGTCCTGCTCGGGCAACTTGTACCGCCGATTCTGCTTGGCGGCACCCGGGTTGGCCACGACCAATAACCCCCCGTCCACTAGATCGCGAAGCAGCTTCGACGCCAGGAGGGTGTTGTCCGTTCGCAGCAGCTTTCGAAGGTCCGCGTTCCCGATAGCGGGAGTTTCTGCGCGGAAGTTCTGGCAACTCATTTCCTGTGCGAAGGCCCCGCCGGTTGTGCGCATCGGGCGGTGTGCGCGAATTCGCGCCAGTGACTTTGACCTTTGGCTGAGACTTGGTTGCCCATCGAAGGATCGTCTTGAGGCCGAGCTGGCGAGGGCCGCGACGTGACGCCCAACAAACGGGGGCCGCGACCGTTGCCAGACGGCGCGACCCCAAGACCAATTGAGCTTGTGCTTGCCAAGTTACCCGGTCATCGACCATCGGGCAAGAGGTGGATCGCGCGATGTCCGGCCCACAACGATCGGAATCCAAGCCTTACGGTGGCCGAAGGAGTCGATGGTCGAGTGCTGCTCACCTGCCACGCACAATGCTCGCTAGAAGCGATTTGCACCGCACTTGGACTTCGGGTCGCCGATCTCTTCCCGCCTCCAGCGGCCGGCCGCAGCAATGGCCGACGGCCCAACGGCCGAGAACACAAGGCGTACGACTACCGTGACGAGAACGGATCAGTGCTGTTCCAAGTCGTGCGTTACGTGCCGAAGGGGTTTTCACAGCGTCGGCCTGACGGGAACGGCGGCTGGATATCCAACCTCGACGGCGTGCGCCGCGTGCTTTACCGAGTCCCCGCCTTGCTTGCCGCCGATCCGAACGCCTGGGTTTTCATCGTCGAAGGTGAAAAGGACACCGATCGACTGGCCGCCGAAGGACTCATCGCTACGACCAACCCTGGCGGGGCCGGGAAGTGGCACCTTGTGGATGACAAGCCCCTGCACGGGCGGCAGGTCTGCGTCCTACAGGACAACGATGACGCGGGCCGAGAACACCGGGATGATGTCGCCCGCAGGCTGCACGGTAAGGCCTCCGACGTTCGCATCGTTGAGTTACTCGGCCTTCCGCCCAAGGGCGATGTAAGCGATTGGCTCGACGCCGGTCACACCGTCGCCGAATTGCTTGCGCTTGTCGAGGCCACGGAACCGGTCAGAATCGCACCCGCCCTGCCCGTCGAAACCACGGTCATGCCCCCGCCAGCGCCCGGATGGGAACCACCGATCCCGTTCGGGCGATACGACGTACCGGGGTTTCCGCTGGAGGCCATCCCGGAACGATTACACGCATTACGCGAATTCTGCGAGGCGGTCGCGGAGTCCGTGCAGGTTCCCCTTGATTCCGTGGTGTTCCTCGTGCTGGCGGTCGGGGGCACCGCGCTCGCCAAGAGAATCGAGGTGCCTGTTCTTCCTGATTGGACCGAGCCGGTCAACATATTCGTGGTGGTCGTGATGGAGTCGGGAGAACGAAAGAGCGCGGTCTTTCGCATCGTGCTGAGTCCGGTAGTGGAATATGAGCAAGAAGAAAATGAGCGTCTCGCCCCGTTAATCGAGCAGAGTCAGGTCGAACTGGCGATGCTCGTTGCAGAAATGAAACACGAGCAGGGAAGAGCGGCGAAGGCAACCAAGCCGGACGACCGGCGTGCTGCTCGTCAAAGGGTGAAGGAACTCGCAGAGCAGATTCGCACGACGAAGATCATATTGCCGTTGCAGCTCACCGCCGACGATGCCACGCCGGAAGCGATCGGGCAATTGTTGCATCAACAAAGTGGGCGGATCGCGCTAATGTCGCCAGAAGGCGACGTGTTCGATCTCATGGCCGGGCGCTATAGCGACGGGGTTGGACGGCTTGGTGTGTATCTCAAAGGGCACGCGGGGGACGATTACAAGTTGAACCGGGTGAGTCGCGCGAATGAGTACGTCCGCGGTCCGGCCCTTACGGTGGGGCTGGCGGTTCAACCGGACGTGCTGCGGGGACTGATGGAAAAGCCCGGTTTCCGCGGGCGCGGTTTGCTGGCACGGTTTCTCTACTCTCTACCCGCGTCGCTGGTCGGATTCCGCAAGCTGAACTCATCGTCCGTGCCCGCCCAAGTTCTGGCTGACTACGCTCGGCTCGTGCGGGCGGCACTTCAACTTCAGCCGACAGTCGACGCCCACGGCAATCCGTATCCGTTCGTTGTCCAAGTGAGCCCTGAAGCCGTGGCCGAACTCAACCGCTTCAGGGCATGGGCGGAAACGGAACTACGTACCGGCGGTGAACTCTCAACCATGCGCGACTGGGGAAGCAAGCTACCTGGCGCAGTTTGCCGCGTTGCTGCGATTTTTCACGGACTGTTCTACGCTGCAAGAGGCGATCCGTCGGCGTACCCGCTCGACGCGGAAACGATGCTCTGTGCTATCGCCGTCGGGGAGTATGCGGTCGCACACGCGAAGGCCGCGTTCTGCGAAATGGGCGCGAATCCGGCGACCGGACTCGCACGGCGGATTCTGGCGTGGTTGATGGACGGGCACCTGTCCGAGTTCACACGCCGGGATGCGTTCAACGCCGTGCGCGGGGCCGTTCAGCGGGTTGAGGAACTCGATGAACCGTTGGGATTGCTGCTCGAACACGGGTTCATCCGCGAGCGAGAAACGACACGCATCGGACCTGGGCGGAAACCAAGCACGCGATATGACGTAAATCCGTTGGTCCACGCGCACAATACGCAGAATACGCACAATCTGGAGCAACGGGCTGATTCTGCGGAATCTGCGGAATCTGCGGGGGAGTCGCCGAGTTGAGTTCCGCACTTGAACGGCTCAAGGCGCTCCGGTCCGAGCGGCACGCTCCAGACGCCCTGCCTCCACCTGGAATCGCGGCTGCCGAGCTGCCGCCGGACTGGCGAATTGAATACGAGGAACGGGCCGCGATCCGGGAGTACGATGGCGGACAGCTCCGCGAGTACGCCGAACGCGCAGCCCTGCGGGAGACCGTCGAGCGGATGCGGGCGGTGGCCGTGAATCCGAAAAAGAGAATGGAATCAACTTGACCTGATATCATTCGCATGATATTCGACTTGACTAGATATCATTCGCATGATATGATGTGGGTATGAAATCGAATCCCGACAACGAATTGGCCGGCGTGATCCTGGCGGCGTTCAAGGTGTCCGGCCTGTCCGTTAAGCGGCTGGCCGTCGAAAGCGGTGTCCCGTACGCCAGTGCGCACGGGTTCATTGCTGGGCAACGTGATATAACGTTGGGCACAGCCGCGAGGCTCTGCAAAGTGTTAGGGCTGCGACTGACGACCCGCAAGGGCCGAATCCGAAAGTAGGTGCATGATGGCGAGTGTTTTCAAGCGTTCGGCGGACAAACGAGATAAGGGCAAGCCCTACTACATCGCCTATTCGACGGAAGCGGGTCGGCGTCGGGTCGTGTCCGGTTGTACGGATCGTGCGGCCAGTAAGGAAATCGCCCGCAAGCTGGAATCCGACGTTAAGCTGCGTCAACGTGGGATCATCGACCCATCGCAGGAACGAATCGCCGAACAGGTGCGGCGACCCGTCCGCGAGCACGTCGAGGAGTTCCTACGGTACGTCCAGACGCGGAAGGCTGACGCCCACGCCGACCGTTACCTGATTCAAGTGCGTGGACGGTTGCAGGCGTTTTGCGACTTTTCGCAAGTGGCGTTGCTAGGCGAGCTGAACAGCGACCGTGTGGCCGCGTTTCTCGCCCGCCTCCAACAGCGAAAACTCTCCGGCGTGACCGTCAACGAGTACATCGGCACGTTGAAAGCCTTCACTCGCTGGTGTGTGACCACCTCCCGCCTTCACGGTGATCCGCTTGCGCCGATGAAAAAACAGGACGCGGCGCGAATCGAGAAAAAGCGCCCACGGCGGTCGCTTACCGCCGACGAAATCGGTGCGCTGTTGCGAGCGACGCGGGAACGCCCGGTCCGGGAGTTGCAGACCATCCGTACTGGACCGAAAACGGGCCAGTTCACGGCCAGCGTTCGCCCCGCCGTTCTGGAACGTGCCAAGCGGATCGGGCGGGAGCGGGCGTTGGCGTACTTGTTGGCGTTATGGACGGGCCTACGCCGATCGGAACTGCGGGCTTTGCAATGGCAGGACGTTCGGCTCGATACACTGCCCGCCCGAATCGACCTGCGGGCGAAAACCACAAAGTCACGGCGAGCGGACTCGGTCGCCCTACATCCGCAAGTCGTGGAGGCCCTGCAAACCCATCGACCCACCGACGCCAAGCCTACCGATCCAGTGTTGTCGGGCGTGCCGGGCATGAAGGCGCTCAAGGCCGACCTGCGGCTCGCGGGAATCGCCGGGAGCAACGAGCGGGGTCGGGTCGACCTACACTCCATGCGGAAATCGCTGGCGACGTACCTGTCGACCAACGCGGTTCCGCTGCGACTCGCCCAAGCCCATTTGCGGCACACCGACCCGCGTCTGACTGCGAACGTCTACACGGATGAACGAGTGTTGCCGGTGGCCGCCGCAATTGCCGCGCTGCCTTGGCTGCCCACCGAACCCTTGACACAAGCGAGCGCGATTCGCATGACCGGCACGTTCGACGACGGTGCAGCGCAGCGCGCAGCGCCGGCGCAGCGCGCGCGACGCACAAACGAGCGTTCCGATGCGCGAACGTGCAGTGAGAGTGAATCAGGGGGTCAGGGGGGTGCGTCGTTACAACCTATTGAGTTTGCAGAGGCTTGCGCTGCGAAGCACGACAATTCAACAAAGCGGGTGAAGGGACTTGAACCCTCGACATTCACGTTGGCAACGTGCGGGCGGTGGGTTCTAAACCACGACGCACCAAAGAGTTACGGCGCGGGCCAAGTCACCTTGCACTTTTGCTTGCCGGAGGGCGACGAGGTGGTTGTACATGGGACGGACCGC
>JAZDHF010000151.1:0-33453 GCA_043806315.1 Planctomycetota bacterium | reverse complement strand
GGACAAGCCTGCATGGGCGTGTTGCGAGAAACGCTCAGCCATACGATCTCCTGGGTCATCGAGCGGGCGAGGGCGGACGGCTGGAATGATGGGAGAATCAAGGAACATCTGGCACTTTGTTAACTTTGCAAAAGTCTAGTTAGTAATTCGCAATTCTATCTCATCACCCATTCCCGGCTGCGACGAACCGGCGTCGCCGAGGCCCGCGTTTGCGGATCGCCGGGCAGGTCGTACGCGATCGACAGCGTGCGCCGCAGGAAGAACGCCCGCGGATTCTCCTCCGACTCGTCGCGTTTCACGTCGAAGGCCGGGTTGCGCACTCGCTCGGTCTCACCCGACAGCCCGCTGATGAACAGCGTGAAGCTCGCCGCGTTCTCGTCGAACGTCCGAAAGACCGCCGCGGACGCCCGGGCATTCTCCTCCCCTTGCAGCAGCGGCCCCGTTACCTTCGCCGGCGGTGCGAAAAACGGAAACTCCCGCAAGTGCCGCGCTTTGATGGCGTCATACACGAGCGGATGGATGTTCGCCCCGCCCTCGACGACCTGTAGCGTGTCCGTCACGATCCGAAAGGACGGAAAGAAGTCCACGTCTTTCCCCGTTCGGTTAGTCACCTCGTACAGCACGTACCAGAAGGTTGTATCGTAGTCCTCGCCCGGCAACCGCAACGTGATCCGCTGGGGGTCCTTGAAACGAAGGTCGAGCTGCCAGGCCGTCGTGGCGATGTCCGCCTGCGGCGCGGCCTCCCCCGGCGCGGCGCCAGCCGCCAGCGTCGCTCCCCACGCGGCCAACAGTAAAACCAGCCGAGTCTCCATAGCCTCACCATCCTACCCGACCGGGCCGGCCTGTCAACCGGACCCCCCGACGTTGCGAAGCGGCCCGTCACGGCTACACTCCCGCGGGAATTGCCGATTGTCGATTGCCAGTTGTCGACTGATGACGCTGGGCGGTCCCGTCTTCAATTCGACAATCGACAATCCCGTGGTTCTTCGTGATGAAGCCTGGATTTCAGCCAGGGATCGTTCGTGAGGTGACCGTGGTTGTCACCGACGACATGTGTCCGGCCTTCGACGGAGTGATCGTCCACCGCGTCTACTCGACCTGGTCCGCCGCGCATCACTTCGAGCTGGCCGCACGCAAGGTCCTCGTCGACGTTCTCGAAGCGCATGAGGAGGGTGTCGGGTCGTATTTGAGCGTCGATCATTTGGCCCCGTGCCCGGTGGGAAGGACCGTCCGCGTCCGCGCGGAGCTGATCGAGGTGACCGACGATCACCATCCGCGCGTGGTGTGCAACGTATCGGCCTACGACGGCGACCGACTGCTCGCCAAAGGCAGGCAGGTTCAGGTCGTCATGAACAAGGAATACCTTCAGCGCTATCTCGAAAGGAGTTGACCGGTGGTCAAGCTCGTCGTGTTGTACAAGAAACCGGCGGACGTCGCGGCCTTCGAAAAACATTACACGGAGATCCACGCGCCGCTGGCCAAGAAGATGCCCGGGCTGAAAAAGCGCGAGGTCTCGCGCTTCACCGGCTCGCCTGGCGGCGAGGCGAAGTTCTACATGATGAGCGAGCTGTACTTCGACACCCAGGAGGCGATGCGGTCCGCGCTCAACAGCCCCGAAGGCAAGGCCGCTGGAAAGGACGTCATGTCCTTCGCCGGCGACATCATCCACATGATGTTCGCCGAGATTTCATAGGGTGCGTCTCGACGCACCGCGACGAGAGTCACGTAGGGTCCGCTGTGCGGACCATTCAGCTTTTGGAGTCATCAAATTGGCGATTGCAAGGCGGCAATTCGCGGGTGGCGTGGCTCACGCTTGCGTGGCCATGCTTGCGGTGGGTGCCCCAGCCCTTCGGCTGCGGGACTGCCGATCAGAGCCGCGAGCGCCCGCCCTTTACGCGCAGCGTCAAGGGTGAGGGAGCGGACTATCGGAGCCGGGAGCGTACGCAACCGGACGTACCCCGAGCCGCCGCATTCATGCGGCGCGTGATCCGAGCCGCGTGCGCCAGCGACCGGACTACGTAGCGTCGCCCCTTGTGGGCGGCGCACCATCCGAACCGCGACAGCGATTGAGCCGTCAATCCGAGCGTGGAGCGGAAGCGACACGACACATCCGTACCGCGACAGGCATGGAGCGGTGCTCCCACGCGGCAAAGTCGAACAGGTCCCGGTCACCGTTCCATCGGTTTCCCTTGATGGCAAGACTGTGCCACCCGCCCGCGGTTTCGACCGTTTTGCCTGCACCGCGAAAACTGCGAGACTGTCCCGCAAGACCGATGCCCACTCTCGATTGGATCGGCAAGAAAGCCGTGTTGAATCACCACCGGCAGGTCCCGTATCGGCTGCTGCATTGCAACGGCAAGCTGTCGGCGGGCGACCCCAGACTCCGTTTCACGCTGAACCACTACAGGCCGATCTAGAATGTGATGCGCCGCGGTTTGCCAGACCACATTGAATACGCACGAAGAGGGCGTGCTTGGTAACCGAAATGATGGGAGCTATCCGCCATTCGCTGGTGAACGTGCTGCGGCTCTGTCGTCCCCTGGTCATCATCGACGAAGCCCACAACGCCCGGACCCGGCTGTCGTTCGACACGCTGGCCCGGTTCCAGCCGTCGTGCATCGTGGAGTTCACGGCCACACCGGAGACGACGCACAGGCCGGAACAGGGTTTCTTCGCCAGTAACGTGCTGCACCACGTCTCGGCGGCGGAACTCAAGGCCGAGGAGATGATTAAGCTGCCCATCAAGCTGAAAACGCGATCGGAGTGGAAAGAAGTCGTCGGAGAGGCGTTGGAGACGCGGCGGAAAGTCGAGGAAGCCGCCCGGAACGAGGAACGCGAAACCGGCGAGCACTTGCGGCCCGTCGTTCTTTTTCAGGCACAGCCCCGGAGCTAGGAGCCGCAGAACCTCACCGTCGATGTCGTGAAGCGGACGCTTATCGACGATTTCAAGGTTCCAGAGAATCAGATTGCCGTGGCGACCGGCGAGACGCGCGAGATCGATGACGTGGATTTGTTCGACCGCGAGTGTCCCGTCCGATTCATCATCACGGTGCAGGCCCTCAAAGAACGCTGGGATTGCTCGTTTGCGTATGTGCGTTCCGTCGCTGAGATCGGCTCGACGCGGGTCATTGAACAGATTCTTGGGCGGATTCTACGGTTGCCGCGTGCTCGGTGGAAGAAACACGCCGAGTTGAATTGTTTGGCCGGATGGGGAGCAGGAAGTTCACAAGGACGTTCGGGCGGACCAGGCCCTGGTCTACACGCGCGAACCGACTGCTCCGCTGTAGTGTCAGTCTTCCATCACGCCACCGGCGTCGACTCTCTCTGCCCAACCTAACCTGCCCAGTTTATCGGGATACCGCGTCCGATATTTCCGATCCTGAGTGATGTGCGGCCGACTACACAAACTGACAATAACCAGCCGAGCCCGGAATATCTATGGACGCGGGATGCCCAGCCCGTTGACTCACAGGGGCGCCAGGGTAGACTCTACCACAGGATTAGGAAGCACCTTGCGGAGCGCGGCGATCCTCTCAGAGCGGGTCTTTACCGGCTGGCGCTAGGGTTATGCCGGTCGGGTGTCAGGTCACCTAGGTTTCCGCAGGTCGCAGGTTCCGGGCTGCGTTCTTGCTTCTCGACGGAGGGGGACGTTGATGGATTTGGTGATCTTGGCGGGCACGATCGGGCCAGACGCGTCGTGGACGCACGGTTGCCCGCGTCCGCTCTTGCCGCTCGCCGGAACGACCCTTCTGGAACGATTACTCGCGACGTTCGAGCACAACGACAGCGCGGCGCGCGCCGTCTGCGCCAACGGACACGCCGATGTCATCGCGCGTCACCTTGCAGGCCGCAACGTTGGGCGGGGGTTGATGATCGTCGAAGACGGGATCCCTCGCGGAACGGCTGGGTGTCTGAAGGCGTGCGAATCGCTAACCGGCGCGAACACGATCCTGCTCGTCGGCGCGTCGGTGTGGTTCGAGGACGACCCGGAATGGCTCTTGGAGCAGCATCGTTCGTCGGGCAACGCGCTCACGGTGTTTTGTGCCTCCGACGCGGCGTGCGCGGGCTCCGGCTTCGCACGGGCCTTGAAGCCTGCGGGCATTTATTGTTGCGATCGGGCGGCGTTGGAGTACATCCGTCCCACCGGCTACCAGGACTTGAAGGAACAGTGGGTGCCGGTCCTGCGGGAGGCGGGTCTGCGCGTCGGCGCGGTGACGCTCCGCCGCGGTTCCTGTGAAGTGTCCGACTGGTCGACCTACATCCGTGTCCTCGCCCGCTCCTTGTCGGATGAACGACTGGCGGAGAGAGGCTACCGCCGGCTCGTCCCGGACATCTGGTGCGGCGAGGACGTTGAAATCGCCCCCCAGGCCAGAATCGTCGGACCGGCCCTGTTGGGACACGGTTGCAAGATCGAGGACGGAGTGGTGATCGTCGGACCGGTGATCCTGGGCGACGGCTCCCACGTAGGACGAAACTCGTGGTTGGTGCGTGTGGTGGCGGCTGAAGGCGTGCGGCTTCCGCCCGGCTCGGCAATCACCGATCGTCTGATCCCGCCTCGCCCCGCCGCGTCCGCAGACGGAGCCGCGCAGCGGTCCGCGCAACAACGGCGTCTTTGGCCTTTCTGCCCCGCGGCGGCGGCGAGCGAAACGGGCGCTACAAGCGTGGTGAGTAATCCTCAAGCGTCGGGTCGTCGATCACCCGCAGGCGGGCCTGCCCGTATTCGGCGCCTCGTGCCTGCTGCGACCCTCTGGGGGCTGATCCTCACGGGCGGGTTTATCGCGGCGTTCCGCTCGACCCTCGCCGGGTTATGGGAACAACTATCCGGCAACGCGGACTACAGCGCCGGGCTGTTGGTGCCCTTGGCGGCGGCCTATATGGCGGCGACGCGCTGTCGTCGGCTCGCCGCCATGACACCCACGTTCTGGTGGATGGGGGCGGCGGTTTTTTTTACGGGGATCGCTGTGAACCTGGGGGGCACGTCGTTGCAGCAACCGCTCCTGGAGCAGTTGGGGATGCTGACGTGCGCGAACGGGGTGGTGATGGCGGCCGCGGGCCGGAGCGTGTACCGGGCGGTCTGGTATCCGTTGGCTTTTCTGGTGCTTATGCTCCCCTTGCCGTCGGGCGCGCACGAGGCGTTGATCTCGCCGTTGCGGGAGCTTACGGCGCAGGTTTCGGCGACGTTGCTGGAAACGTTGGGGGTACCGACGGTGTCTTCCGGGCAGGTGATGAGCATCGGCGGGCCCGACTCGACGGCGGTGATCGAGGCCGCAGGCGGTCTGCGGATGGTGCTGGCGCTCCTGATCGTGATCGGAGTGGGGGCCTTCATCATCGAGCGACCGCGATGGCAGAAAGTGGTGGTCGTCCTGTCGAGCGTGCCGATCGCGTTGGCCTGCAACGCGTTGCGCATCGTGGCGGCGGGCTACTGCCACGCGATGGGGCTGGACGCCTTGGCCCAGGGGATGCTCCACGGCAGCTCGGGACTGTTGATGATGCCCGCGGCGCTCTTGCTGATCGCCCTGGAATGCTGGGTTCTGGCGAACCTGGTGGGGCCGCGGCAGGCGGTGGCGGCGCTGCTCGTCGATCGGGTCGAACGCCATCAGATGGCGTCGCAGCGGTGAACGATTTCACGCGTCCGCAGTGGACCGACCGGGACGCCGGTCGCACGTGACTTCGGATCCTCGAAGCGTGGGGGAAAGAGCGATTAACGGCGGGACGGACTTTATGGCCGACACGCACGACCTGGCGGCGACAACCTCCTGGCGGCCCCCGGATCTGCTCCCACCCCCTGCGCCGAGCGGTCAACCCTCGATCCTTGCGATACTGCGGGAACGGTGGCTCAGCTTCACGTTGGTGACGGTGTTGGCGGGCGGCGTGGGCGTCGGGGCGATCTGGTGGCTGGTCCGGCCCATGTACGAAGTGAGCGCCATGGTCCACGTGGCGCCGGTCGTACGTGCGATCTTGTTCTCCGATGCGGATACGGACATCACCCGGAATTACCGGCAGTATGTGTTGACCGAGGCGGCCGACCTTGTCAGTGCAAGCGTCATCGACGCGGCGATCGCCACGCCGGAAGTCCGCTCACTGTCCCTGGTGACGGCATCCGACGAGCCGGTCGCCGACATCCAAAAAGCCCTGACCGTCCTCGCCGTACAGGGCACTGAACTGTTGAAGGTCTCCATGACCGGGGGACCGCCGAGCGAAATGGCGACCCTGGTGAACGCCGTGCTCGACACCTACCTGAGTCGCCGTGAAACCAAACAGCGCGAATGGGATGACAAGATCCTCGGTTCGCTCAAAACGGAACAGAGCGAGCTGGAGACGAAGATGAAGGTCAAGACCCGGCAACTGCGCGAGTCCAACGTCGAACAGGGTTTGGGCGGCGCCGAAGACATCGGCGCGTTGCTGGATCGCTGGATGTCCAGCCTCCAGGAGCAGTTGACCCAGGCCAACAAAGACAGCGCTCTCGCAACCGCCCGTCTTGCGGCGTTGGATGCGGAAGAAGGGGACGGCGACGAAGGGCTCGCGGACCCGGCCGGGTTGGAGGAATTCCTGTCCCGTGATCCGGAACTGCACGGCCTCAAAGAACAACTTCGGACGGTGGAGCTTTCGGCGTTGGGCGACGTGGGCGCGGGGCGCGGACCGGGGCATCCCGACGTGTTGGGTCGTCCGGGGCTGATCGCGGCGCTGAACGAGCGGATCGACAAACGCGCCGCCGAGCTTCATCGGTCCTACGTCTCGTCCCGCCGGCGCTCCCTCCAAGCCGACGTCCGCAACGCGGAAGTCACGGTCCGCGTCCTGGAGCAGGAACTGGGAAGGCTCAGCGAGAGACGCTCCGGGCTGGCCGGGCAACGCTTCGTCCTCGACGAGTTGCGGCAGGAGCGCGACCGGATCGAGACGTCCTTGAACAAAGTGCGGGAGAAGATTTGGACCGTGGAGGTGGAGCAGAAGCGGGCGTCGCGCATCACCGTGGAGTCGCGAGCGCGGGTCCCGGAAAAGCCCAACCTCGACAAGCGTTTGAAGTACTCGGTCGTCGCCCTGGTGATGGGCTTCATGCTGGGCGCCGGGGTGGCGCTGCTTCGCAGCCGGCTGGACACGCGCTTTCGCGATCCGGAGGGGGTCACGCAGCGGCTGGGCGTCCGGGTGCTGGGCAGCGTCCAATACTTGGCGAACAATCACGCGCCGCAGAACGCATTCGACGACCGTCTGGCCGAACCGATCCGCGGAATATCGACGGCCTTGCTCGCCGGCTCGGCGGCGTGCGGGGCGAGGACGCGATTGATTACCAGTCCGACGCCGGGCAGCGGAAAGTCCTCGCTGGCGATGCACTTGGCCCGCGGTCTGGCGGCGACGGGTCGGCGGGTGCTGCTCGTCGACGCGGACAATCACGGTCAGGGGATCACGCGTCGGCTGCAGATGACCGACCAGCCGGGTCTTGCGGACCTCCTCGCCGGACGGCTCAGCACCGACGAGACCGTGTACACCGGCGACACGGCGTGCTTGCACGTGCTCCCCGCCGGCCCGCGGGACGAGCGTTTCGGCGACATTCTCTCCGGTCGCGACGGGCAGGCCCGCCTGCGATCGTTGTTTGCGGGCTTTGATGAGGTGATTGTGGATTCCCCGCCGGTGTTGGCCAAAAGCGACGCCGTGGTCTTGGCGACCCTGGTGGACGAAGTCGTGTTGGTCCTTCGCGCGGGGAGGTCAACCCAGGAGGAAGCGCGGGCCGCTCGGCAGTATCTCGCGGCCGTAGGCGGCAACGTGGTGGGCGTGATCCTCAACGCGGTCGATCCCAAACATGTGCGTTACGGTTACTCGTACAACTATTCCTACGCGGGGAGCGCCTAGGCGCGGCTCGACGGTTGCGAGGGGGAGGAGGCGGTTCGATGTTGGCCGGTCCGAATCACTTAACGCTGGTGGTGCACTTCGACCCGCTCGCCGCCGCCGGCGACGGACAGCGCCGGATTTTAACGGAGCAACTCCAGGTGGCGGCGCGGTATTGCCAATGGGCCGCCGAGCACATGCCGTCGGTGGCGGCCCTGTTGCCCGCTCACTTCGAGACGCACTACAAACCGATCCTTGCCGACCTCGAGCGCGTGACCGTGATCTGGTACTCCGACGAGGTCGGGATGACGTTGCCGGAGATGTTGGGTCGACAGGTCGTGTGGCTGGTCAACGGGAACCGCTTGCCGATCGTGGATTGGGAGGCCGCCCGATCGGCGTCGCGGCGTCCCCCGTGCGACGTGTTGCTGTTCGGTCCGCCCCGCGATCTCGCCGCGGTCCACTACCCGGAATCCGTTCAGGTGGATGAGACCGGGCGCGTGCTGAGCTTTCGACGCCACTATTTCGACTCCCCCACCTACGCCGACCGCCGGTCCGGCGAGGCTTGTTTTCTGGCGGTCGAGGGGCGGGATGCCCGCGCGGTCGTCGGGCACGTGGTGGCGCGAGGTTGGGGTTTGGAAAGCATCGGCGCGCTGACGCGTCGTTTTTGCGTTCGGTGGTCGTCGGAGCCGTGCGTGCGCGAGACGGACTTGCGGTTGGTGCTGAGCGCGGGCGGCGAGTATAGCTTGCCGGCCGTGGCGGCGTCGTCGCGGCGCCCAACAGGTGGCGGAACCGATTGGCCGACCGATTCAAAGTTCAAAGTTCAAAGTTCAAAGACCACAGAACGTGACGCGCCGGTTCCCCCTCCTTTTCGAACTTCGAACTTTGAACTTCCAACTTCTTTCGAAGTCACTCAGTTCCATGATTGCGATTACGAATCCAAGCGACGGGGCGTAGCGAGTTGTTCGAGGGCGGCGACGCTCCCGGCGTGCGCAGACGGGAACGGAAATGGGCGGGACGGGCGTACGCATGAAGCCTCGGAACGAACAAGTTCAAAGTTCAAAGTTCAAAGTTCAAAGACCACGGAACGTGACGCGCCGGTTCCCCCTCCTTTTCGAACTTCGAACTTTGAACTTCCAACTTCCGCAGGAAGCGACCGCGGCTATCTGGTCCTCAAGCGGCTGATGGATGTTTGCATCTCCGGGGCGGGGTTGCTGGTGTTGTCGCCGTTTCTGCTCGTCGTGGCGATCCTGCTCAAATGCACCTCGCGCGGTCCCATCCTGTTTTCCCACCGCCGCCAGGGGCTCCAGGGGAAGGAGTTTCGCTGTCTGAAGTTCCGGTCGATGATGTGCGGCGCGGAAGCGATGAAGGAGCAACTGCGCGAGCTCAACGAAGTGGGCGGTCCGCAGTTCAAGATCAGCGCGGATCCGCGGCTCACCAAGCTGGGGCGCTGGCTGCGGCGCTACAACATCGACGAGGTCCCGCAGCTTCTGAACGTGCTGTTCGGACACATGAGTCTGGTGGGGCCGAGACCCTCGCCGGACGACGAGAACCAGCTCTGTCCGGCCTGGCGGCGTGCACGGCTGTCGGTCAAGCCGGGGATCACGGGGTTGTGGCAGGTTCTACGGCTTCGCGACGATCCGGACACGGACTTCCAAGAGTGGATCTACTACGACGTCGAGTACGCACGGCACCGATCGCTGTGGCTGGATTGGCAGATCCTGCTGAACACGCCGTGGGCCATTTTCGCCCCGCGGCGGCTATCCGGCTTCAGCGCGAAGCTCGCACGAATCGGCATCTGCCGCCACGCGGGTCAAATCGGGCGCCAACCGGTCGTGCATGTGCCGGTCTAGGTGGACACGCAGAATGATTGATCCTGTCGGTAAACCCATTCGGGATATCCCCTTAACTCCAGTAACCCCAATAGGTAGTGGGTCGGAGCATGGAAGATCGCCTGTGTACGCTCATGGGGCTGCAGCGGTGGTTTTCATCGGGAGGTGCGTACCGACATAAGCCCCTGGCGGCTCTGTGCGCCGGCGCGAGCGTTTCGTTTGCCTTTGATGCGAAGCTACAGGGGCTTCTATGCTCGATCCAATGCCTTCCAGGGAGATTGGCCGGAAGGCGCGGCAACGCGATACCCCCACGGGTAGTGCGCCCTGGAGCGAAGGGGATACCTGCTTTCTTCAAAACCGTGCGAAGGTCGGGCTGAGAGGGAGAGGGCGTATCAAGAGCGCCGCGAAGGTCGATATTGGTCCTGAAGTTGCTTGATCGCCCGGCGATTGGCGATCTCATCGGTGGCGGACATATTGTCGATGATGAGCCGTCCGTCGAGATGGTCGATCTCGTGCTGCCACACTCTGGCACGCAGGTCCGTCCCCGTCGCCTGAAACGGCTTACCCGCGACGTCGAAGGCCTCCAGCACCACCTGCGTCGCTCGCCGCATGGTGACGGTCACGACTGGTATGGACAAGCAGCCTTCCTCCTTTTCCTCGCCGCCGGAGAGTCCGGCAAGGCGCGGGTTCACACAGATCAGGTCGCCGCCCGGTTCAGCGGTGGGGTTGCAAACGAAGAGGCGAATTCCGACGCCGACCTGCGGGGCGGCCAATCCAAGCCCCTTGGCCTCGCGCATCAGTTCCAGCATCCGCCGCGCCAGGGCCTCGATGTCCGCGTCAAACTTGCCCACGGCCTTGGCCCGCTTTTTCAAGATCGGGTCGGGGTAGAGTAGGATGCGCAACCTGCTCGGGTCGGGGAGTTTCATCGTTGGCTGACCGATAAGGCCCGTTCGGGCCGGGGCTCCGATCCTTCAAGGCTCAGGACAAGCCCCTCACCTTGACACCGAGCGGTCCGCTGATACTATGACTTGTGTGTCGATTGTAAAGGGTGTCTGTCGCTCGCACCGACGATTACGGAGTTTCGATCCCTGTGGCGTGTGATTGAGCAACAGGCGGGCCGTTTGACACGCGCGGAGTCGCGTCCTACCCCGTGGTGCCTCGGGGCGGCACTCCCTCGTCCCGTGGAAGTTGTTCGACGTTGATGGCCAAGAAAAACAACGACGACGCAGATGAACCCGTCGATACCAACGCGCGCCTGATCGTCACCGACGAAGACAAGGCCAAGGCCGCCAAGTGGTTCGCGCGTGCCCGCGAACTGGGCGACAAGCGACAATTCGATTACGCCCTCGAGTATTACGTCAACGGCATGGAGTTCTGGCCCGACGCCGTGGAGGAGGCGTGCAAACCCCTCCATGGGTGCGCCGTCGCCCGTCGCCAGACCGGGGGCAAGAAGCCCGGCCTGAAGGACACGATGAGGCGGTCGCTGACGGACAAGAACGCCAAACAGGCGTTTCTCAACTCTCTGTGGCTCTTTGGGCACGACCCGGACGACCTCAGATACATCGAGGCCCTCGCCCGGAATGCGGGCCGCCTTCGCGCCGAGGAGGTGGCCAAGTGGGCGGGGAGCATCTTCCACAAGGCCCTCGACTCCGCCCCCAAAGCATCCGCCAAACAGTTCCAGATGCTCACGCTGTTGTTCGAGGAACTCGGCGATCGGGCGGCGGTGCGGAACGAGTCACCCTTCGGCGTGGCGTGTTATCAATCGGGCGTCGAGGTCCTCAACCTGTGGCGGCGGCGTTTCCCGAAGGACCAAGCGGCCGAGAACACGGTGAAGGACCTTTCCACCAAGCTCACCATCCTCAAGGGCAAGTACCAGGACAGCGGGTCCTATCGCGACAGCATCGTGGACATCGAGGGGCAGGAGGACCTCCACGACCAGCAACGCTCCGTGCAAACCGACGAGCGGTTGGAGGAATTAATAGCCAAGGCCGAGGCCGAGCATCAAGACAATCCCGGCAACCCTACCGCGATCAAACAATTGGTCGGCTTACTGTGTCGCCGCGAGCGCAAAGACGAGGAGTCGCGTGCGATCGGGCTGCTCGTCGCGGAATACAAACGCGGCGGAGAGTATCGGTGGAAGCACCTGGCCGACGAGGTCCGCATGAAGCAACTTGCCCGGGAGGTTCGGGAGGCCGAAAAGGCCGGCGATGCCGCGGCGCTCAAGGAAAAGCAGGTCGCCCAGCTCCGATTCGAATTGGGCGTCTTTAAGGATCGCGTCGAGAAGTATCCCACCGATAACCGGGCGCGTTTCGAGTACGGAGTTCGCAAGTTCCGGGCGGGGCAGTTCGACGAGGCCATCCCGCTCTTTCAGACGGCTCGTAATGATCCGAAGAATCGTGCCGCGTGCGGGATGTACCTGGGGCGGTGCTTTTTCCGCAAGGGGTACAACAGCGAGTCCATCGCGGCGTTGGAGGAGGCCGTCAAGGAGTACGAGTTCGCCGACGACGAACTCGGCAAGACCATGCTCTATTGGCTGGGGCGGGCCCAGGAGGCCGTGGGCGACCAGGACGCCGCCAAGAAGACCTATGGGAACATTCTGCAACTGGACTACAACTACAAGGACGTTCGTGCTAGATTAGATAGTCTAGCACCGCCCGGCCAAGCGAGTCGGGCGGGTTGATAGCTGGATGAAACGAAACCAACGGAGAAGCGACAGTGCCCAACCTTGCCTCGGCAAAGAAACGCGTCAAACAGAACGAGCGGAACCGTACCCTCAACCGCGCCCGTAAGTCCGTGATTAAGGGCGAGACCAAGAAGTTTCTGGAAGTGCTGGGCAGCGGTGATGTCCAGGCGGCCAAAGACGCGTTCGTGAAGGTGACCAAGAAGCTCGACCAGGTGGCTGCTAAGGGAACGTTGCACAAGAACACCGCCGCCCGCCGCAAGTCCCGCCTCGCCCGCCGCCTGAATGCCGCTGTCGCCGGCAAAGCCGGCTAGGGGATTGTCGATTTGCGATTGTCGATTGACGATTGAGGACCACGTTGGGCACTTCCGATCCTGAAATCGACAACCGACAATCGACACTCGACAATTCGGTCAATCGCCCCCTGTCGCTCTCATCGGTAGCACCCGCGGTCACGCCGTTTGCTTCGCGCGGCGGGGACAAGCTCGAGGCGGCCTTGCAGCACTTCGCGCTCGACGTGAAGGGATTGGTTTGCGCCGATCTGGGAAGTCACGTCGGCGGGTTCGTCGATTGCCTGTTACGTTCCGGCGCCGCCCGCGTGTATTCGGTTGATACGGCCTACGGGATTCTGGCGTGGAAGCTGCGCAAGGATCCCCGTGTGACGGTCCTCGAACGTACCAATGCCATGCACGTGACGCTCTCCGAAACGGTCGAACTCGTCACGGTCGACGTCGGCTGGACGCCGCAGTCGAAGATTCTTCCCAACGTCACCGGGATGCTTTCGCCCGCCGCGCGGGTCATTACCCTCATCAAACCGCATTACGAAGCCGCCGAAAACCTGCTCGTAAACGGCGTCCTGCCCGATGAACGCGTCGGCGGCGTCGTAGAGACTGTGCTCGATGACGTGAAGTGCGTTGGCTGGACCGTGCTGGACACCTTCCCTAGCCCCCTCCGCGGCCACGCCGGAAACCGCGAGGTCTTCGCCCTCCTGACGCGGTCTCAATCGGAGCACGCATAGCTTTGTGGCACAGCGACGCGTAGCTGTGTAGCACAGCGACCCTTCGCTGTGTTGGGCCCAGCCGAGGGCGGCTGGGCTACAGAGCGTTCAGACGCCTTTCCTTCGAGGCTCAGGACAAGGGGCGACCCGTGTCGTTGTCGTCGCCCTCTCGCTTTTCGGTTGCGACTTCCATCGGCGGTGAATCCAAAGGTACTGTTCCGGGTCTTCGCGGACGAAAGCCTCGATCGCGGACGTGTACTCTTGCGTGATCCAACGGAGCGGGTCTTCCTGTTGTTCCCACTCTTGACGATGAATGATCCGCTGGACGCCCACGTCGTAACGGGCGACGTTGCCGCGGCGGCGGGCGTAGCCGACGACGATCGGGGCGCCGGTGGCCATGGCGAGCAGACCGATCGACTTATACGTGGAGGCCGGTCGGCCGAAGAAATCGACGAACAACCCTTTCCGGCCCGCATCCTGATCGCCGATGAAACTCAGCAACCCCCCGTCGCCAAGCATCTTCTCGGCGCTCTCCATCGCCCCTTTCTTATCGAGCAACGTCAGCCCGTGCGTCCGGCGGCTGGCGACGATGAAGCGGTTCAGGTAGACGTTATCCAGAGGCCGCATGACTGCCGCGATGTCAAAGCCCAACGCCGCCAGCAGATGCCCGATCACCTCAAAGGAGCCGTAGTGCCCCGTCACCAAGATCACGCCTTTCCCGCGCAGGAACAATCGAACCGCGTCGTCCAGGTTCACCGGCCGGAGGTAGCGGCTCCAGGTGAAGGCGTTGATCAGCCGCGGCAGGCAGATGGCCTCGACCGCGAACATCGTCACGCTCTCCAGGGAGCGGTCGGCTAGCCGGGAAATCCGGCTCATCGGGTAGACCTCGCCGAAAACGGCGGAAAGATGGGCGAGCGCCCGTTGCCGATGGCGGGGGAGCACGACGGCCCAAATCCTGGCCAGGATGCGGGCGGTTTGCAGGTTCCAGTCGATGGGGAAGGCTTGCATGACGGCGAAGACCGCCCGGACGGCGACGTAGGTTAGCCACGCGAACGGCCCGGACTTCTTCATCGCGCCCATCGTATCGGACGGTGCACCGTTTTGCGACGCGGGTCAGAACCGGGAGCCGGAGCGGATAATGTCGCAGTATGACGGTCGGGGGCTACTGATCCGAACCCCAAGCGCCAGCGCGGGGTCTTGGCCCGTCGCTCGCGCTCCGGGTCCTGAACGGTGCCGCCTTGCCACCGGGCCACGTCGGTGCACACCCCCATTCGACATTCGACATTCGACATTCGACAATACCGCCGATGCCGCCGAACGATCATCAATCGCAAGAAGTGCCCTGCGTTGACTGCGCGATCATCACGGTCAGCGACACGCGCACGCCCGACACCGATGCGAGCGGGGCGTTCATCCGTGAGCTTCTGATGAAGAGCGGACACCGCGTAGTCGGTTGCGAGATCGTTCCCGACGAGCCTTCACGCGTGCGGGAGCGGGTCGCGGCGTTATGCTCGGGCGGGGCGTGTCAGGCCGTCATTCTCGCCGGCGGAACGGGGCTGGCGCCTCGTGATGCGACGTATGAGGCCGTCGCGTCGCTGCTTGAGAAACGGATTGACGGGTTCGGCGAGTTGTTCCGGATGCTGAGCTTCCAGGAGATCGGCCCCGCCGCGATGCTCTCCCGCGCCGTCGCGGGCGTCTGCCGTGGAACGGTCGTCTTCTCGCTACCCGGTTCGACGGCCGCCGTTCACCTCGCGATGGAGCGGCTGATCCTCCCGCAACTCGGCCACATCGTGTGGTTGTTGAAACGATCCTGAACGAACGTCGGACGGTGCCACTGCTGTGTCAGCAGTGCAAAAACGTAGCGCCGCCCCTGGTGGGTGGCGCATCAGAGCCGGGAGCGGCAGCGACCCGACCAACGCCCAGCCGTCGCATTCATGCGGCGCGCACCCATCCGAACCCCAAGCGCAAGCGCGGGGCCAATCCGAGCCGCGACAGGGATGGAGCGGTTCCCGCGCGGGCGGACGGGCGATGGAACGGTCCCGGAGGGACCGGGGATTGTAGCCACGGGTGGAGCGCCGCCCGCCGCTAGGCGGGCAGAGCGCAACCCGTGGATACTGACGCGCCGAAGCGCCCGCCCCGGACGGGGCGGAGGAGGTCGACTCAGTCGCGGTTTGGCGGTTCCGCCGCCCCGTCGGGGCGGGTCAGTTTTTTCCCCGAACACCACGGGTTCCGTCCGGCTGCGCCGGACTCCACCCGTGGCTACAGTCCGGCGCCCCCTCGGGGCGAATCCGCCTTCGGCGGACTCCGCCGAAAGTGTCACGGACCCGATCGGTGACCGTCGTCGGCGCTTGTATCGACAATCGAAACTCGCCGATCTACCATCGGAAATCCGGAGACTCCCTATGACTGAGGACTTCGTCATCGGGCCCAAGCTGGGCGAGCTGGTGGAGCGCGTCGTCGCCAGCTACCACGCCGAGGCGCGCACGCAGCACATCGACCGCGTCTACCTGCCCTCGCGCAGCGAGATCATCCAACTGGTCCGTGAACTGCTCGAACTGTTGTATCCGGGCTTCCTCGGCCGCCAGCGTTTGACGCGCCACAACGTCGCCTTCCACGTGGGCGACCTGCTCCCGCGGATCGGCGAGGCCGCCTTCCGGCAGATTCAGATGTGCCTCTGCTACGTCGATGAGCTCGCCCATCCAGGCCGCCTCAACGAGCGACCGGCGGATAGAAGAGCTCGCGAGGTAACTCTGGCGTTCCTAGAGGGGATCCCCGCCATTCGCGAGAAACTGGCCGGCGACGTCCAGGCCGCTTACGACGGCGACCCGGCGGCCCTCAATCTCGACGAAGTCATCCTCGCTTATCCCGGACTGCTCGCCATCAGCGTCCAGCGCCTCGCCCACACTCTGTACGATCTCGATGTTCCGCTCATGCCGCGGATCATGTCCGAATGGGCCCACGCCCAAACCGGCATCGACATCCACCCCGGGGCCCGCATCGGACGAAACTTCTTCATCGACCACGGCACCGGCGTGGTCATCGGTGAGACCACCGACATCGGCGACAACGTGAAAATCTACCAGGGCGTGACGCTCGGCGCCCTTTCCTTCCCCAAGGACGAGCGGGGCCGGGTGATCCGCAAGGCCAAGCGCCACCCGACCGTGAACGACAACGTGACCCTCTACGCCAACGCCATCCTCCTCGGCGGCGATACGGTCATCGGCGAGAACTCGGTGATCGGCGGCTCGGTCTTCGTGACCTCCAGCGTCCCGCCCAACTCCGTGGTCACCTTCAAACCGCCCGAACTCCGTCTAAAGACCAAGGGCGAGACAGACGGCCGGGCCCAACCGCCCCCCAAACCCGAATCCACGCCTGAGCCCGATTTTATGCCGGACTATGTGATCTGATCTCCCTTTCCCCCCAGAGCGTCGGGATCCCGGTCAACGCGTCGGCGTGGAAGTTATTGCCGGACAATGGACAATCACGCATAATATCGCCGTGCGGACTGTCTCGGCCATTATCAAAACGCGAGCCAAGGAGTCCATCGGTAAGCGCATTCGTCGTCGACGAAAGGAACTGGGCCTCACTCAGGCAGGCTTGGCGGCAACGGCCGGGGTCAATCAGGGGTACATCTCTGAGATTGAGCGAGATCAGGTGAAACCCCGCCGGCGCACGCTCGACGCCTTGGCCGGGGCACTGAACATGCCTCAAGGTGTGCTGATCGGCGGCGGGGCCGAGCACGACTCGCCGCAGCCCCTGGAGACCCGCAAGCTGCCTCTCTTTGGTTCCATCCCCGCCGGGCCTCCATCAGAGTCCCAGGAACAACTCGAAATGTTCCCGGTCCTGCGCCATCAGTGGTCACCGGACCATTTCTGTCTGCGGCTCTCGTTTGACAGCATGGAGCCGACGCTCAAGCCCGGCGACATCGTGCTCGTCCACTACCGCCCCGACGTGGAGCCCGAACTCGTCCAAGGGCGAATCTGCGCCTGCCTGGTCGACGGCCAGCCGACCCTCAAACGCGTCACCGTCGACTGGCGCGGCGACGGGCGGATCATCATCCTCCGCGGCGATAACCCCCGCGTCGCGCCCGTTCTCATCGACCGCTCCCACGATTTTTCCATCCAGGGCATCGTCATTCGCCTCGTCGGCCGCGAGCTCTAGAACAAGGAATTGTGAATGCGGAATTGTGAATGCGGAATTGTTGTCACCCTGAGCGAAGCGAAGGGTCTGTTCCCGCGATGGAGATGCTTCGCTTCGCTCAGCATGACACCGCGCATTCCGCCTTCACCATTCCGCATTCCGGGGCGGGCTCGGTGAAGGCGGGACTACGCAACCGCCGGTTCGATCACGGCGCTCATGCTTCCCTGACACCGGGGGATGCGCCAGTCGCGGCCGAAGGCGTGAATCTGGTCCCGCTTCAGCTCCGCCCGCTCGAGCGTCGTCGTGTCGAGGATCACGCGGTCGCGGTGATCGACCTCATAGGCGAGCTGAAAGGCGCGTTCCGGAGCGCAGCCGAACAGCTTACGCAGCATCTCGATCACGTAGTCGTACGTGTGATCGTCGTCGTCCAACAAAATCACGTGATAGGGCGGCTGCTGTTTCGGGCGATGCTCGATCCCGGGCGTCGACCGCGTTTGTTGCACGGCGCTCGGTTGCGTGCCGGTGGTCATGCCTCGACTTTCTAACAGAATTCCGGTGAGGATTCAACGCCCCTCACGCGCCGCGGAGCACGGGAAGCGATCCGGCGGGTCGGCAGGGCCTCCGCACCCGCACTGCAGGCCTCCGCGACCGTCCCATGCAAGGTCAACGCGGTGGCCGCGGCGATGCGGATCGTCATCAACGAGCCGATCAAGTTCGGACCGCCGGGGAACACGACGATCTGGTCGGTGCGGGTCCGACCGACAAGTTGATCGAATGGCCGCCGGCCCACCTCCTGCCCGCGAGTCTGTTCCGCCTCCTGAGCTTTCAGCGCTGCTTTGCTGTAGCCCTCGACCAGGACCTCGACCGTCGATCCGATCAGGCGCTGGTTGGCCGACGAGGCGATCCCCTCCTGTAGAGACAGCAATTCCACGTTTCGCCGGCGCTTCACCATCTCCGGTACGTCGTCGGTCTCACGCTTGTGGGCGACCGTGCCGGGCCGGGGCGAATACTTGAACACGAAGATGTTCTTGAAGCGGCATCGCTGGATCAATTCCAACGTGGCCTCGTGGTCCGCCTCCGTCTCGCCGCAGAAGCCGACGATGAAATCGCTGGCGACGGCGATCCCGGGAACGTACTCCCACACCCGGTCGATCAACTCCACATATTGCGAGACGGAGTACTGCCGTCGCATCCGCTTGAGCACCGCGTCGCTGCCGCTCTGCGCCGGGATGTGCAGATATTCGCAAACTTCGGGGATGTCGCGCATGGACTCCAAGATGTCGTCGGTGAAATCACCCGGATAATTGGTCACGAAGCGGACCCGTTCGATGCCCGCAACGGCGCTCACCCGTTCGAGCAACTCCGCGAAACGGATCTCGCGCCCGTTTTCCTCGCTGACGTAGCTGTTCACTGTTTGGCCGAGGAGGGTGATCTCCTTTGCGCCGCGATCGGCCAACATCCTGGCTTCGTTGACGATGTGCGACGCCGGGCGGCTCCGCTCCGGGCCGCGAGTGAACGGAACCACGCAGAACGTGCAAAACTTGTCGCAGCCGCGTTGTACGCGAATGTACGACTGGAGCACGCTCTCACCCGGCCCCGGTTCACGCGCCAAGTCCAGGGCCTCGACCGAATCATACTCCAGAGCGCGCTGCAACGGTGTGCTTTTACGGGAGTGCGATTGGGCCAAGGCGATCGCACGGCTTCGTCCGGTCTGTACTTCCTCGATCAGCGCGGGGACTTTGTTCAGTTCGCCCGGTCCGCAGACCAGATCCACATGAGGCATCTTGGCGAAGATGCCGTCGGGATCGCGCTCGGCCATGCAGCCGATCACGCCGATCACCATGTCGCGGTTAGTCTGTTTCGGCTTCTTGAGCGCTCCCAGACGCGAGAGGACCTTCTGTTCGGCGTGTTCGCGGACGGAACAACTGTTGAGCAGGACGACATCGGCCCGCGACATATCCCCGGTCGGGTGGTATCCCAGCCCGCGAAGCTGTCCGAGGACGAGCTCGCTGTCGAGCACGTTCATCTGACAACCCATCGTTTCGAGGTAGACGGTTTTTAGACTGTCCCCCACAGTCGCCTTTCCCCTATGCGCGATTCAACCAGGCCTCAAAGGCGTCGAAGGAATACGGGCGTCCCAGGAAATCCTGAATCAGGTCCGCCGCCTTTTTGGATCCGCCGGGTTCGAGAATCGTCTCGCGGTAGCGGCGAGCCGTTTTCGCATTCAGCATTCCATCCTTCTCGAATTTGCTGAAAAGGTCCTTGGCAATGACCAGTGACCACATATAGGTGTAGTAAATCGCGGAATATCCGTCGAGATGGCCGAAACTGCACTGGACATGCGTGCCGTCCACGTAGTCGAACGGACTGTACTTGCCCTGCAACTCCATCATCAGCTTGGTTGTGTCCAGACCATCCGGCGAACGGTTGTAATAATTGAGCGACACTGCGGCGTAGAACATCTGGTGAGCCGCATACAGTCCCTTGCCGAAATCTCGCGCCCGGCGGAGTTTGGCGACCAGTTCGGCGGGGATCGGCTCGCCGGTCTGATAGTGCGTGGCGAAGACGCGGAGGGCGTCGAGGTTGTAGCACCATTCCTCGAGAATCTGCGCGGGCGCTTCGACGAAGTCCCATTCCGTACTCATGCCGCTGTTGCCGATCCACGGCTGGCGTCCGGCGAAAATGGCGTGCAGTAAATGGCCGAATTCGTGGAAGAATGTGACGACCTCGTCGTGCTCCATCAAGGCCGCGCCGTCGGCGCTGTCGCGTGGGTTGGGGAAATTGCAGACCAGCACGGCCTGGGGAAGTCGAAGCCCGGCGACGCCCGTTCGATAATCGAACTGAGCCGCGTGGCCATACTTATTTTCACGGGGGAATAGATCGAGGTAAAAGCGCCCGATGCACTGCGACCCGTCATAGACATCCCACGCGGTAACATCGGGATGCCAGAGCTTCAGTCGTTCGACCGGGCGATAGGTCAGCCCGAACAGCTTCCCAGTCAGTTCGAATAGTCCGCGTTGCACATCGGGGAAGTTGAAATAGGGTCGCAAGGACTGCGAGTCGAAGGCGTACTGTTCAGACTTGACCAGTTCTTCGTAGTAGCTCTTCTCCCAGTCCTCGGCTTTGGTCGCGCCGGGCACGTCCTTGCGCTTGCGTTCGAGCAGCAGGTTGTAGTCGCGTTCGACGGCTTTTTTGCTCGCCTCCGCGATCTTCTCGATGAATGACCGGGCGTTGGACGCCGTACCGATCATCTTGTCTTCAGTGATGTACTCCGCCCAGTTCGCGTAGCCGAGCGTTTGGGCGAGTTCATACCGCTTGCGCAGAAGGCTCTGCAGTACGTCGATGTTCTTGGGATAGCCGCGGTCCTTGAATTCACGATAGAGCCGTCGACGGGCGTCAGCACTGTGGGAGTACGTCGTGAAGGGAATGTAGTCCGGTCTCCGCGTGCTCACGCGAATCTTGCCGTCCTCGCCGGGGCGATGCTTGTCGATCCAGTCCTTGGGCAGTCCGTGCAGATCGGACGGTGAATCCAGAGCAATCTCGCGCTCGTCATTGCGTGTGTTCTTGGCAAAGTCCTGACCGAGCTTGACGATTTCGTCGTTGAGCGCCGCGATGTGCTTCCGCACGTCCTCGCTCTTATCCACACCCGCCCGGCGAAAATCGCGCAACCGCTTCTCGACGAAGTACCGGGTCCCCGGGTCGGCGCGGGATACGTCCAAATCGCGGAAGGCCTCATAGAGCTGTCGGTCCAGGTTCAGTTCCGTCACGTATTTGGCAACGGCCTGCTCCGATTCTTCCGCGACGGTTCGAACCTGTTCATCGGGGTGAACGCGGGCGAAGAGATTGGACTCGGATGACGCCGCGTCCAAGTGCATCATCATCTGATTGTAGGGAGTGAGCGTGTTGTCGATCGTCCGCGGTCCCGCCGCCTCAACAAGCCGCGAGCGATACGCCTTGGCCCACGCGAGATGCTCCGCCGCATCGTTGCTGAACTGGGCCGCCGAGCGATCCAGCGGCGTAACCTCCAGCGACCACGGCGAGCTTGACGCTCGACCCACCGAACGGGCCGAGGCACATCCCAAAACCAACAGCAAACCCAACGCCGGCACGAGCTTCAGGACGATCATCTTCGTAACCATCCTCTTCAACGTTCTCGACACCCGCCAATCCTTCGAGGCTCAGGACAAGGCGGGCGACGCACGACTAGCCTATTCGACCGCGTCCGTGCGTCAATTCCGCTGAGCAAGGCCGATTCCTTCGAGGCTCAGGACAAGCATCCCGCGAGAGTTCCCAAGGCCTCCCAGATCAGCGTTTTGAGATTGAACGCCGCATGGATCAGCACCGGAACCACGAGCGTGCCCGTCCGTTCGTAGGCGTATCCGATCAGGACTCCCAGGGCGATGAGGGCCGGGATCACGTGCGGCTGCGAGAGATGGACGATCCCGAAGACCGCGGATGCCAGACCGATCGCCAGCCACCGGCTTCTCACGACGCCCGCCAAAAACGTCTGCAAAAGCCCCCGAAAGAACACCTCCTCCGCGATCGGAGCGACCACCACCGCGCCGATCCACAGCCCCGCCACGACCCATGCCGGCTGCGACCCCTCCCGTAACGCCTGGATCGTCGGATGCGGGGCGACCTCGTACGACCGCACGAACTGCCGAATGACCCACACCGTTGCCTCGCCGATCCACGGGCACAATCCGATCGCCGCGAGCGAGGCGAAGAAGACCAACGCGACGACCCTGTCCCACCGGGCCTGCGGGAGCCCGAACGCGAATCGACGGGCCCCGCCCTGGAACCGCCGGTCGGCGATGAATAAGCAGGCCGTGATACCGCACAACTGCGCCCCATTCCCGATCATCAACCGTCCGCGGATTCCGTTGGGGTCGTCGATGAGCAGCCCCACGACGCCGCTGAGAACGACCGCCGCGAGGAGGTAGACGCATACCGCCAGCAGGATCGACTCCTCGCGGAAATGATTCTGTCGCAGCGGCGTGTGGCGGAACGGGTCCCGTCGCCCTCGGCCGCCCCACACGATGGGCGTCCACACGACGACCAGGATCGCCGCGAGCGTGATGATCTGATCGAGCGTCGAGAGCATGGGGGCGGTTCCAGGGCCGAGAGGGTCCATCGCGGCGGCGGAGGCCGTCCGCGGTACAATGACGAACGCCGAATGTACTGCGCCGGAGATCACGACCCATGACTATATTGGACCGCATCCTCGAAACCAAACGGAAAGCAGTATCGCCTCGCGCGAGGAGGTGCTCACCGTGCAACGCGCGGGCGCCGGTGCGATCCTCGTCGGCGAAGCGCTGCTGAACGCGGGCGACGTTGGTCGGCAGATCGACCTCTTGTTCGCCAGGTGTCCGGCGGCGCGCGACGACGAGGGAGCTTAACCGGTCGCTTGCGCTCCCGGCTCGGACCCTACGCGCTGGCGAGGATGTTGAGGATGTCGCCGTCGGCGACGACGTAGGTCTTTCCCTCTTTGCGGACCTTGCCCGCGGCGCGGGCCCCCTTCATATCGTGATGGGCGACGAGATCGTCGTACGAGACCGTCTCCGCACGGATGAAGCCCTTGGCGAAGTCGGTGTGGATTTTGCCCGCGGCCTCGAAGGCGGTGGTGCCTTTGCTGATCGTCCAGGCGCGTACCTCCTCCGGACCCCCGGTGAGGAAGGAAATCAGCCCCAGAGCACGGTAGCAGGTTTGAATCAGCCGGTCGCGCGCCGCGGCCTGCACCCCCAGATCGGCGAGGAAGGCGGCGCGGTCCGTCGGGTCCAGCCGCGCGATCTCGGCCTCGATCGAGGCGCTGAGGACAAGGCTGTCGGCGGCGTGGACCGCATTAAGCGGCTCGGCGGAGGCAACGCGATCGTCGGAAACGTTTCGGAGGCAGATCAACGGCTTCTCGCTGAGGAACCCGAAGCTCGAGACGATCCGGCGGTCGCTGTCGGCGTGGACGACCGTGGAGAGCGGCTTCTCGGCCTCCAACGCCTCCTGGCACCGCGTCATCAGGCCCAGCTCGTGCTTCTCCTGGTCATGGGTGGGCGACGGTTTCTTGAGCGACTTTTCCAGCCGATCGACCCGCGTCGTAACCGTCTCCAGGTCGGAGAACATCATCTCCTCCCAGACCGTCTCGAAGTCGGCCTGGGCGTCGATGCGGTCGCGATAGGCCGGGACGGTCGGGTTCTCGAAATCCCGCACCACGACCACGAGAACGTCCGTCTGCCGAACGTTGGGCAGTTGCTTCCGCCAGTCCTCCCGGCCCTTGGGGTCGTGCAGGGAGTGGCCGGGCAGGTCGATCACCTCGATGGCGGCCTCGGTCACTTTCTTGGGATTGTGCAGCCTGGCGAGGTAGTCGAGCCGCCGATCCGGCACCCGCACGACGGCCTGATGGACCTGCGGCGGGGCGAACGGGTCGACCGCGATTCCCGTCGCCGCCGCAAAGACGGTCGACTTGCCGGACTTCGGTAACCCCAGGATCGCAACCTTCATGCGACCATTGGAACGCCGAAAGGCCGAAACGTCAAAACGGATCAGAACCGCGACAGGCATGGAGCGGGAGGGCGATCAGTACCGCGACAGGCATGGAGCGGGCAATTCTCCGCATCGGCGGCTATCGCCGAATCGATAAACTCTTGCAGCTTGGCCGCCTGCTCATCCGCATACATGAATCCGCCTCCGTTGTGTTCGCCGGGCGTTTCCACGAACTGTTTGGGATCGGCTGCAGCGTCGTAAAGTGCTCGACCATTCCCGATGGGGATGAGTGAGTCGTCCGTCGAATGAAAGAACAACTTGGGGCACGTGATGGCGCCGACCTTGTCGATCGAATCGTAGCGATGACGCAGCAACCAGCGGACCGGCAGGAATGGATAATGAAGAGCGGCGATATCCGACAGCCTCGTAAAGCTCGATTGAACGACCAGCGCGCCCGGCGAATGACGGCTTGCGAGGTCAATCGCGACCGCCCCGCCGATCGATTCGCCCATGATGACGATCCTGTTGGCCGGTAGGCCGCGCGCTTGCGTAAGATGCTCCCAAGCGGCGATGGCGTCGAGGTAGGTGCCGCTCTCACTCGGGGCGCCCTCGCTTTTTCCATAACCGCGGTAATCGACGATCATGACGGCGTAGCCAAGAGAATGGAGGACCTTAACCTCCGCCACCCGATCGCCGTTGTTGCCCGCGTTGCCGTGGAAAAAAAGAACCGTGGCGCGAGCCTCCTGTCTTGGTACAAACCACGCCGAGATCTTCACGTCGTCTCGGGTCACAAGCGTCACATCGTCGAACTTCAACCCCACGTTCGTCGGAGTCAGATCAAGGGTGCGAGATGGAAAATAGATGAGCTTGGATTGAAGCACGCCCACGAGCATAGTTACGCCAATGTAGGTGCAGATGACGACCGCGAGCAACCTACGAGGGCTAGGCCGTCGAACCAGCCGTCCCATCATGGACGGCCCAGCAGACGACGTTTGGGATAAGCCGACCATTTCCCGACTCAACAGAACCGCAACCATGAGGGAGCGCCGCAGTAGCGCCACCCCTCGTGGGTGGCGCAGATCGTAGCGTCGAGCCTCGTTCCCGTCGCAATCCGAACCCTCAGCGCGAGCGCGGGGTCTATCAGAGCCGGGAGCGCCAGCGACCGGACAATCCGAGCCGCGCCCGTCAGAATGCGGACAATCAGAGCGTCGAGCGGAAGCGACACGACCGATCCGAACCCCAACGCCGATCCGAGCCGCGACCGTGAGGAAGAGAGTGATCGGTATATTCCTCGCCCGGAGGGCGAACGGCGGGTTGCGAATGGCGCATGCGGACTCGACCCGGTCGGCGGCTTTGGCCGGTCGGACGTGGGAGGGGATTCCCGACGCCATGCTCTTGTTAGACCGGCGATACCCAGAGATGGGCCTAGAACGTGAACACCGATCGAAGCCCGCGCTTCGCACCCGGGCAACGTCTCCGGTAAATCGCAACGAAAAGAGCGTCGAGTGCATCGATTAACGCTTGCACAGAGCGCCGGGCGACCTCAGAGTCGACGGTTGCCGGCGTGCGCGGATGGGTAAGCGCATCACGTAGCCCAAATGCTTCTCTGAGCCGTGACCACCACGCAACATTGCGGTTGAGCTTTCGGTTCGAGAATCGGTGCCAAAGGAACTCATACCTTTCTAGTGTTCTGAAATAACGCGGGCGTGACGACAGCTTAAAACTACCGTGTTCCAGATCGATGTCGGCTTCCGAGAGGATACTCTTTTCCAAGATGTTAAGCTCAGGTCTTGGCAGAAACTCTTCCGCGACGGCATTCACATGAGCCTCAAACGCGCAGATTCCCAGGTTAAGCGCAGCATGACAAAAGGCGGTCGACCCGGTGCGGTCAGAAGTCTCGTCTGCTTTCTCTAGGAAGCGTTTCGCTTCCTCGAGCAAGGTCGCACAGAATTCATCAAAGGAATCATTTGGTCTGAGGTGCTTCGCCACTCGCTTCCGCCTCTCTCACGTCGAGAACAGCTCGCTTCGCATGATACCTCATAATCGCTACGTGGACAAGCTTCTTGTCGATTCCGTTGCCCTTCTCGGCCTGTAGAAAAAAGAGTTCTACAAACCTCCCGCGCTCCTTTTGGTCCTGCCGGTAGCCCAAACCCCGGTAGGTGTCGGCATCTGTTTTGTGCTTCCCATGCGCGAGAGCCTCAGCGTTGAGCGGGTCATGCCCAGGTTGCTTGCGCAGTCCGTAGTGGCGCTGCAGCCGTGTCTTGTTGGCCCTCAGTAACCCGGCGACATAGGGCCATGCCGAAAGGATCGCAAAGTTGCTCGCCTTTTCTGGGAAATCTACTTTGGGGCGTCCCCTGCCACCTCGTCTCTCTTGAGAAAAGTGATTACGCTGGGCATCTACAAGGAATGCGAATTCACGCCCGGCTTCGTCCAGATCTTTGTCTCGCCAGATATCGGGGCGATTTCTGGTTGCTTCCCACTCCGGGTCTACTGCGCCGGTTGCACAGATTATGGGTGTGGTGTCGGTTTCGTTGAAGTCAGTACGTGATGCATCCACGCCTTTGTAATAATTGGTAATAAAGGTCCGGACTGCTCGGACGGTCAGTGGGACGCCGCGCTGTCGCTTGTCCGCAAAGTCCTCGACTTGCTGAAGGAGCCCCACGCGCTGGGACCAGTCTCGCAGTTCCGGGCCTCGTGCGGTTTCTTGGATGCGGTCATAAAGGTCGGGCGACACGGCAATGACGGTGTTCGAGATAAGCTGAACATCGACCCGCTGTTCAAGAGAAAGGGCAAAGTAGACCTTAAGCCCGTGGGGTACGTCGACGCCCGCGTCAAAGGCCTGTTTAATAGCCTCAAAGCGGTGTTGTCCGCCGATTATCTTGAGGGGATGTTCTGCGTCGAATTCCGTGGTGAACTCGGCGACGATATTGCTGAACGTACGGCGCTGAAGGGCGTCGTCTTTCATCCTTTGGAACGCTGCGTGGTCTTGGACTAACTCCCGATTTGCGCGGTAATCACTCTGCTCATCCGGATCGAGCGGCACATCAACAGTCCCAAGACGGGTTAGGTGCCCGGCGCCTACGTGACACTCGACGTATTGGGCCGAAGTGCGCGCGTCCACGTTCAAATGCATCTGTCGTTCGAGTGGTTCGAACTTCGCGATGAACTCGTCAACCAGAGGGCGGACGTAGTCCGGAACGGTCACACCGGGTCGCGGGGAGAAGACGCCGCGCACTCTTGGGGCCTTCCGTCGCGATGGTTTCGAGGTCACCACCGTCGATGAAGCAGATTTCGCCATGGCTGCCTCGAACGTCGAATGACCGCCTGCCCGAGTTCGGAGCATCGCGGTCCCGCTACCGTTCAACGGATGCTACGCCGCCGCGCAGCGGGCTCAAACGCCGCATAAATCCGTTATCCCGCGTAGGCGGCGGATACAATCGTAGATTATCGTCGAAGCCGAAGAACGTACAAGCAAGGCTTGTTCGTGCCACTCACCCCCAGTCCCCCAAGGGGCGTAAGAGAAAAGCCACCTGCGTCAGCCCGTGGGATGCGGCGTCCCGGGGAGCGGACGAGGGACGCCCCGTCATTCTCCAAAGACAGGTACCGGCGTGCCGGACTCGTCCACGGCCACGAAGATGACTTCGGCCTCCGTCACGTTCACGTTCTGGTCGGGATCGGTTCGGCGTCGGGCGCAGACGCGAACGCGGATGGTCAAGGAAGTCCGCCCGACGCGGGCCGTGTCGGCGTAGAGGCTCAGGAGGTCCCCGACGAAAACCGGCTTTTTGAACTCGACCTCGCGCATGGCGACGGTGACGTAGCGGCGATGGGCCTGGCGGACGGCCTCCACGTAGGCGGCCTGGTCGATCAGCGAAAGGATGACGCCGCCGAAGATCGTCCCCTGGGCATTGGTGTCGCGGGGCATCATCACCACGCGGATGGCGGGTTCGGACGAAGGCGGTTTGGGCTTACTGCTCATGGCACGGTTGCTCCAGGCCCAGGATAGAGGTTTGCGTCGGCACGGTCGAGTCGCCGCGCCCCGCGGCTTCACGCGGGCGTGCGGAACGACAAGCGAAGAACAGAATAAAGAGCGCCGCGCCGATGAGGAAGGTGACGCGCAGCGTCGCCGTGAGTCGGGGAAAGCGGAAGCGATAGAGTCGCCAGAGATGGCGTAGATAGCGCCGCCCTTCCGCGAAGCTTGCCTTGCTG
The DNA here is from genome assembly GCA_043806315.1 of Planctomycetota bacterium. Taxonomy (GTDB): domain Bacteria; phylum Planctomycetota; class Phycisphaerae; order UBA1845; family UBA1845; genus SBAX01. Next base: position 5,309 of record JAZDHF010000151.1, on the reverse strand, counting down.
GCGCCGGCGGTGCGGGAGGCGAACGTGATCGGCACCTCGGCCGGACGACGACAGCCTCCTTTGACGAACAACTCCAGTGCGATCTTGTAGCCGATGGGGTCGAGCGTCGCCGCCTGCTCCCAGGTGCGGCGATGAAGAGCGAAAAAACCGGACATGGGGTCGGTTAGGGGGGCGAGAGGACGTGCCAGCAGTGTGGCGATCGCGCTGCCCAATCTACGCGCCGGCGACCAGTCGGATGCGATCGACCCTGCCCCACCGTACCGTGTGCCGAGGACAAAATCGCAGTCGCCTTGATCCAACCGGGCGAGCAACCGGGGAATCAACTCCGGCGGGTGCTGCAAGTCGGCGTCCATGACGACAAACCGGTCGGATCGGGCCTGTCGAAAGCCGGCCAATACCGCCCCGGACAACCCGCGCTCCCCACGGCGGACGATGAGGCGGACGGGGTACCGCCCGCGAAGGCGTTCAATAATCTCCTCGGTTCCGTCCTGTGAATCGTCGTCGACGATGATGAGTTCGGCCTCGATCCCCGCAGCCGTGGTTGCGGCGAAAACCCGCGTGGTCAGCGGCTCGATGTTGGGGGCCTCGCCGTAGGTAGGCACGATGATGGAGGCGGCGGTCGGCGACGATCCCATCAGGCGGATGATACCGCTCGGCGGTTGAGCCACAACCGAGCGACGACCGTTTGACAGGCCGATAACCGCCCGCTACATACGCCCGGCGTCGTGAATACGGGCGTCAGGCGACGGTGTGCAGCCAGGCCACGATGGGTTCCGACCCGTGGTGGGGCCGGTTCCATGGCGCGGAACGGACCGTTGACCGATCGTGTCAGTTCAGTGCCACCCGGTGCCCCTTTTTGGGTACAACGTGTTGCCGCGGGAGCAAGCGTCACGAGGCCGCACTGATCGAGATCGGTGCCGCACGCTCGACAGCGGCGCCACACCTAGGTGATGGATGGAACGCGTGTTTTCAGCCGTGGGGGCGAGGACGGTCAGCTCGGTCTCCGCGTTCGGACAATTCGGACTGTTCGCGTGGCAGATGGTCCGCTGGCTGCTCACCGAGTCGGTGCGGCTGCGTACCTGGGTTCGGACCATGCCGCTGTTCTATGAGGTCGGCAACCGAACCTTGCCCGTCATCATGATTACGGGGACGTTCGTGGGACTGGTGCTGGCGGTTCAGAGCTTCGACCAATTGAGGGCGGCCGGCTTCGAGCAGCGGATGGGCGTGCTGGTGTCGATCACGTTGGTCCAAGAGCTTGGGCCGGTACTGGCGGGCGTCATGGTCGCCGGGCGGGTCGGCGGGGCGCTGACCGCCGAGTTGGGGACCATGCGGGTGACGGAGCAGATCAGCGCCCTGACGGTGATGGGGGCCGATCCCATTCGCCATCTCGTCATTCCCCGGTTCCTGGCGTGCCTACTCCTGACGCCGCTGCTCACCTTCTTTTGCGACCTCTGTGGGTCGCTCGCCGGCTGGTTCATCGCCGTGCAACTCAAAGGGATTCCGTCAAATCCCTACTGGTATCACATCCGGGAAGCGATCGAGTTTTGGGACATAGGCGTGGGCTTTTCAAAGAGCATAATCTTCGGCGGAGCGATCGGACTCATCGCTTGCTACAAGGGGTTCCATTGCCGCACCGGCGCGGAAGGGGTGGGCCGGGCGTGTACGGAATCGTTCGTCGTCAGCTTCATCACGATCCTGATCACGGACTTTTTCGTCGGGTATTTCCTCTCCGGCCTGTACCGCGCCTTCTACGGTTTCAAGTCGCTCGTGACATGATCGACCAGTCCATCAACGCTGCCGTGGAACTCGCCCCGAACCATCAGCCCGTGGTGCGACTGGTCGACGTGCACAAACAGTTCGGCGACCTGGTCGTACTCGACGGGGTGAACCTCAAGCTGCGTAAGGGCGAGACGACGGTGATCATCGGCGAGTCCGGCTGCGGCAAGAGTGTGCTCTTGAACCACATCGTGCGCCTCTTGAAGCCCGATCGCGGGGAGGTGTACTTCCACGACCAGCGGATCGACAATCTTCCGGAACGGGAGCTGGCGGTCCTTCGGCCCCATTTCGGGTTTCTGTTTCAGCTCAGTGCGTTGTTCGATTCCCTGACGGTCGCGGAGAACGTCGGCTTTCCCATCGCGGAGCACACCAAGAAGAGCCGGAAGGAAGTGGCGTCGATCGTCCGCCGCAAGTTGGCCATGGTGGGGTTGGACGGCCTTCAGAACAAGTTTCCCGCGCAACTGTCGGGCGGGCAAAAGAAACGCGTCGCCCTGGCCCGGGCCATCGCTCTCGACCCCGAGATGGTCCTCTATGACGAACCGACGACCGGTCTGGACCCGCCACGGGCCGATGAAATCAACGAGCTGATCCTCAAGCTCAAGGGCGAGCTGGGGGTCACCAGCGTGGTGGTGACGCACGACATGGCCAGTGCTCGCAAGGTCGCCGATCGCATCGTGATGTTGCATGGGGGCGAGTTCATTTTCGACGGCACGCCGGAGTCCATCGCCCGCAGCAACGACGCCCGGGTCCGCTGCTTCGTCGAGGGGCGTTGTGCGGCCGACGTGCTTCAGACTTTGCACGAAAAGGGGCAAACATGACGGATGCAGCACGCAATTTCTGGGTCGGGGGTTTCGTGGTCGTCTCGGGGATCGTCCTCGCCACGCTGATGGCCTGGTTCGGGGAGACGCCCGAGTGGCTCGGCGGCAACGAATGGACGCTGGAGGTCATCGGCGTGCGGGAGCTTCGCGGCATCCAGCAGGGCAGCCCCGTCCATCTCAACGGAGTGGAGATCGGCCGCGTCAAGAGCCTTGAGTTCATCAATGCCGAGCGGCCCGACCGCGGCGTGACCATCGTCACTAGAATCAACGCCCGATACTCGGTTCCGCGCGGCGCCGTCGCCCGGGTCTATGGCGCCATGCTGGGGATCGGCACGGGGCACATCGACATTCTCGTCGAGGCCGGCACCGGTGACTATACGCCCTTGCCGAAAGAAGATGCACAGATCACGGGGGAAATGCGCAGCATCGTCAATGAACTCATCACCAAGGACATGGTCGATGCGGTCGAGCGCACCATCAAAAACTTCGGCAACTTCGCCGACGCCGCCACCCCCGTCGCCGCGAACCTCTCCAAATTCTTTGAGCCGCGCACCGTCGCCGAGGTCAGTGAGCCGCAGGCGAAACTGACCGCTAACGTCACCACCCTCGTAGAGCGAATCGACCAACTCGTCGCCAACCTCAACGTCGTCCTGGGCGACGTCAACGTCCAAGGCGACGTGAAGGCCGTCGTACACGATCTCAAGACCGCGACCACCGAACTCAGGGAAACGATGGAGCTTTGGAGGACTTCCAGTCAGAAGATCGCCGACAACTTGACCGCCGGCATCGACAAGACCGAAGCGAACCTCGACCGTTCGTTCGTCAAGCTCAACGAGCTGTTGGACAACTTGGACGCAGGGGCCAAGAGCTTGGCGACCAGCCTGCAAGTCGTCGCGGAAGGGCGCGGCACCGCCGGACTGCTCGTGCGGGACGAGCGGCTGTACGAGGCTGCCCTGCTTTCCATACAACGGTTCGGCGAGGCGCTGGCGACGGCCCAGAGAATCCTGAGCAAGGTCGAAAACGACGGGCACATCACCATCGCCTCACCCTCCTCCGGCCCCTTCACGAAGAAAATCCCTATCCCCGCGGGGGCTGTGGACGACGAAGGATCCACGCGTGATCCGGCGCCGTCTGGTCTTGAAACGGGAAGCCAAAATCCCTAGCCTAGAGCCCATCCCAAAAATGTGTGGCACCGGCATCCTGCCGCTGTCTTCACGGGCTGGAAGCCCGTGCCACACCGGTTATTGGGAGCGGCCTTAGTTCGTTTCGAGAGCCGAGTGCCCGGCGCGAGGGGCGGTGGGGGCTTTCTTTGTCAGTGGTCGATAGAATCCGTGTCGGCGTCGGGTACGACATCCATCGCTTGGTCGAAGGTCGCCGGCTGGTGTTGGGCGGCGTCGAGATTCCCCATGCAAAGGGCTTGCTGGGCCACAGCGACGCGGACGTGGTGCTGCACGCCGTGACCGACGCCGTGCTCGGGGCGGCGGGGCTGCCGGATATCGGCGATCTTTTTCCCGATACCGACCCGGCCTATAAGGACGCGGACAGCCGAACGCTGCTCGCCAGGGCGATGGAAAGGGTGAAGTCGCGAGGGTTCACGGTAGGAAATTTGGACATCATCGTCCACGCGGAGGCGCCGAAGCTGTCGCCCTATAAGCTGCGGATGGCGGCGTCGATTGCGGCGCTGACCGACGTGACGCCCGATCGGGTGAGCATCAAGGCCAAGACGAACGAAGGGCTGGGTCCCTTGGGCTCCGCCGACGCGATCGCGTGTACGGCCGTCGCGTTGCTGGTGTACAATGAGAGCTGACGCCCGTCGTCCGGGAAGCAGCGCAACGGTCGCTCTGCGATACGGCCTCGGCGGGACGGATCGTTGAGGTTGACGCAGGATGGGTTTGATCGTCTACAACACGCTGACACGTCGGAAGGAACCGTTTGAGCCGGTGACGCCCGGCAAGGTGGGAATCTATCTGTGCGGCCCGACGGTCTACAAGCCCAGCCACATCGGCCACGCCGTCGGTCCGATCATCTTCGACGCGATCAAGCGCTACCTCGTCCACTGTGGCTACGAAGTGACGTGGGTGGTCAACATCACCGACGTGGACGACAAGCTCATTGTCGAAGCGGCCAGGCAGAACACCACGACCCTGCGCTTGGCGGAGAAGGTGACGCACGACTACCTGGGCGCGATGGCGACGTTGCACGTGGAGGGCATCGACCTCATGCCCAAGGCCTCCGAGCACATCGCCGACATCATCGCCATCATCCAGCGGCTCGTCGCACGAGGCGCTGCGTACGCCTCCAACGGCGACGTCTATTTCGACGTGGCCAAGGATTCGGATTACGGCAAGTTGTCCAATCGTCGCACTGACGAGCAGGAAGGGCAGCGAGAATTGCAGAGCGGCGAAAAGCACAATCCCGGCGACTTCGCTCTGTGGAAGGCGGCCAAAGCGGAGGAACCGGACGAGGTGAAGTTCGACTCGCCTTGGGGCAAAGGCCGGCCGGGGTGGCATATTGAGTGCTCCGCTATGGCCATGCGCTACCTTGGCGAGACTTTTGACATTCATGGCGGCGGGTTGGACCTCGTTTTTCCTCACCACGAAAACGAAGTCGCCCAGTCCGAGTCCGCAACCGGCAAACCGTTTGCAAAATACTGGATGCACAACGGTCTGACGCGGTTCAACACCAAGAAGGTAGCGAAGTCCGACGCCGATCCGG
>JAZDHF010000150.1:0-2840 GCA_043806315.1 Planctomycetota bacterium | reverse complement strand
CATGCCGGTCACCTGCGACAGGAACTGATCGCCGCCGCGACCGATCCGCATCGCCTCCGCCGCCACAAACCACCGCCGTTGGTTCTCATCCAAACGACTCACCAACAAATTGACTCGCCGGTGAACCGCCTTGTCCGGATGTTCCGCCGATCCTCGACAGACCGAACATTCGCACTCGTGAATCGCAGACGCATCCATGCTCTTGCCGTCCTTTCCAAGGATTCAGCAAGAACCATCGGCCCTATGCATTAAAATCGCGGAGTTATTTTTGCACAGATTCTAAGTTTGTCCCGAGGGGTTGGAAAGGGAGTCTACGATTCAGGCCGCTTTAGCGGCCTTGCCGCCGCCGAAGGCGGCGCCTCAGCCCAGCCGTTTACGGCTGGTAACGCGATCGACCCCAAACCCCTCCCTCAGCCCGTTTCAACGGGCTTTCCCTCAAGCCGCGCGATGCGAATCCAGCGTTGTAGTATGAGATGCTTCGCTTCGCTCAGCATGACACCGAACGATTGCCCCCTCCACCCTTAATGGGATGCGCCTGCGGCGTCACGGCGGACCGGGACGCGAAGGGGAATTCGGAGGAGTTATCGAGTCCTCGTCGGCGTGGTCCTTCATTACCTGGTCGGTGACGATCAGCTCGACGCGTTGATTGGTGCGGTGCCCGGCCGCGTCGTGGGCGATGGGGACTAGGCGCTCGGCGTCGCCGCACGCGACGATCCGCAATTGGGCCCAGGGGACTCCCTGGGCCGCCAAGGCGCCCGCCACGGACAGGGCTCGTTCGTACGACAGGCGAACGCCGCGATCCGGCTTACCGAACGATTCCGTCGCGCTGACATGACCGCGCACTTCGATCACCAGATTCTGCCCGCGGAGGGTCCGGGTCATTTGCCGCAGCGCCTCCGTCCCCGCCGCGCTGAGCGACGCGGACGCTTCGTCAAAGGGGACGGAACCGGCCGGGCTATAGTAATCCGTCGGGCGGATGGACTGGACGTCGTGCTCGCGCCCGATCTGACCGTCGCGTTCGGCCTGACTGGACCCGCCGCGCTCCAGCAAGCGCCGAATCAACGGCAGGTCGATGGGATTGGACGAATCGGGATCGACGGGGTTGTGGAAGGCGTCACGGATGGCGATGGCCATGTCAAGCATTTCCGGCGTCGGCGGAATGCCGCCGGTCTCCTTCGAATCGCCCGCTCCGCCGCTGGACTTCGGTTGTAGGTTCATCGCCAACATGATCACGAAAAAGCTCATCAACAAGGTGACGTTGTCGGCGAAGGAGATGAGCCACTCCGGGGCCCCCTCGTGCTCCTCGTGGCTGCCGCCCCCGTGACCGCCGCCATGCCCGCCGTGTTTTTTTTCGATGTGCTCTTTGGCCTCGGACACGTTCCGCTCCAGACTTCCGTTCTTACGCGGCGGCCTTCAGCTTGTCGCGGTGCGCTTGCGGGATAAACGCCAACATTCGATCGAGCGTCACTCGCGGGTTGTCGCCGGCCTGCACCGAGAGGATCCCTTGCAGGATCATCTCGCGGTTGACGATCTCCTCGGCCGATCGCAGCGCCAACTTGTCGCCGATCGGACCGGCAATCCCGTTCGCCAGCACCGTACCGTACATCGTCGCCGTCACCGCCAACGCCAACATCTTCCCCATCGTCTCGATGCTTCCGCCGAGCTGTCCGAACATCCCGATCTGCCCGATCAACGTTCCCACCAATCCCCAACCCGGCCCGTACAGTTTGATGAGATCGAAGAACTTCTTCCCGGCCTTGTGCCGCTCCTGCATCGCCAAAATCTCCATGCGCAGCGTCGCTTCGATGGTGCCCTGGTCAAGCCCGTCGATCGCCATTCGCAAAGCCGAGCCCAGGAACGGGTCGGTCACCTTCTTCACGTCGCCTTCGAGGGCCAGAATCCCGTCGCGCCGCGCCTTTTCGCTGAACTGCACCACCATCTTCACCACGTCCACCGGGTCCGGGCTTTTATGGAACATGAACCGTTTGAGAAACCCGCCGACGGAGGCGAGTTTGCGCATCGGCATGGCCATAAAGATGACGCTGATGCTCCCGCCAAAGACCGCGAACACCCCCTCCAGCGAAAAGAAAATCTCGAAGTGTCCGTGCGAGGTGTGGTAGCCTACGAACCCCAGGCAGATGCACCCGATCAACACTCCGATGAGACTGGCTTTATCCACCGCGCAGGGTCCTTTCCGTCAATCGACGCGCGTACCGTCGGTGCCGATTCCGTTGCGTAGTTTCCCTATCAGGGATATCGGCAGTCGTACCACCGGGCTGAGCGGGCGCTGCGTGGAGATCCGCGGCGCCCGCGCGGCACTACAACTCGGGCGACCTATAAGCGTGCGTCCTAGAACTCCTCTTCCCCGCTGGGGGAGAGCCTGGGGCTTTCTCCTAATCCCTCTCCCCCGCTTCGGGGGAGAGGGTGGGGTGAGGGGGCTTCAGGACGGACTCTCAGCAGTTGTGAACGACGATCGGAGCAGGCCGATGGGTGACGCGGCCCACGTCACCGCTTCGCGCCCGCCGTTATCGGATGGAAAGCAAGACCCGTCCGAGCCCCAAGCGGCTCCCCTTTACGCGAAGCGTCAAGGGCAAGCGCGGGGTCAACCCGAGCCGCGAGCGGAAGCGACCGGACCCGTCCGAACCCCAAGGCGCAAGCGCGGGGTCCCTCAGAGCCGCGAGCGGAAGCGACCGGACCCGTCCGAACCCCAAGCGCAAGCCTTGCTGTTACCCACATTTTTTGTGGCGTTCCTCATTGAGGACGGCTCCCAAGAGGATCAGATGAAAGCACTGCCAACCGCGCCACGCACGGAGCCAGCCAATCGGCCCGTCGTTTTTGCG
>JAZDHF010000149.1:0-19932 GCA_043806315.1 Planctomycetota bacterium | reverse complement strand
AGGGAGAAAATCGAAGCTAATCCGTTCCGCAGTCTGTTCCACGATTCACGACCTCCTTGCTCGAGTTAACTGTCGTTACAACAGTAACTTAACTCGCAAGGAGGTCGTAAAACAGGGGCGCTTCTGAATAATTCGGGATAGGTGCATTTTTGGTCCAACCTGCTACGATGCTGCCGATAGACCGTGCGGGGCTCGCTCTGAATCCGCTCGAGGATCGCCGGTCGGACGGGGACTTCGCCCGGCGTGCGTTTCTTCTGGAATCTGCTACGACGTCTCCCGATACAGTAGTACGTGGAAAGCGGAGAATCGCCGATTTTTCCCATCGCCAAAGAGGGGTTGCGCGAGATCGCCTTCGCGACGATCGTCCTCGGCCTGTTGGCGGCGGGCGGGGGATGGCTCTATTGGCCCTTGGCGATCCCGTTCGCGCTGGCGTGGGTTTGGGTGCTTTCGTTTTTCCGCGACCCGCCGCGCCGCGGTTCGTTCGAGAGCGGCGAGATCTGTTCACCCGCCGACGGCACGGTCACCGAGATCACCCATCTCGACGACTATGAAGCCCTCGGCGGTCCGGCGGTACGGATCGGAATGTTCCTGAGCCTCTTGAACGTGCACATCAATCGGGCGCCATGCTCGGGAACGGTGCGGTCGCTGTCGTACCGCGCCGGCGAGCATCTGGACGCCCGGCATCCCGAGTCGGGCCGCCGTAACGAGTCGAATACGCTGCTCATCGACCCGGACGATCCGATGCCCGGACCCATCGAGGTCCGTCAAGTGGCCGGGATGATCGCTCGGCGGATCATCTGTCACGCTTCCGCCGGTCAACGCCTGGACATCGGAGAGCGCTTCGGACTCATCAAGTTCGGCTCGCGCACGGAGTTGGTGATCCCGCGACGCGAGGGTACGGAGATTATGGTGAAGCTGGGCGACAAAGTGCGGGCGGGGCTGACGGTGATGGCGCGGCAGCCGGTGACCGCCGCGCAACCACCAAGACCGAGTGGAAAGCCGGTCCAACAGACACGGTCGGTCCAACAGAACGAGCCGGTCCCGCAAGACGGGCTACCGCAGGAGCGCGTTCGATCGCTGCCATAGGGATCAATCCATGACGATTCTCGCCAAGCTGCCGTCCAGTTCCGACCATCCGCGGCCCCATCGGCGCCGTTTGCGTTCGCTGGCGTTCGTGCCGACGCTGATTACGTTGGGGAACCTGTTGTGCGGTTTTGCGGCCATCCATTTCGGGTTGCGGGCGATGTACGACCTCGGCGCGGGCATCACCTCGGAGCAGATGGTCACCCTACAGAGGCCGGCGTTGGAGCGAATATTGCCGTCGTTCCTGTCCGTTGGGGCGAGTCTCGTCATCCTCGGCATGATCCTGGATTGTTTCGACGGCTTGATTGCCCGCGTCACGCGGGTCACCACCAACTTCGGCGGCCAGCTTGATTCCCTCGCCGACGTGGTCACCTTCGGCGTCGCCCCGGCGACGCTGATGGTGGCGTTCATGACCAAGGAGCTCGCCGGCGACTCGATCGTCCCCTCGCCCATAAGCGAGCACGCCTTGGGCCGCCTCACTTGGGTTTCCGCGGCGGTGTATGTGGCCTTCACGGCGGTACGCCTCGCCCGCTTCAACGTCGAGCACGCCAAAGCGGATTTCGACTACCGCATCTTCCGCGGCCTGCCGAGTCCCGGCGCGGCGAGCATCCTGGTCGCCTTGATTCTGTTCCAGGACCAACCGATGGGCGCCGCGGTGCGAGGCGCGATCGTCTACGCCACGCCGCTGATCGCCATGACCATCGCCTTCCTCATGGTCAGCCGCATCCCCTATCGCCGGTTCCATCGGGCGTACCTGCTGGGCAGGCAACCGTTCGGCCAGTTCCTGTTCGTCATGCTGCTGCTGGCCATATTTCTGGCCTTCAAAGCCGAGACGCTGCTCCTGATCGCGTTGTGGTACGGATTGAGTGGTCCGCTGTTCCACGTCGTCCGATTGATCCGCGAGCGCTCCCGGCCCCGCGTCGCGACGGGCGGACGCCGGGCTGACGACGAAGAAGAGCGCAGGCTGGCGTGACGTCGACATCTTCCAAGCCGGTTCGCGTGCGCTTCGCCCCTTCGCCGACCGGCTATCTCCACATCGGCAGCGCCCGGACGGTGTTGTTCAACTGGCTTCTCGCCCGCAAGCACGGCGGAACGTTCATCCTACGCATCGAGGACACCGACCAAACACGGCACGTCGAGGATTCGGTGCAGAAAATCCTCGACGATCTTCGCTGGTTGGGCCTGACCTGGGACGAGGGACCGGAGGTCGGCGGCGACTACGGACCCTATTTCCAGAGCCAACGCCTCGACATCTACAACCGCTATCTGCGACGGCTCCTCGAATCCGGCGATGCGTATTATTCCCTGGAGACGCCGGAGCAACTCACCGCCCTGCGCGCGGCCGCCAAGGCGGAGAAGCAATCCTTCAAGTACGTCCGCCCTGATCCGACTCCGACCGTCGCAGAGGGCGAAGCTGCGCGAGCGGCGGGACGACCTGTCGTCGTCCGCTTCAAGATGCCGCCCGCCGGCATCACCGTGGTCGACGACATCCTCGGCCCCGTCACCCTGCCCGCCGATCACGCGGAGGATTTCGTCATTCAGAAAGGCGACGGGTATCCGACCTACCACTTCGCCTGCGTGGTGGACGACGAGTTGATGAAGATCACCCATGTCCTCCGCGGCCAGGAGCACCTCATCAACACGACCAAGCACGTCGCCCTGCAAAGGGCCTTGGGATTCGCCACGCCGCGATACGCCCACCTCTCCGTCATCTTCAACATGGACGGCTCGAAAATGAGCAAGCGAGACAAGGAGAAGGCGATCGCGGAAAGACGGCGACCGCCGGAGATCGACGTCCACGATTTTCGCGTCGCGGGCTACTTTCCGGAGGCCGTCATCAACTTCATCGCCCTATTAGGCTGGTCGCCGGGGCAGGATCGCGAGTACTTCGACCGCGATGAAATGACCGCTTGGTTCAGCATCGAGCGGATCGGCAAGACCAACGCCCGCTTCGATCGTGACAAGTTGATCGCCTTCAATACGACGTGGGCGACGCGGCTCACCCCGGAACGGCTATTGGAGACGTTCAAGGATTACATCCGGGTCAGTGACTCTCCGATGCGGACCGCGGATGATGACTTGCTCCGGACGGTCCTGCGCGTCTGCGCGGGATTCCGAACGTTCCGCCAAGTTGAGGAGAAAGTGCGGTTCTTGTTCGTCGCCGACGATGCGATCGAATACGACCCCAAGGCCGTGCAGAAAGTCCTCGCCAAGAATGACGGTGAGGGTTACGCCGCGTTGACCGAGCTGCTCCCCGCGCTGCGTGAGCTGCGTGATTGGTCGGCGGAGTCAGTGGAGAGGTTCATTCAGTCCGCTTGTGAACGAAAGGGCCTCCCGCTCGGCCAGATCGCTCAGCCGCTCCGCGTCGCCGTGACCGGGGTGACGATCAGCCCTTCGATTCACGACACGCTGACGCTTCTTGGCCGCGAACGTACGCTGACGCGGATCGAGTCGTGCCTGAGGCTGCAGATCGCCTCCTGATACACTTCCCCCGAGCACAACCACCCGCGTGAAGGCATGACTTACCCCGTAAAAACATCGGCCGGGAGGTCGATGCACTCAGCCTCCCGGCCGGCTTGTCATACCTGTGCCACCGCCTAGTCGGTCGTGTTCGGCGACGACTCGCCGGTTTCACCCTCTGTTCCAGCCGGTGCCAGGAAGAACGGACACATCTGTGGGCAGGATTTAACCGTCAAGCCGCCTGCCCTCGCACAAGCACTAGGAGTCCCCATGTTCCTGCAGACGGAGGCCCCCGATCCGTCAATCGGCACGCAACACGCCGACACTCGAGCGACCGGCGTCGGCACGGGGCTCGGCTCAGCAAGAGCAGTGCTGCTCACAGAGCCTCCTTCGTCCACCGTCGACACGACCATCTGGGGTTGCCCGACCGTGGAGATCGGTCCCGTCTCGTCGGACACGGCCCGTACTGCCAGGACCGTCGCCAGAAAACCCCACAGGAAGACACCTACAAGCCCACGTCGAATCGCCACATTCATCGACTTCCTCTCGCCATTCGTCTTCATTGACCTCATGCTCCTTCTTGTCGCAACCAACCTTGACTCTATCGACCGGGGGACACGAATCTCCCGGTCCCGATGGAAACCACGTTTCTGGAACGCGCCCGCGTCTGCCCCGCGGACCGTACCGATTGAAGTTTCGCCGCCGACGCGACCCCGCGCTCAAGCGCGCGTCCCGTCCGTGGGTCAGCCGTCTGACCCAGGCCCACACGCGATAGGCGAACGCGATGGCACGCGGACCACGAACCTGCTCTCGCCACACACTCTCGGATGAAGGTACCGCTGTCGGGAAACCTCTCTACCCTCGCAACGTCCCGGCAAGGTATGCTTGCCGCGAGTTCCCGGACCATTGCTGCGCCACGTCGGGAACACGACGACACGACAGCGGACTCTAGCACAATCGGCTTGGGGCGGCAAGGTCCATGCTCTTTTCTTCAGAGACCGACCTCGTCGCAAAAGCCTCCGTTTCCGCGAGACTGCACAATCGAATCGCACTTGACGCCGTCCGCCCGCCCATCTCCGTTCGCGATTGGCCTGCCGCACCGACAGTTTTGTACATCCCCGTGTGTGGGAACAGGTGCGCCATCCCGACACATCGGAGTCGCGTCCAAGTAGAGACGAATGCTGAGTTTACGGCGCTTCGGGAGTCCTACCGCCCCACATGCACCGTCGCCGCGGGGTGACCGGCGTTCGGCGACCCGCTAGGATCGCCGAACGATGCCTCGCAAAGGAACATTGGCCGCTTCTCCGACACCACCCTGCGGACTATACGTCCACGTCCCGTTCTGCGAGACCAAGTGCGGCTACTGTGATTTTTATTCCGTCGCGTTGAAAGACCGGGACTCGCGCCCGCTCGTGGATCGCCTGGGGCGAGAGCTGCGCGCCAGGGTTCGGGAGTCCGCCCACGACGTGCGAACCGTCTTCTTTGGCGGAGGGACGCCCACGATCCTGCCGTTGGACGAACTCGCGGGGCTGCTGGCGTCTCTGGCGGAGATGGTCGCGGTTCATCGGCTTGAGGAATTCACGGTGGAGGCCAACCCCGCGACCGTCGACGACGAAATGGCCGAGCTGCTCGTTTCCGCAGGCGTGAACCGCGTCTCGATGGGTGCTCAGTCGTTTTTCCCCGGGGAACTGGCGACGCTGGAGCGACTGCACTCACCGGAGGACATCGCGCCGTCGCTGGCCACGTTGCGACGGCACGGGGTCCGCCAAATCAACCTGGACCTGATCTTCGGCATCCCCGGCCAGACGCTCGACACCTGGTCGCGGTCGCTGGCGCGGGGCGTCGAGTTGAACCCGGATCACATCGCCTGCTACGGGCTGACCTACGAACCGGGCACGCGGCTCACCGCCATGCGCCGGCACGGTCGATTGACGCCCTGCGACGAGGACCTCGAAGCGGACATGTTTCTCCTGACGATGGACGCGCTCGAAGCCGCCGGCTACAGCCAGTATGAAATCAGCAACTACGCCAAACCCGGCTGCGAGTGCCGACACAACCTCATGTACTGGCGGAACGAACCGTACATCGGCGTCGGGCCGTCGGCGGCGGGATGCCTCAACGGGCGGCGGTATAAGAACGTCGCCGATGTCGCGGGCTACGTGCGCTTGATCGACCGCGACGGACGCGCTGAAGCGGAATCGGAAACGATCGACGCGGAGATGCTGATAGCGGAAACGGTCATGATGCAGCTTCGCCTCAACGAGGGACTTTCCATCGCCGCGTTCCGTGAGCGTATCGGCCTCGACCCCCGCGAGTTCTTCGGCGACACGCTCGAGCGGCTCGTCGATCTCGACCTCGTCGCCGTCACTGGGACGCACATCGCCCTGACCCGTGCGGGTCGGTTGGTCGCCAATACCGTGATTTCCGAGCTTGCAACCGCTTCCCGCCCGCGGGAACTCGCATTGCACGTCCTGAACGACGCCTAATCGCCTCGGTTTGGCGGATGCACGCGCCAGACCGGTCCTTTCGACGTTTCCCTTGACACCGGACGACGTGTGGACTACCGTGCCCGCATGATTGCGGGGCAGAACAGTTGGCACCTCGTCGGGCTCATAACCCGGAGGTCGCTGGTTCGAGTCCAGCCCCCGCTAGTGGCGTAAAACAGGCTGAATTGCAGCGTTTTCTGCAATACCCGCGGTGACGCGGCGCGGCCATTACCAAGGTGAAACGCGGGTAGTCCTACCCGTCTACTTTGGAGGCTGTGCCGTGAAGATAGCTAAACCCAACGTCGTCCCACCGTTTCGAGTCCACAAGGCCACCGGACAAGGCTACGTCAACCTCGACGGGCGCCGCGCGTGTACCTGGGCCGTGCCGACCTGCCCGAAGCCAAGCAACGGTACGCGAGGGCCGTCGCCGAGTCCGGGGCCAACGGCGGACGCCGCTCGGTCCCACAGGCCGAGTTGACGGTCATCGAACTGGTCAACGCCTTCCGCCGCCATTGCGAGGCCGACGCCCTCGACAAGCGCGACCTGGGGCACTTCAAGTCGGCATGGACCCCGATCGTCGAGTTGTACGGCGACACGCCGGTGGCTGCGTTCGGACCCCTGAAACTGAAGACCGTCCGCGAGCGTTTGATCGTTGCGGGCAAGCGACCCCGGTGTCGCGGATACGTCAACCGGCTCACGAAGGGGATACGGTTCATCTTCAAGTGGGGCGTCGCTGAGGAGCTTGTCCCCGTGGCCGTCTACGAATCGCTGCGGGCCGTCCCCGGTCTCAAACGTGGTAAGACCGACGCCGCTGAGTCCGAGCCGGTGAAGCCCGTCCGCCAAGAGCACGTTGACGCGATCCGACCCTACCTGTCCCGCCAAGTCGCGGCCCTGATCGACCTGCAACTACTAACCGCCGCGAGGCCGGGCGAGTTGGTCATCATGCGACCCATCGACATCGACACGACCGGCAAGGTGTGGACCTACGCCCCGACGACGCACAAGACCGCCTACCGTGGTCACGGGCGGGCGATCTACCTCGGACCGAAGGCTCAAGAGGTAGTGCGTCCGTTTCTCGCGGGGCGGGGCGTGGAAGCGTTCCTGTTCTCGCCCGCTGAGGCCGTGGCCGAGCAACGCGAGGATCGGCACGCCGCGCGGGTGACGCCGCTGTCCTGCGGCAACGTGCCGGGAAGCAACGTCAAACGACACCCCCGCCGAACACTCGGCGAACGCTACACGCCGGAAAGCTATCGACAGGCGGTCCAGTACGCCTGCGAACGGGCGGGCGTTCCCCGGTGGTTCCCTTATCAACTGCGACATTCGGCGGCGACGAATCTCCGCAAGCAATTCGGGCTGGACGTGACCTCGACCATGCTGGGGCACGTCCGATGCGACGTGACGCAGATTTACGCGGAGCGTGACGCGAGCAAGGCGGCGGCGGTGGCGTTGAAGATCGGGTAAACTACGGTCATCGGGCGCGCGGACTGATCCCCGCGTGAAGGCCCGGGCGCGGTGCGGCGGTTTCTACCTTCCGACGTACCGTGTCCGAGCCGCCCGGCTTGAAAGGTAGAAGATGACAAGCAAAAAGAAGCAGCAACTCCACACTAACGACTTTGACTTCCTTGCCATTTACAACTCCGCAGAGAAGGCGGTCCTGGATGGTCTCTTGAAGCAATGGGGATTCGACGAGCACCCGTCGGCAGACCTACTCGTTACGGCGGTGGAACGTGCTGGCGACCGGACGGGCATAGACGACTACGTGAGGAAACACTACCCGTCCGCCGTTTACGATCGCTTTCATACTGAGTGCGAAACATGGTCTATGATCGGCTCCGTGCTCGACGCGCCCCGCGAACGGATGTGCTATTGGGCAGAGAAGTTAGGCATCCGCAAAGCACCTGACGAAAAGATGATTTTCGACCCCGTGGGCCGTTACATGATTGCGAAACACGGATGGAACCGCTACCGATTCAGTCATACCGGCTGTGGAACGATCGCGGACATTCTCGAAAAGGACGCGACTTCGCAACCGCCAACGGAGATTGAACCCCCCGATATGCTCGTCCGTTTGTCCCAAGTCACGCCCTACACCGGCACCTGCGCGAAAACCGTGCGACGCCGCATAGCGAAGGGGTGCCCGCCCGATGTTCAAGGTGGACAAGGGAAGGCGGACCTTTGGCGATGGAGTAGGCTGCGCCCGCAATTGGAATCAATGGCAGCAAAAGTGCTTCCTATCACCTTCCCCGGTGACCGGATCATCCCCTAAATCACACTGTCCCGCCTTGTCCCAGTCCGCACCCAAGCGGGACACCTCTACGAGAATCGCAACCGCACACTCACGGACATGCAGAAACACGCCGGAGTGTGCGGGAGTAACAAGAGTGTCCGACATACTGAGCTTGACTGAGGCGGCCAAGGCCGTACCGGCCCTGGATGGCAAACGTCCGCACGTTGCGAGCATCTTCCGGTGGGCAAAGTCGGGTATCAAGCGTGGTGCCATGACGGTGACACTGCGCTATGTCCGCGTGGGACGGCGGATCGGCATTCCCCGCGAAGCGTTGGACGAGTTTTTCGTGGCGCTGGCTGAGGCCGACCGCGCCGCCGACGCCTCGCCGATCGAACGTGAGGCTGCGAAGTGCCGCGCGCCTGTCACTAAAGGCCGGACGCCCGCACAACGCGCCAAGGCGATCGAACGCGCCCGGAAGGAACTGGCGGCGGCGGGAATCTGACGATCAAAAAAAACCCGCCGTCGGCAGTCCGGGGGGAACGTGCCAGCGGCGGGTAATTCCGAGAACAGCATGATCGTAGCAACTTCTAAAACCTCAAAGTGACCGATTTTTCAGGAAATAATGATGTAACTCGTTTTGTGACAATGACTTGCGCCGTCTTGGTTTCCAGCCAACAATCGGGTCCAACGATCCGGTCCCCAGGGGCATGGGATTGGAAAACCGCTGCCGGCATAGGTTATACGGTTCTGAAACCTCCCTCCGCGGCGAAATCGGTCAGTTTGAGTAAAACCCAAGTCCATCCGGCCCGTTCCGGGGATCGGGTTTTCGACCTGGCCCGTTCTCTTAAGGCAAAGAATCCTGACGCGGTGAATCCCGATGACCTCCAGCGGCCAGTCCACGAATGGTTCATCACTTCCGGCAACGCATCGGGGGAAAGCTGGGCCGATACGTGGTCGCAATTCGTGTATTGCTGGCCGCGTGTTCGGTACGCCAAGGGCACGGGGCCGCTCGCCGGGGCCTTGAGCCGAGCACAAGCCGCGCCCCTCGAAAACTATGACGAAGCCCGTCTGAACGTCCTGGCGGCGCTATGCCGGGAGCTACAGCACGCGGTGGGCGACGCGCCATTTTTCTTGTCCTGCCGATCGGTCGCCGAACTACTCGACATAGATCGGATGCGGGCGTGCCGCTGGCTCAACTTGCTTGTCCACGACAACGTTCTCGCGGTGGCGACGCCGGGCACGACGCGACGCGCGACGCGATATGTTTTTTTGAAAAACCAAGAGAATGAGTAAACGCCGCCCGCGTGCAAAACAGTCACGACGCCGCCCCAACGTAAAGACCCGGGGCGCTATTGATGTGCGCAAGGTCCGCGTTGATAACATCTATCCTTCGGCGAAAAATGCAAAGCTATACCGACCCGTGAATCCGCAGGACGCGGAGATTCAAGCGCTGGCCGCGAGCATTCGGGAGCAAGGCGTTCTGGAGCCGTTGGTTACGGAGAGACTGTTCCAGTAGTTCCAGACCAGGCCGGCAACCCATTCCTTGGCGTAGCGCCGAGAGATCGCTTCCGCGATCTTGTAGACCACGGCGCGGAGGCCGCCCTCGTTGCCGGTTCGGGCCATCTCGAAGGCGGGTTTCCACCCCTCGGAGCAGTCGAAGGCCTCATTCAGCATGGGGACGCATTGCCCCCAGGAGAAGGCGAGGTCGCGTTGCGGCATGCCCCCGATGAGGCGCAAGATGGAGGACTCGACGTGGCGATGCACCTTCTCAACGAATTCTTGGAACTCCGTGAAGTTTGCAATTCGCACCACGTTCATTGGTAGGCTGTTGATCGCCTGGTCGGCGCAGCGTTGGACTTCCTCGAACGTCCGCACCGGATGGATGGCTTCCAGAAGCCGATCGAACCTGCTGGCCATGAGTCGTCCCCCTGTTACAGCCGCCGGAAGATCGCCGATGTACGCCGCACCGCTTCGGTGAAGGCCCGGACGAGCTCTTCGTAATTCTGGGCATACCGTTCCGCCTCATCGGGCTGAATGGCCGGCGAGAGGTTGGCGCCATGGCGGGCGAGGAAGTCGCGCATCAGCGCCACCTTGTCCGGCCAGGAATTGGGGGCCACGCAACGATCGAACACGTCGCGGATGTAGTGCTCGACGGATTCCGCCTTCAGGGCATCGTTGAGCATATCGATGACCGCGCGCAGGCCGCCGTTGGTGCCGTCGTGGGCGTCATCTTCCACGTCAGCGAGCACTTGCACGCCTGTGCTCGGGTTCTTCACGGGGAGCACACCCCGGCCGCCCGGCAGTGGGCGGATTCCCATCTGGAGACGCTCACGCAGCGTAACCCCGTGGAAGTCGTCAAGCGGATCGAGCACGAGGAGGAGGGCGCCACGAGCGAGGACCATCGGCGGGCGTTCACTTCCTTGCGCGGATACCTGACGGGGAACCTGGAGGGGCTGTGGTATCGGGATCGGCTCAAGCGTGGGCTGCCCATTGGCAGCGGCCTGGTGGAGGGAGTGTGCAAGACGGTGATCGGACGCCGCTTCAAACACGGCGGTGCCCGTTGGCTCGTTCCGAACGCCAACGCCGTCGTCGCCTTGTGCAGCTTACTCTACAGCGACCAGTGGAACCGGTTCTGGGAGTCCAAAGCCGCCTAACCGCCATAATGTTGGACTACACCCGGCCAGACCCCTCGTCTTGGCCCCCCCTTGTAGCTGTACCGTCCAGACGGTACAATGCGGTGATGCGACCGTTTCCGCAGAGTGACACAGTGCCCTCGGTCCGCGAACGGCTGCTGGACTCCGCCGAGAAGGTCGTCGGGCGCGACGGAGTGGCTAATCTCACTCTTGAGGCCATAGCCCGTGACGCCGGCGTCAGTAAGGGTGGGTTGCTTTACCATTTCCCATCTAAGTCCGCGCTGATCATCGCCGTCGTTCAGCGACTGGCGAGACGGTGTGATTCAGAACAAGATCGCGCTGTCGCGGGCGATCCACATATCGCTGGGGCGTCCACCCGCGCTTACCTGACCACGCGTGCCGAACCGCCTGATCCTCAGGAAGAACCGATTCATACGGCGCTTCTGGCCGCCGCAGGCACTGACCCGCACTACCTCGATCCGTTCCGAGAGCGGTTCGCGGCGTGGCAGGCTCGGCTCGAAGCGGATGGGATCGATCCGGCCACGGCGACGATTGTGCGCCTGGCGACGGACGGGCTTTGCCTTTGCACTCTTTTGAATCTCGCGGTGCCGACGGAAGAGTTACGCCGGAAGGTCATCGATAAGCTGCTGCTAATGACCGTCCCGGCGGAACTGGGAGTGACGGAATCGTGATTGGTGTTATGCCGCGCATTCATTGCACGCGTATGACGCGTGTCTCTGTGCAGATCTTCTTGTTCGTTACGTCATTGACTTGGGTCGGATGCGGACGCGACGATGGGAAGACCACGCAGTCGCCCGACCGCCCTCCGCCCCAAGTCACGCTTGCGACCGCGATTACGCAGGATGTTCCTGTTTATCTTGATGCAATCGGGAAGACCGTGGCTGTCGAGGTCGTGTCGATCGTCCCGCAGGTCGGCGGAAAGCTGGTTGCCGCCCACGTAGGCGATGGCGAGTACGTGAAGAGGGGCGCCCCGCTGTTCGAGATCGACCCCCGCCCCTTCGAGGCTGCTTTGGCCGCCGCCGCGGCGACGCTTACGGAGAACAGGGCGGACCTGGACCTGTCGCGGATTGAGTTCAAGCGCATGCAAGACCTGGCGTCTCAAGGCGCCGCCAACCAGTTGGAGTTTGACCGCGACAGAGTCGCTCTTGCCGTGACCGAGGCCCAGGTTGCGGCAGCCGAGGCGGCGCTCAAGACGGCCGAGCTGAATCTCGAATACACGAAGATTCTCTCTCCGATCGACGGGCGCGCCGGCGCGCGATCGGTCGACCCGGGCAATGTCGTGAAGGCGAACGACGCACCGATTCAGGTCATTCGGCGGTTGGACCCGATCTACGCCGAGTTCACCGTGACGGACAACGACCTGGGAACGGTTATGAAGTACATCGCCGCCCGTGGTCTGGAGTTGGGCGAATCGCCGGAGCGAGGTTTGCGTGTTGAAATCGACCTCCCCGGGGACTCATCGCGGGTGTTAATGGCCCTTGGCTCGCCGGTGCCGACGGGGGTCGCAAGCGAGAACCGTGCGGGTCCACGCCAAGGCGAACTGACTTTCTTGGACAACACAGTTGACGGGGCGACCGGGACCGTGAGGCTTCGGGCTACGGTCGCCAACGTCGATCATTACTTCTGGCCGGGACAGTTCGTAAATGTGCGCCTGGTTCTGACCACCAAGAAGAACGCCGTTCTCGTTCCCGCGCAGGCCCAGCAAGTCGGCCAACAAGGCCCGTACGTTTACGTCGTTACTTCGGGGAGCACTGCGGAGCTCCGCCCGATCACACTCGGCCAGCGCTTGGGCGAACTGACCGTCGTCGAACAAGGCTTGCAGAACGGGGAGAGGGTGGTCATCACCGGGCACATCGGCGTCGTCCCCGGTGGGAAAGTCCACGTGATCAACGAGGTCGCCACAGTCGCCCGGCCCAGCGCGCCGTAGAGTGCGATGGTTTACGCGAGACGATGGATTAGGGGGCAATGACGTTCTTGACCTCGGCGTGATCCAGCCCCGCCGAACCCCGAGCGGAAACATAACCTGTGAGCTTCTCCGAATTCTTTATCCGTCGGCCGGTTATGACCGTGGTGGTCACCGTCTCAGCCGTCTTGTTCGGCGCGCTCGCTTATTGGCGACTCCCGGTTAACGACCTGCCGGCCGTCGACTATCCCGTGATCCAAGTGGCCGTCGGCTATCCCGGCGCCAGCCCGGACACCATCGCCGCGAATATCGCCACGCCGCTTGAGCGGCAGTTCATGCAAATCGCCGGTCTGCAGCTCATCACCAGCCGCAGTACGCAGGGGTTCTGCATCTTGACGCTGCAGTTCGCACTCTCCAAGAGCATCGATGCCGCCGCGACCGACGTGCAGGCGGCCATCAGCCGGGCAACGGGTCGTCTGCCGATCGACTTGCCGAGTCCGCCGACTTTCACGAAGACCAATCCGAACGATCAGCCGATCCTCTACGTCGCGCTGACCAGCGACAGTATGACTCAGGGACAGATCTATGACCTGGCCAATACCCAGGTCGGGCAGCGCATTAGTATTCTGAGCGGCGTCAGTCAGGTCGCGGTCTATGGCACCAAGTCGGCGATCCGCATCAAGGGGAATCCGTCCGCGCTGGCCACGCGGGGAATGACAATCGACGACTTGGCAAACGCAATCCGTGAAGGCACGTCCTATCAGGGTGCGGGTCAGATTGACGGGCCGAACCGCACGTTCCTATTGCAGCCCCAAGGACAGCTTGACCGGGCCGATGCCTACAACGACCTCATCATCGGCGCCAAGGACGGATTGCCGATCTACCTCAAGGATGTCGCGACCGCGGTTGATTCCGTGCAGGATGAGCGCGTGAGAATGCGTTTCTGGGTCCGCGGCAAGGAGGTGCCCAAGGCCACCGTGGTCTTGGCCGTCTTCCGACAAACCGGCTCGAACGCCGTGGAAGTGGCTAACTCGGTCAAGATGCTGCTTCCCGAGATCTCCCAGCAGTTGCCGGGATCCGTCTCGATTGTCCCGATCTACGACCGGTCTGCATCAATTGTGCGTAGCGTCAGGGACGTGAAGGAGACGCTCTTCATCGCATTTCTGCTGGTCGTCGTGGTCATTTTTGCCTTCCTGGGCCGCGCGGTCGACACGTTGATTCCGGTCGTAGCGATGCCTTTGTCGCTGCTGCTCACGTTCATCGCCATGGACATACTCGGCTATAGTCTTGACAACCTTTCGCTCATGGCCCTGACCTTGGCGGTCGGATTCCTGGTGGACGATGCGATCGTCTTCCTCGAAAACACTGTTCGGCGGATGGAGCGCTATGGCGAGAGCGCGAGCCAAGCCGCGGTGCGTAGCGCGCGGGAGATCAGTTTCACGATCCTCTCGATGACCCTGTCACTGGCAGCCGTGTTCCTTCCGCTCGTGTTCATGGGCGAACTGATCGGGCGAATCTTCCGCGAGTTTGCCGTCACGATCGTGGCGGCGATCCTCGCCAGTGGGATTGTGTCGCTGGCGCTCACGCCGCTCATGTGTGCGCGGCTTCTGGGCCGGCGCGGACAGGGGACGAAGAAGACGTGGGTCGAACGAACGATCGGTTTGGTCGAACGGCGCGTGCTCGCGGCGTACGGGCATTCGCTTTGGTTTTTCCTGCGACACCGGTGGGTATCCGCGTCCGTGTGGGCGGTCTGCCTTGCGGGGACCATCTGGCTTTTGTTCCTTGTGCCCAAGGCGTTTCTTCCCATCGGCGACAGCTCGTTCATCCGCGGCTTGATGATCGCACAGGAAGGCGCATCACCCGACCAGATGCACCAGTTTCAACTCCGGGCGGAGGAGGCGTTGCAGTCCAACCAAGCCGTCAGGATGACCTTTACAGCGACCGGCATCAGCCAGTTTCTGTCGTCCAACCAGGGATTCATGCTGGCGTTTCTGAACCCGCCGGGCGAGCGCCCTCCAATCCAGGTGGTGGCCGGGCAGCTAATGGGAGCGATCGCGATGAGTGTACCGGGCGTCTTCGCCGTGCTAGCGCCCAACCCGGTGCTCGAAATCTCGACGGGCGCCACTGGGAACCAGGCCGGGCAGTTCGCATACACGCTGTCCGGAATCAGTGCTACGGAGGTCTATGCGGTCAGCCGGAACTTGCTCGAGCGTCTTCGCCAGGAACAGGGCAGACTATTCGCCACCGCCATTTCCGACCTCTACCAGAGTACGCCAAGCCTGAAGATCGACATCCTTCGTGATAAGGCGGCCATGTACGGCGTGTCGGCTTCGCAAATTGAAAACCTGCTCCGCCACGCGTACAGCCAGAATTACGTATACCTGATCAAAAGGCCGGAAGACCAATATCAGGTGATTCTGGAAGTCGAGGACATGGCCCGCACCCAACCGGAAGATCTCGGCTTGCTGTACGTTCGCAGTGACGACGGTAGGAACATGATTCCCTTGTCGGCAGTGGCGCGATGGGAACAGGTGCTCGGTCCGCAGGCCGTGAACCACCTGAACCAGTTCACCAGTGTGACGCTCAACTTCAACCTGATGCCCGGTGTGCCGATCGGCGACGCCGTGCGGTTTATGGAGAACGTTACCCGCGAGGTCGTTCCGCCTCAGCTTCGCGGCGAGTTCCAGGGCGAGGCGCTGACGTTCCGCAGCACGATTCGCAGCCTGAGCATCCTGATGGCGCTGGCCGTTTTCGTGATGTACGTGATTCTCGCCATCCTCTACGAGAGCTACCTGCACCCGATGACCGTGCTCTCCACGCTTCCGACGGCGCTGGTCGGCGGGCTGCTTACGCTGCACCTGTTTGGCCAGGCGGCTTCGCTGTATGCGTTCATCGGGTTATTCATGCTGATGGGTATTGTAAAGAAAAACGGGATCATGATCGTCGACTTCGCGATTCAACGTGTGGCCCAAGGCGAAACCGCCGAACAGTCGATTCACGACGCGAGCATGGACCGGTTTCGACCCATCATCATGACAACGTTGGCGGCGGTGATGGGGGCGGTTCCGATTGCCTTTGGCTGGGGTGCGGACGGCGCGAGCCGGCGGCCTCTCGGATTGGTCATCGTAGGCGGGTTGGCGGTCAGCCAATTGATTACGCTCTATGTGACCCCCGTAATCTATTTGTACTTTGAAGTGTTTCAGGAGAAAGTGCTGAACCGTGTTCCGTTCTTTTCTTCGCACTACGAGGGTCACGCCCACGCGGGCCTGATGGAGCAGCCGCTCGTTGCCGAGGCGGTCGATTCCCAGTCAGGAGACGACGGCCATGAACGGCTCGTCTCGACGGGTCGTGTCCGGTCTGAGCAGATGGAGCCTGTCGCGGACGATCGTTGAGCGCTGCGAGTGCCAACCGCCGAGTTGCGGAATGCCGATGCGCCGGCCGCGGTGGGGCGGCTCAGCTTGGCGCTCGACCGGCGAGTTTCGATGCCAGGATCAACGGGCGCGGGCCTGTCGGAAAAGGATGCGTCACGATGTCTCCGCCCTGTCCACCCCGAATACCCCTCCGGTGCCGGCCCCCTCTGTCCTCTTATGAAGGTGGGATGAAGGGGTGGCGTGGTCAGGGCCAAAGGTTGGGGGCACGGTGTGAGTTGCGGCACGACAATTGCAGGTCCCAGGCGATGAAGAGGGTTCCTCGCGGTTGAGAAGCCCGCCCCCGCTGTCGGAGGATGCCGGCTATGTTCTCGAAGAGTACCGAAGCCCTGGACTATATCGCCAAAAGCCACGTGGAAATGGTCGATCTCAAGGTCTGCGGAATCGGCGGGCGCTGGCTCCACATCACCATTCCCGCGACGCGTTTCCCGGCGTCGTATTTTGAGGAGGGTGTGGGCTTCGACGGTTCGTCCGGCTCGGGCTTCACCAACGTGGAAGACGGCGACGTGGTGGCGATTCCCGATCCGACCGCCGCCTTCGTCGATCCGTTCTTTCACGCGCCGACGCTGAGCTTTATATGCACGACCGCGCGGGCGGATACCAAGGAGCCCCTGGGGAGCGACCCGCGCGCCGTTGCCCAGCGGGCGGTCGAGTACCTGCGCTCCACTCGGATCGCGGACCAGTCGCTGATGGCCCCGGAGTTCGAGTTCTACGTCTTCGACAGCCTGCGGTTCGTGAACGAACCGTTGCGCATGTCCGTAGAGATCGGGTCGTCGGAGGCCCGCAGTGACGGATCCAATACGCCGGCGGCCCCCCGACAGGCGTACCTGCTCACGCCCCCGACCGAACGCCTGCACGATATCCGTTCGGAGATATCCTCGATTCTGGAGCAGATGGGAGTGGCGGTTCGCTACCACCATCACGAGGTCGGCGCTTGTGGGCAGTGCGAGATCGAAGTGTGTCTGGCGGATCTTGTTCGCGCGGCGGATCAGGCGATGCTCGTCAAATACGTTGTCAAGAACGTGGCCGCACGGCACGGCAAGCTCGCGACATTCATGCCCAAGCCCGTGTTCGGCGAGGCCGGCAACGGCATGCACGTTCATCAGAAGTTGGATCGCGCCGGTCAGCCGCTCTTTTTCGACCCGAGCGACGCGGCGTACGCGCACCTGAGTCCGACGGCTCTCCGGTACATCGGCGGGTTGCTTACGCACGGGTGCGCTCTGACCGGGTTGACGAACCCTTCCACTAACTCCTTCAAGCGGCTGGTTCCGGGCTTCGAGGCCCCGGTGTACCTGTTTTTCTCCATCGCCAATCGTTCGGCGGCGATTCGCGTTCCGCGCTACGCCGTCTCGCCCCCCGAAAAGAGGATTGAGTACCGACCACCCGACGCCACGGGCAACGTGTACCTGATGCTGGCGGCGATGTTGATGGCTGGGCTGGATGGGATCGCCTCGCAGATCGACATCAGAAGTCGGCACTTCGGCCCGTTTGACGTCGACATTGCCCGGCAGGACGCCGCGTTTCGGGAGGGCATCACGCCGTTGCCGCTGTCCCTGGGTGCGGCTCTGTATGCGCTGGCCGCGGATCAGCATTTCCTCACCAAAGGCGGCGTCTTCACTTCGTCTTTTCTTGAGAACTGGATTGCGGTCAAGCGCCGCGACGAGACGATCGAGATGGCCCGGCGACCGCATCCGTACGAATACGAGTTGTATCTCGACGCCTGACGTGTGCGCCGTGAACCAGCGCCGCATGCCTCTAGCCGTTGTCGTTCTCTCCGTTGCGCACGTGATCGTGTTCAACAAGATCTGGCCGAGTGCCGCCACGCCCGGCGCAACGTGGGTGATCGCCGCGATCGAACAAAAAGAGCCGACCATGCTCGTGGGGCAACAAGTGGGCCCCGTTCGGAGTCCGGCAGAAAGCGTCGTGCCCAATTTGTTGGAAAGAAGATTTGGCTGATTCCTCGGGCAAACTGGCGCGAATTGCAGCCAGATCCGCGACGCTTGCCGGGCGCCGGCTTACTTGGGTCGGTTGAATGCCGGTCAAACGGTCGCTAGCTGGGAGATGTCCGATGCGACCGAATAACCGAACCGAGTTTGGCTGCACGCACCGATTTCGGGTGCGCACATGGGTGTTGATCTTTCTCGTCGCCTTCCTCGTTCGCGGCACGATCCTGTTCTCCGGAATGACTCCGCAACGGTGGATCTACCCAGACACTATCAACGAAGGCGGCAGAGTGGCGCTCTCGCTTCATGAGACGGGGCGCTATGCCGATCCGTATCTTGTGCCTTCCGGCCCGACGGCCCACCCCCTACCGCTCAATACGTTTCTCGTCGCGCTTCTATACAAGACATTCGGCTTTACGCTTGCCGCCGGCTACGCCCGCTGTCTCTTGCACGTCACAATCTACTGCACGATGTACGCCCTGATGCCTTGGCTGGGTGAGCGATTGGGTTTGCGGCGCCGGGCCGGACTGATTGGAGGGTTGGCTGGGGCGCTGATCCCGTATCAAGGGAGCGAAGAGGTAGTCGGTTGGACAAGCAACGAACCCCTGACCGCGATCGCCCTGGGCCTGTTGCTCGTAGCGCTGGTCCGACGTTGGAAGGCTGGGCATGCGACGTCCGCCAATTCGCTTTGCATCGGTCTTGGCTTCGGCATCGCGCTTCACCTCGCTCCCGCACTGCTTTCGGTGTGGCTAGGCTGTCTGGCGTTCGAGGCATGGTCGACCCGCCGGAGCCGATCCCGACTCGGCCCGGCGCTGATTGTCCTCGGCATTGTCCTTGCCTGTGCGCCTTGGACCTTGCGCAACTATGTCGCCTTCGGCGAATGGTTCTTCATCCGCAGCAACTTCGGCTTGGAGCTGCGCATGGGCAACCACGAGGGCGCGACGGCCGAGGAAGCCGCGATGAATCACCGCGAAGGGCGGGCACAGCGTCATCCTGTGGTCAACCAGGGCGAGGCGCGGCTAGTGGCTGAACTGGGGGAGATGGAATACATGCGCCAAGCTCGGCAAGAAGCCCTGGGGTGGGTCGGATCTCGTCCTGCGGAGTTTCTTCGCCTCGCTGCTGCGCGCTTCCTGCACGTCTGGTTTGGACCCAGGCACTCGCCCGGCGTGGCCGTATTCATCACCGTATTGACGGTGCTGGCCGCAATGGGGGCGCGGCGTGTCTTCCCGGGCATGTCCAGAGCGCAGCGCGCCGCGGTGCTACTCCCGCTGGCTCTGTTTCCGCTAGTGTACTATGTCGTGCCCTACATGCCTCGCTACCGCGTGCCGATCGACTGGATACTGCTCATGCTGGCAGGAGCCGAGTGTGGGCATTGGCTCGATCGTGCGCGCGATGGACGGTCAGTTGAGAAGCCGTGAGAATGGAATTATGAGCAAAGACAAGAGTCGTGACCAGGTTGCGGTCCAGCGGGCAGTGTTGGATTATTGTGAAGCTTTCTATGAAATGCGGCCCGAGCGGCTGGAGCGCAGCGTTCATCCGGAGCTTGCGAAGTTTGGGTTCTACCGGGAACATGCCGGGGCCGACATGCAGGCGATTCCGTGCACTTAGGAGTCTGCAATAAATAACTTTTACCTTTTCCGAGCGTTGCGGTCCGTCCGAGACCGGATGGTATAGTTCCACTGCGGATGCGTGGCGTGGGGCTGTAGATTGATGTCTTCCATCTGTTGGTCGGTGATCTTGATGCCCTT
>JAZDHF010000148.1:0-12918 GCA_043806315.1 Planctomycetota bacterium | reverse complement strand
CCACCGTGCGCTTCTCCCCGTGAATACGAGACCGAGCGGCAGCTTATGACCATGAGCGGATGTGTAGTGCCAAGGCGAAAATCACAGATCATAAGTGCTTTGTTTCTCAAGACTTACGATTTCGCGGTGTTGAAGATGGGTATGACCCCCCAGCGGGGGAGAGGAGTTCTAGGATGCACTCTAAGAGCCTATCCCGAAAACAAGTGCGGCACGGGCTTCCAGCCCGTGGAAACACCGGCAAGATGCCGGCGCCACACAATTATGGGATAGGCACTAAGATCAAAAGCCCGCACCCTGTCGGTCGTGGAATCGAGCGCGGACGATGGGGTCCGTCACCGGGTACCCCGGAACCAGGAAGGCGTCGTCGTTGCGGGCGGGGGACTCGGTGCCGGCATAGTGGCGCACGTCGCCGATGGTCCACAGGTTGTCGCGCTTGGAGTCGTAGATAGGTGTACGCACGAACTGCACGCTGCCGTTGAGCAACAGGACGGTCTGTCCGCGGCCACGGTGCGCGGGGGAGTTGGTTCGGGTCGGATCGACGGCCTCGTTGAACCGAGCGCCGACGAAGAGCGGGTTGGCGTCGCCCATGTAAGCGATGGCTACAGGGGGTCTGAGGTGCGGCGAGGGACCGGTCAAGTTCAACGAGTCATAGCTGATGTTGCGAGCCGCGACGAAATCCTCATGCCCGGCGAGCTGGTCCGCAGCCATCGGTTCGGCGTCGGCGCTGCCCGGACAAATGAAATCCTTGGGCTTGGGTCCGAGGCGGAGCTTGACCAGCAGGTACGGATGTCGGCTGTTCGACGCGTACGTCGCGCCGCCATCACCGCCGGGAAGCCAGGATGCTCCCGCGACTCCGCCGGCGAAGGGCAGAGAATCGGCGAAGGTCTGTTGGTACGCGGTCGTACCGAGAAAAATCGAGCCGAGGTTGCTCGCGCAGAGGGCCCGCTGAGACCGATTGCGAAGCTCGGATACACCGGGGACGGCCACGCCGACGAGCAGGAGAAGACACGCCGCGACCGCGATCAACTCCCTCATGCGGAAAAACGGCGAACGCGACGGGGCACGCAAGTCGGCGTTGATCGGGACCGGCGATCGAGGCACCATGGCACCCTTCACATAGGCGAGCACGTTTTCGGCGAGGTTGGCCGGGGCCGGTCCGGGTCGGCAGTGGTCGAGGGGTTGAAGAATCCGCCCGAGGCGGTCGCTCTTGGCCCGCAGCTCGGCGTCGCGACGAAGCTCCGCCTCGATCCACGAGCGTTCCTCGTCGCTGACACGCTCGAGGTGCCAGTCCAGGAGCAGCTCTTCCCAGCTTCGTCTATCGTCGTCCATGCTTGGCGTTTTCCACAACGGCCTCGCGATACGCCTCGCCGAAACAAACCACTGCGGCGTGCAGCCGGCTTTTCACCGTCCCCAACGGGATGCTCACGATCTCACCGATGTCCTTGTAGGGAAACCGGTGGTAGTAGGCGAGGACCAGCACCTCGCGGAGTTTTTCCGGCATGGCCTCCAGAACGGCCCTCACCACACGCCGTTTCTCGTCGATCAACAACTCCTCGTCGGGAGCGGCGCTGTCGTTCGACAACAGATGAATGAACCGTCGTCCGGTGTCGCTGTCCTCGCCCAACTGGGCGTCGAACGGCACCTCATGCCGCCGGCTGCGTCGCCGCAAATAGTCCCGAGCCTTGTTGGCCGCGATGGTGAACAACCACGGTTTGAACCTCCGCGCCGGATCGAACATCGCCGCGGAGGTGTGGACTTGGAGCAAGGATTCCTGGACCACGTCCTCCGCCGCGACCGAATCCCCGGTGAACCGGAGAACAAACTGATGAAGCTCGTGCGCATGACGACGGACCAGCAACTCGAAGCTGCCGGGCTTGCCTCGCAGGTAATCCTGCAGGAGCGTCTCATCCGTTGGCGCATCCACCGCCTCATTGTATGCTTACGCCCCGGCTCGGCCTATGGTTCACGGATTGCCGCTGATGTTACGGACCATTCCCCACGAACCGCGATTATCGGGCAGAACGTAGGGTGCATCTTGATGCACCACACCGAATGGCGCCTTGAAATGCACCCTACAACTGCAAATGCCGCTGGGCGCCCCGAGGGATCGCCGCCGGTTTTGGCCGAGTGATCCATGGACCTGACCGCGCACAGCTTTCCGCCTGAATCGTTGATCGCCCTGGCCGAGGCGTCGGCGGCGATCAACTCCACCCTCGAATTGGACGTGGTGCTCGACCAGATCGCCCGCAGCGCCGCCGCCGTGATGCAGGCCGAGGCCAGCAGCGTCCTCACCCTCGATCGCCGTCGCAACAAGCTCATCTTCGCCGCCGCCGTCGGGAAGCAGGGAGCGGCGCTGCTGGGCAAGGAGTTCGAGGCGGAACTCGGCATCGCCGGGCACGTCATCAAGAGCGGCAAGGGCGTGAACATCCTTGATGTTTCTCAAAACGCCGACTTCTTCCGCGGCATCGACGAGCAACTGAGCTTTCACACCCGCGGGCTAATGGCCGCGCCGATGGTGTACCAATCGGAGGTCATCGGCGTCATTGAGGTTCTGAACCGCTGCGGCGACCGCCAGTTCCCAGAGACCGATCTGCCGCTTCTGGAGGTCTTCGCCAACCTCGCCGCGTGCGGGGCCCGCAACGCCCAAGCCCATGCCCGACTGCGCAAGGAGAACCTGGCCCTCCGCGAATCGGTCCTGCCCAAGTTGGAGATCATCGGCGCCTCGCCGCCCGTCAAGTCCATGCTCAAGCTCGCCGACCGGGTAGCGCCGACCCACGCGACCGTGCTCCTGGTGGGTGAGACGGGGACGGGCAAGGAAGTATTGGCCAAGTACATCCACAACGCGTCGCCGCGGGGGAACAAAGCGTTTGTGGCCGTGAACTGCGCCGCGTTAACAGAGACGCTGCTCGAAAGCGAGTTGTTCGGACATGAAAAGGGCGCCTTCACCGGTGCCTTTGCCCAGCACATAGGGCGGTTCGAGTTAGCCGACAACGGGACGCTCTTTCTTGATGAGATCGGCGACATCAGCGCCTCGACGCAGGTGAAGCTGTTGCGTCTGTTGCAGGAGCGGGCCTTCACCCGTGTGGGCGGTACGCAGACCATCGCCTGCGACGTTCGCGTGATCGCCGCGACCAATCGAGATCTCAGGGAAGCGATCGCCGAGGGCAAGTTCCGCGACGACCTGTACTACCGGCTCAACGTCTTCCCCATCGAATTGCCCCCGCTGCGGGATCGCCGCGCGGACGTCCCCGCCCTGGCGAACCACTTCACGCAACTGGCCGGCGCCGAACTGGGCGTCGCCCGTCGAAGCGTCTCGCCGGAAGCGATGACCGTGCTTGGGGCGTACGATTGGCCGGGGAACATCCGCGAGCTGGCCAACGTGATCGAGCGAGCGGTCCTGCTGTGCGACGGCCCGGAGTTGCTTCCTTCGCACCTGCCGCGGGAGATCGCCCATTTCGACGACCGGCCCGCCTCGCCCGTCGATCCGACGCTCCGCGGACAGGAGCGGGCGATGATCGTCCAAGCCCTCCACGAGCATCACTGGAACCAATCCCAGGCCGCCCGCGCCCTGGGCATCAGCCGCGACAACCTCCGCTACCGCGTCAAGAAGTACAACATTACCCGTGACGGAACGTAGGGCGGGTTCGACCCGCCATCGGCAGACAAGCCCACGAGATCGCGGCCGGCGAATTCTTCATCCGCGCGGAGTCGTCTCCTGAAGCTCCACCATGTCGAGGAGCCGTCGCATGGCGTCGAGATACCGCGCTAGCGCGCTCCGCCGTTTGGACGTCAGGCGATAGGTAGTCCGTGGCCGCTTGTGCACGAACGCCTTCCGGCCGGCGATATAAGCCTCGTTCTCGAGTGTCTGAAGGTGCATTCCCAGGGCGCCGTCGGACACGTTGAGGCGCTTCTTGAGCTTCGTGAAGTTGTGCGGCCCGTCCATCTGCAGGGCGGCGAGGACCCGCAAGCGGACGAGACCGTGCACCGTGGTATCCAGTTCGCTGAAGTCAATCGGCAGCATCGATGACGACTGCGACGTCGAACGCGACGACTGGGCGTTGTTCTTGGATTGCATGGGACGGACGAGGTCCGAGTTAGTGGGCGGGTGTGCGTGCGCGGACTTCAACGCCCGCTATTTCTTGTTCGCATCCAACAGCGTCGGAACCCGCCGCATCAGCCTGTTCGCCATCGGCGAGCGGCCGCTCAGCCCCAACGCCCGTGAGCGTTGGGGCGACTGACCACCGCGGGCGAGTCGCCGCGGCGCCTTGCACCCGAAGCATGAATGCTTCGTTTGACGCTACTCCCGCTGCTTGGGCGGCGTATGCTCGTGGGTGTTTTCGTCCTTCTCCTTGGCGAAATCGAACTTTGCGGTCTTGTCGAATGTCGGGTTTTTGTCGTTGTGGCACGTTAGACAAACCGACTCATCGACCTTCTTCATCCCCACGGCGTACATTTCGTCCACCTTGTACTTCCGCTTCGACTTCATGATCTCTTCGTGTAGTTTGCTGTATTCGCTGCCAGGACCGTGGCAGGCCTCACAGCCGACGCCGGCGAGATCCTTGGACTCCTTCACGGCCTTCTCGTCGGCGGCATCCGGTATCGCGTAGCCGCCGGGCTTGCCGAACCCGACCGTGTGGCACGCGACGCACGTCGCGTCCTTGGAATAGTCCTTGTTCGGATCGAGGTTGTGCTTGGCCTTACTCTCGGTCGCCTGGCTGGGCTGGAGCGCCTGCAGCGCCGTCGCGTGTTTCGTCTTCGCCCAGCTCTTGTGCTCGGGAAGGTGACACTTCTTGCACTTGTTCGCCCCGATGTAGGTGTAACTCCCGCCCTCACCGCCCACCACCGTGAGAGCAACGGCCGTCGCCGTGGCAACGGCGTCATCCGCCGCCGCCGGTGCGACCCAACTCACCCGCGAAACCGCCAAACCCACCGCTGCAACCGTGATCCCCACTCCAATGCTAACCCAAGATTTCATCTGATTTCCCTCAAAAACTGACCAAGAGCATCTAACAGAACCCCAAGCGCAAGCGCGGGGCCAAGCCCCGAAGGCTAAAGAACCCGAAACCGGTCGCTCGCGCTCCCGGTTCTGTTAGAGACTCTAACGGAACAAACGATTGACGCAAGCTAACACGCACCGGCCCGCATGGTAGCCGCATCGC
Organism: Planctomycetota bacterium; assembly: GCA_043806315.1. GTDB lineage: Bacteria > Planctomycetota > Phycisphaerae > UBA1845 > UBA1845 > SBAX01. The sequence continues at coordinate 7,759 of JAZDHF010000148.1, read as the reverse complement.
CCATAGCACGCAATCTCCGTTCGTGTGGACGGCGAGGGAAACGACGCGAGGGGCCCTTGCGGAAAGTTCCCGCCGCACCGAGCCAACAAACCCGGCACTTACCTTGCCTCATCCCCGTAACCTGCCGCTCCACCGGCGCGGCGATCAACGGGTTGTAGTCCGCTGCATCCGTGGTAACTTCTCAAAAATGAGACAGGGATACGTTCCGGTCGTTGTATCCGCTGCGGGTTGGCTGGGGCTGGCCGGGTTGTCTCGCGCCGCAGACGCTCCCGTCACCTGTTCCACCTGCCACGCGCTCCAGGCCGCCCAACTTGCGAAATCGGTTCACAAAGCCATCCGTTGCGGTGAGTGTCACCAGGGACCGGAGTCCTACGCGCTACCCGCTTCGGACCTGCAACGGTACACGGCCCCATCCGCCCCCAGGGCGACGAGGGCGGTGTTCGACCACGGCCCATCGTTTGCCGGCAAGCCCCAGCGAACCAAGATTCCTGAACTTTGCGGCGAGTGCCATGCGAACATCGAACGCATGAACCCCTATGGGATCCGCACCGACCAACTCGCCCGATACTGGACCAGCAGGCACGGGAAAACGCTACGAAACAAGGGAGATGATCGGGTAGCCGTGTGTATTGATTGCCACAACTCCCATGAGATTCTCTCGGGGAGGGAGCCGGAGAGCCGCACAAATCCCCTCCACGTCCCCGACATCTGCGGGATCTGCCACGCCGACGCGAAGCTGATGGCGGAGTTCAATCTGCCGGCGGAGGTCGTCGACGAATACCGCCAGAGCGTACACGGCCGCCTCCTGCTCGAACAAGGCGACGCGGGTGCTCCCACGTGCGCGACGTGCCATGGGAACCACTCGGCGGTTCCGCCGGGCTTCGCCACCGTGGGAGCGGTTTGCGGGCAATGCCACCAGCACGCGTCCGACGACTTCGCCACCAGCATCCATGCCGCTCAACCCGGCTTCAAAGGCTGCGTTCAGTGCCACGGCGGCGGCGAGGGCCGACATTATCATCGCATCGAAAAGATCACCAAGCCCACCGGCGTCATGATCGAACGATACACGCACCTCTTGCGCTCCGGCCCGAAACCCACAGCCGTCGAGGTCGCGGACACGATCCACCCCGACCCCAAACAGCTCGTCAACCTGGTCCTGCCGACCTGCACGGAATGCCACGAGGAACTTGCTGAGGATAAAAGTCTGCCCAAGCTCTTCGGACTGTTGAACGCCATCGCCGACGCCGAGCGCTACTACGTACAGACCGCCCATCATCTGGACCAGGTCGGCCAAGGGGTGTTGCTCGTCGACAACCAGCAATTCGAATTCGAGGAGGCCAAGACCCACCTGATCGCCCTTGCACCGTTGCAACACACGCTGAACAACACGACGGTCGAAGCCAAAGTCACCGAGCTCAAGAAAGTGTGCGACAAGGTCAATGCCGAGTTAACCGACCTCGAAGGCGGTTTGCACTGGCGCTATCGGGCGCTCATCCCCATCTGGGGCTTTGCGATTCTGTTTGCGGTCGCGTTGTACGCCAAGTATAAGGCCCTCCACGCTGTTTTCGTGAAGCCGCTCTCCGGTCCCTCGCCGAAAGGATAGATCATTCGCTTCGCTCAGGCCTGCCCTGAGCCCCGAAGGGATGACAAGGATGGATCCGATGGATACGCGACCCACGCGAAGAGGATTCTTAGACTGGCTCATCAGCCTTTGCTCCGCGTTGACGGGCGCGGCCTTGACGGGGCCGGCGCTGCTGTACCTTTGGCCGGCGGCCCGCGGCGGCGCCTCCGAGGACGTCGAGGTCCCCAACGCGCCCACCCTAGCGCCGGGCCAGAGCGCCATCCTCCAGGTCCGAGGAAAGGCGGTGATTGTCGTCCGTGAACAGACGGGCTTCACGGCCTACTCCGCCGTGTGCACGCACCTGGGATGCCTGGTGAAATGGGATGGCTCGCGGAAGGAGTTCCTCTGTCCCTGTCACGCGGCGGTGTTCGACAAGAACGGCGCCGTCGTGTCGGGCCCGGCGCCGGCGCCCCTGCCGACGTACAAGGTGAAGGAAGTCGGCGGGAAGGTATACGTCTCCGTCGCCTAGGGCGGTTTCGACGATGGGTCTATCCAAACACATTCGGAGTTTCGTCGACGCGCGGTTCGATACCGAGACCGCGGAGCACTTCATCGACAAACAGGTCCACAAACGCCTACCCCCGCACACCGGTTGGCTGCACGTGTTCGGAAGCCTCTCGCTGCTCCTGTTCCTCAGCCAGACGATCACCGGGATCCTGCTGTTGATCTACTACCGTCCGACCCCCGAGGCGGCGCATAAGTCCATCCAGTACATCACCGCCGAGGTCAACTTCGGATGGCTGTATCGCCAGGTTCACGCCTGGGGAGCGACGCTGATGATTTTGGCCGTCGTGCTCCACATGACAAGGACCTACTTCTTCGGCGCCTACAAGAAGCCCCGCGAACTCACCTGGGTCACCGGTGTGCTCATCTTCATTGTGACCATCACCTTCGGCTTCACCGGTTACCTGCTGCCCTGGAATCAGATCGCGTTCTGGGCGACCACCGTGGGGACCGAATCGGCCAACAAGGTTCCGGTCATCGGCGAATGGCTGAGATACTTCCTCCGCGGCGGCGACGCCGTCACCGGCGAGACGCTTTCACGGTTCTTCGTCGTCCACGTCATTATCCTGCCCTGGATTCTGACCGGCCTGCTCGCCGTCCACTTGTTCCTGATGCGGGCCACTAACCTCGCCACGCTGGAAGATGTGGGCGAGGAAAAGCCCCTCCCGCCGGAGCAGGGGATCCCGTTCTTTCCCGTCCACGTGGCCAAGGAGGGTGTGGTCGCCGTTCTCTTGCTCGCCGTGCTGGTGACGCTCGCCGTCCTCGCCCCGTGGGAAATCGGTGAGCCGGCCAATCCGCTGGCCACGCCGGCCCACATCAAGCCCGAATGGTACTTTCTGCCGAGCTATCAACTTCTCAAGTACTTCGAGGGGCCGCACGGAGCGTTCGTCGGCATCCTGGCCTGTTCGCTGCCCTTTGTGCTGCTTCTTTTTTGGCCCCTCCTGGACCGCGGCAAGCATCGACATCCCAAGAAGCGCCCGATCGCCGTAGGGGTCGGCCTGGTCGCCGTCCTGGCAGCCTTGTTCCTGGGAATCCTAGGCCACCTCTCCGAGACGGACCGAACCGTCTTTGGCCGGACGTACCACTTCGACCTGCTCAGCAGGCCTCATCGAATCAGCTCCCCCGGCGATCACTCGCAACCGGACGATCACGAGTAATCGTCTATCCGGATCGGCCGCGATTCGCCTCCAACACTAATTAGTACTACAAGGCTATGTTTCGTTGTCGCGAAGAGGAGTCGATGGGCAACCCCGTTCACGGGGTTTTCCCGCGCAAGCGGGCCTCAGGCCAGCCCTTTAGGGCTGGTGGTGCGAGGCGGAGTCGGTTTCCCGCAGCCCGTTTCAACGGGCTTGCCCAGATCCGTTCGGCGTTTATCGGATGCGACGAGGAGGAAAGCCCGTTGAAACGGGCTAAAGAAGATGGGGGGCGCTGCTGGACCAGCCGTAAAACGGCTGGCCTAGGCCTTTTGGGGGAAGCCCGCTGAAGCGGCCTCACTCGTCACTCGCCACTGAATTAGCGTTATAGTCCTAAACACGTACCCGGCGAGGGCCTTCGCCGACCCGCTGGCCCGGCCGCCCCCGACCCCGCGCAACAAAGGAGGCGGCGTATGACACCGGGTGCCATACGCCGCCTCGGATTGAACCACTCTCCGGAAGGCTACCTAACCTTCCCTAGACCGGAGAGATGTCCGGTTCCGCATTCCTGACGGCTTACCGTCCGGAGCGCAGTCCCTTGCCACCCCGATCGTTCGACGTCTTCGTCGGACGAGCGCCCTGCATGAACGCATCCATGTCTTGCGCGTTCACCAGACCGTCGCCGTTCAGGTCGGCCACGGCCATGTCAGGATACTCGCTAACCGAAACTTCGCTCAGCGGCCCCGGCAGGCTGGCCGCGGTCGGTCCGCAGCACAAATCCTTCGCCGACACCATGAAGTTCCTGATGACGAAGTTGTAGTCGGCCATGGTCACGCAGCCGTCACCGTTGATGTCGGCGTGGGGACCTTCGTGGCACCCGTACGCGCGGTCTTCATAGCATACGTCGAACTGTGACACGAACTTACCGAAGTCGAGGATGTCAATGACATCCAGGCTCGGATCCTCCAACGGATTGAGTTTCTTCCAGCCGTCCAGGTTGCCCCCGATCAACCAGTTGCCGCCGAGATCGGGATCGCCCTTGAACGAGGCCATCAGTACGCCATCGATGCACAGCGGGTAGTCGCTGCTGCGCAGCGAGTGGAGCTGATCCTGAGCCGTGATGCACGCCCACTTGCCCTTGGGGATCTTCACCGTGTCCCCGACCTTGCCGATGAAGTTGAACAGCCCGCCGAAGGCCACCGTCTCCTGGATGCAGATCGGCTCTTCGGCGCAGTTCCCATACATGCAGAACTCAATGCACCGCTCCAGCTGCCCGACGTGCGCGATCACCGGTTCGAGCTCGATGTGGATGTCCAAGCTCGTCTGGTCGGTGACCTCGACGGTCCAGCAGCCGATCGGCTTGCCGCTCGGGTCACGAGCGCAATCGTTGGCACGGCCGAGACAGCCGACGTGCTGATCACACTTGTCGTCCGCAGCGGCGTAGCAGCAGAAGCTCGAGAACCCCTGCGGGAACTCGCCGCCGTTCATCACCTTGTTCACACACGTACCGCCCGGGCAGTTCACAGGGATCCCGCACGGCAGACCGGCTCTAAGCCCGTCCTCGCAGGTCAGGCCCCACACCAGACCGTTCTCGAACGCGCCACGGCAGGTCAGGGTCGCCGTGCCGCAGCTAAACGTCGCGGTGGGATCATCCCAGGTCACCACCGCCGTCGGCCCGTCGCAGTCGGAGTTGACCTTGATGTTGTCGGGAACATCGAGCACCAGGTCGCCCTTGGCCGCCAGCTCCTTGCACTGGGGCTCAATATCCACCTTGTAGCCATCGTCATCGACGAGATAGCTGTTCTGCGGGTTGTTGTTCGCGAAGCACAGCTCGCAGTTGTTGCACTCGCCGATCTTCGTAAAGTTCAGCGAGACCATGTCCACGTTGCCCAAGGGGCCGTCGAGGCCGGCGAAGGGATCCACGCCGCAGACGATGAAGATCGTGCCGGCAACCTCATTCACGATCGGCCCATACACGGTCAACGTGTACGGCGTCAAACAGACAGCGTTGTTGTAATCCAGACAGGTCGGATCATAGGTCATCAGGAGCTGTCCGCCGTTGATCGGCCCACCCGAGGCACCGAGGTGGACGAGGGCCGTGACCTTTTCACCGTTGTCACCGCTGTCGAAGCAGTTCGCTCCGAGGGCGTCCGCGAACTGATCGCACGTGCCGAGCGGGCAGTCCCCATTGTCCTTACAGGGGAAGCCCGCGTTGCTGCCGCCTACGCACATCGGCGACTTCGCCGGGAGCGCTCTCAGGACGAACGTGGCCTTCGGTGTCAACGTGCAGAAGCACTTCCCGTCGATGCACGGATAGGGCACGCCCAGGGGATCATCCGGACACTCCGGCGGGCACGTAATGGCGTTGACGTCCGTGCCCTTGCAGCCGCCGTCCGCCTCCGAATGTATGCCGTCGCACTCATCCGGCGTCGTACAGGGGTTGCCGTCGTTGCACGGACCCGTGCACGGGGGATGAAGGGCGATCCCGCGGCTGAACGGTAAACTGCAAGAGTCGCACGTGCAAACGTCGCCGTCGTTGATCGTCGTCTGCGCGGCGTTGCTCGTGTCACAGCACTCCGTCAGCGGGTCGAACCCGGCGATCAGCGGGTGTAGACAGGTGAAGATCGGTGTGCAATCATCATCCGTGCACTCGTCGCCGTCGTCGCACATGGGGTCGGTGTTCCTCCCCACGATCAGGCACTGCCTACAGCCCTCGGGGCCTGGAGGAGCGTCACAGGCGTCGCCCGCAGCCCAGAAATACGGGGCGTTCTCCGCGGTCTCGCACTCACTGCGCAGGAGATTGTCGGTGCAACCGGCGTCGACGGTCCCCAGATCGTGGCAGCACGAGCCGGTCACGATGTTGACTGCAAACCCGTTCTCCTCAAGCGTCGGAATGTCTACCGAGGGCGACTGAGTGTCCACCATGAATGTCCCGACCTCCGTCATTAGATTGACGGTGTACTTACCCTTCGCCCCGGCAGGAATGTCCAATACCATGCTGCCGCCGTAGTAGGTAGGGAGCTTGGGGCCCGTACAAGCCCCGCCCGTGCAAACGGCGGGGAGGACGTTGCATCCCTGCCCGGCCCTTGAGCCGCCCACGCAAGTACCATCCTGATCCTCATGCCCCTGGCCCCTGTTAGACACCGACATGCACCGGTTGTTCCCGGTGGAGGTGTCGCAATCGCCCGCGGCACAACCGCCCCCGGAAGGCGCGCACCACATATCCGGACGGCCCATTCCCGTGCTGTCCGTGAAGGATGGCTTGCAGAGGACGCACGTGCCCGTGGCTAGGCCTGTACAGCAGGCAAACGGGACCCCCGCAGCCGTGCAGGGTGCATTGGTGGCCTCGGAAACCGCCCAGCTGTCGCCGAAGGCAGCCACGCACGAGGCGTAGTCGCCCGCCGGGTCCAAGATCAGGGGATAAGCGAGGTTCACCCCGACGTTCGGCGGAACGGCAACGGCGCCCATGAATCCCGCCGCGTCAACCTGGATCTGGTAGGACTTCAGTTGAGGGTCGTTGTCGTTGTTGGGATCCCAGTTCGAAACCTGGTAATCGAGAAACACCCTGAAGCCGCCGGCGTCCGCGTTCATCTGGTTGCCGACGATTGAGGTGCCGGCCGGATACGAGCCGACCTTCGCCGGGACGGGCGTAATGGCGAGGATCGCCGTCGTCGGATAAGCGGCCACGACCGATTGCAGATGCGCCGGATTGCCCGTGACCAGGCGCGTCACCTCCGTCTTACCCTTGTTCGTTCCACGCACCGCGGAGTCGTCGACCGGCCGCGGCGCGGCGAGGGCACTGACGCCGAGCGCCAGGGCTCCCACAGTTACGACGCCCAGCAACGGGCGCCAACAACCATCAAACTTACCTTTCTTCATTTTCCATACCTCCAAAAGGGGAAACGTTCCCATGTCCCAATTGACAATCCTAAGAATCCTCTTGTAAAGCACGTTCATCCTCGAAACTCTGCACCCAACTCCCATTCCAAGCCCTTTTTAAAACCCCGCGACGACGCGAGCCGGCCGGTTAGCCCGTCCGCCACCCAAAACCACACGCCATGACCTGCCCTCCAGCGCTGAGAATACAGCTTTTTTTTTATACCCGAGAATGCCGTTTATTCGCGATTCTCCGGGGCGGGGCGGGCGCGACGCCCGCCCAACGCCCCGAGTGTTTTTCTCACACCATCCATATCTCCCGCCTACTTGCACCGCCCGCACTTGTCGCGGCAGTACGGAGTGCCGCACGTCTCACCCGATGGACAGTGCGTGGCGTCGATGCACGGAGCGCCGCTGACGCTGCACGTCTTCACGCACATGGATTCGGCGCCAAGGCCGGGAAGCCCCGAGCCGGTGCATGTGGCCGCACCCGAACACGGGGTAGCCCCGCAGGTCACCAGCGACGGGCACGGGCACGGACCGCCGTACGGATAGGCGAAGCCCTTATACGCGTCCACCACCGCCACAATGTCCGACGCGCTGACGTCCGTGTTGAGTTCCGGCA
>JAZDHF010000147.1:0-44567 GCA_043806315.1 Planctomycetota bacterium | reverse complement strand
AGGCCACATTCGCCCGAAAAGTCGCAAATACTGTCAAAACCGGCCTTCCGAACCACGTGCTCATGCCTGAAGCAACTGGCGAAGCCGCGACCGCCGCTCCCGGCTGGTCCCGTTCAGTCGCCCAGGCAACAGCAACTAGCTCGTTGCCCACGATCGTCGTGCCGGGCGGATAGGACCCGACCTTCGCCGCCACCGGCACGACCTTCATCACGGCCGTCGGCGGCGTTCCGGCCACGACCGACCCGGATTGGGCCGACGCTCGACCCTGAGCGAACGCCAGGTGGGCGACTCCGAGACAAGACAGGATGACGCTGGCGACGATGAACGCGCTTTGGCGAGGCGACATTTTCTCTCCCTTTCGACTGCTGGATCGGATGGGGCGGTCCGTAACCGTACGGACCGACGCGTAAGGACACAGTTTAGCGGCAAAGGCAACCACGGGCAAGGAAAAAGCGACCCCTCAGCCCAAAAAATTCACGGTCCGAGGGTCGGTTGGCGTTCCCACGTCGCCCGCCCGACCAATACAAGCCCCAAAACCGCTGGATTTCGGCGTTTTCGGTCCGCTCGCTGCTCCCGGCGCGCCGGGACGATGGGGTCCGCGAGCTTGCGCTCGCGGCTCTGATGGGTCCGCTCGCTCCCGCTCCCGGTTCTCAGCGGGCGCCGGCCACTCACGACCAAGGGCTTCCGCTCTCAAAGTTGCGTATCTCGCAGCAAAGGGTTACCACTTTGTACGGATGGCGCGGATTCTCTATGCGGTCAACGGGGATGGGTACGGCCATGCTACGCGGGCCCACAGCGTGGGGGCGGCCCTTTTGGCCCGCGGGCACGAGGTGCGGTTCCTCACCAGCAACAAGAGCAACGACTACCTCGGACGGGTCTTCCCCGGGCTGGTGCATGAAGCGTTCGGACTGTGCATCTCGTACAACCAGGGCCGGGCGCAGAACTGCCGGACGGTCATCGAGAACCTTCGGCGGGGGCTGTCGCAATGGAACCGGATGACGAGTTCCATCCGGCGGGTGTTTAGGGACTTTCGACCGCAGTTGGTGGTGACGGACTTTGAGCCCCTCACCACGTTCTATGCTCGACGGCTGGACATCCCTTTCGTCAGCGTCGACAACCAGCACCTCCTGACGCATTGCCATGTCGATCGGCCGCCGGGCTTCTCGCGGGACGTTCTCAACGCCTATCTGACGATCCGGCTGCTCTACGGCGGGGCGCGACGGTACTTGATCCCGACCTTCATCCGCGCTTCCGTCCGCTACCATCCCACGACGCTGGTGGACCCGATCCTGCGCCCGAAGGTCTACGAAAAGTCGATCGAAACCGGGGACTTCCTCCTCGCCTACAAAGGAGCCGGCGGGGAGAACGACGCCATGCGACGGACGTTGGAGGGGTACGAGCGGATGCCCATCCGCGCGTACGGCTTCCAGATTGCGGGACAGCGCGGGCAGGTGACGTACAAACCAACGACGCCGGATGGGTTCCTCCAGGACTTGGCCGGTTGCGCCGGGGTCATCATGTCCGCGGGGCACAGCTTGGCCTGTGAATGCCTGCACCTGGAAAAACCGATGTTGCTCATCCCCATCGCCCAGCAATATGAACAAGCCGTCAACGCCTATCACGTCGAAAAGCTGGGCGCGGGTCGATGGGTCGATCGGCTCAGCACGGAGGCCATTCATGAGTTCGTGGATCAACTGGACACCTATCGGTCGGCGGTGGTGAAGGTTCCGAAGGCGTCGCTCGATCCGGTGGTCGATGCGATCGAACGGGAAATCCCATGAGTGCCCAAACCGCCTGAAACCCGCAGCTCGGGGCGTTTGGTGATGTCGGCAGCCGATTCCTACCCGATTGTGCTGGCCTGCGGAATCGCTCGGTTCGATCGCGTTCCCCCGTGGCGATGGCCGGCGACGCATGTCGGCGAAGGGATGCACTATTACAAGAGGATTCGGGCCGCGCTCAACGAGGCCGGGTTCTCCGCACATCACACGCTGGTGGATTGGGCCGGACCGGTCGAGAAGCGGGCGAAGAACCTCGGCGGCGAAGTCGATTCGGTTCTCGCCCTCACCGGTCGGAGTAAAGTCCACATCATCGCCCACAGCATGGGGGGGTTGGACGCGCGATGGATGATCGCCAAGTTGGGCTACGCGGCGAAGGTCTCCAGCCTGACGACCATCGGGACGCCGCATCACGGAACGCAGGCCGCGGATTGGTGCGTGACCAACCGGAAGCTGTCGCGATGGTTGATCGCCCGACTCTTACGGATCGGACTCGACGTCACCGGCCTGTACGACCTCACCACTGAGGCCGCGGCGGAACGGAATGAGGCGCTGGAAACACTGGAACGCAGCAACGGCGTGGTCTATCGAACCTGGGGCGGGCAGGCGACGTTCTGGCCAACGTTTATTGTTCTGAAGCCGACTTATCTGGTCTTGAGATACCGGTACGACGAACCGCTGAACGACGGGCTTGTGCCGCTGCGCTCGGCTCGATGGAAGCACGAGTATTTTCAGGGAGCGTTGCCGTGGGACCACCTCAACCAGATCGGATGGTGGGCGCCGTCGAGAATGTCCGCAGGGGATTTTTCGCCGCGGCGATTTGAACGCGACGTTCGGAGTTTCTACGTGCGTATCGCGCAGGACGTGTCGGAGCGCGTAGGCTGAAACCCGCGGATCGGGGAGCTATCGGCGGGGCTTGGCACGGTGCGTGCGCTGAGTTTTTTGGGCGTCCGCGGCCATTTTCTGGATGCGTTCCAAGAAGGAAGGCTTCCCGGGTTTTCGCGGGCGGCCGATCACCGAGTCGTCGTCGGGTTTGCGCGGGGTGACGTGGAGCGTGCCGGCGCCTTCCTGCTCCTTGATGTGCTGGCGGATGCGTATTTGTTCGAGCCAGCCGAACAGGGAGCTGAACATGATGTACAGGTTCAGGCCGCTGGGCATGTTGTAGAAAATCAACAGCATCATGATGCTCATCATGGGCATCATCTTCTGCATCATTTCCTGCTGTTGGCGTTGCTCGGCGCTGAGGTTGGGATTGGGCGGCGGCTTGGGCTGGGTCTTTTGCTGAAGGTACATGAAGACCGAGACCAGGAGGGGGAGGAGATTAAACGACGCGATGTGCCAGCCGACGAACGGCACGACAAGGGGCGTGGAGAAGGGATACAGGGCGTCGGGGGCGGTGAGGTCCTTGACCCAGGTGAACAGGAACGGCTCGTGTCGCATGAGGATGTTATTGGAGAGACTTAGGAAAAGGGCGACCCAGATGGGCATCTGAATGAACATCGGCAGGCAGGTCATCAACTGACCGGCCGGGTTGATGTTGAGCTTCATCATCTCCTGGTTCATGCGGGCCTTGTCGTTGGCGTACTTCTTCTTGATCTCCTCAATTTTGGGGGCCATTTCGGCCATGCGATGTTGCATCTTCACCATGTTGACCTGACCCTTTTTGGTGAGGGGGTGCAGCATGGCGCGAACGATGAGAACCAGGATGATGATAGCGACGCCGAAATCGCGGACGACGAAGTGTAGGACGTTGAGCAGCCAGATCATCAGCTCCACGAGCCAGTTGAAGGTGCATGAGCCGAACCCCTGGGAGATCTGAACGTAATAGTTGCGGTCGCGGTACTCGGGGATTTCGCGGAAGGCGCGGCCGTCCTTTTCGCCGAGGTACACGTCGGCGAAGTAAGTGAGCGTCGCTTGGGGGGAGAGCGAAGCGGCGGCGGTGACGAAGCGCAGGGTGGCGTCGTCGGTGGTCATGGGGTCGCCGTCGGCGTCGAAGGCGAAGAGGGCGTCGATATTCTGGGCGACGCGTTTGCCGTCGGCCTCGACCGGGGCGATGGTGCAGGTGAAATAGGTATTCGCGATTGCAGCCCAGGAGAGTCGCTGATCGGGGTCGGCGCTGGAGCGGGTGTACAGTTGGACAGCCTGTTTCCCGGCGACACTAGCCTCGGCCTTCGAAGTCCCACTTATGCGTCCGTCGGCCAAGGACAGGCCAAAGACGAAGCCCCGGTCGCCTCCGCGGGGGCTGATCTGACCGATGCCGAGGGGTCCGCGGTAGGTCACGACGACGCGGCGCTCCGTTCCGGAAAGGTTCTGCACGGCCATGTCTGAGTGCAGATCGTGCCGACCAAGCGCCTCCGCCTGACGTGGGAGCACGAAGGTCCGCGTCACCCGCAGCGCCGGCTCACCCTGGTGGGCGATGTCGATCCAAAAGGCAACCTTCTGGGCCTCCTCGTTGCCAAGAGTCCTGAACTCCTCGACCTCCCCCGCGTTCCAGCGTTTGTCGTGCAGCGGAACATCGACGCCGTCGATGTTGATCTTCTCGACGGCGAGCGATCGGTAGGCCTGACCGTCGCCGTGCGTCACCGGGGAAAGGAGTGCGTAGCGCTCGGCGGACTTGAGTCTGGCGGCGTGATCCGTCAGCAACGCCGATTCGACGGAGGCGCCGAGGTTCGAGAGGACGAGGCGCATCCGGAAGGGAGGCGGCGGCTGCCTCTTGTCGACGCCGTCGTCGGCTGAGGCGCCGATGACGCGCTGCTCGGCGTGATCCACTTCGATGACGGAGAAGGGGGAGCGGGTCGGCGGCTTCTTTGTCTCGCCCGTGGCGAGTTCCGTCGGCGGTTCCGCGTCGGGCCGGGGAGCACCCGCAGGCTGTTCGGGAACACCGGATGTTTCCGCGGGCGGCCTGAGCGCATCGGGCGTTCGAAGAGGTTTCGCGGGCGGTGGCGGGAGCAGCGCCGGGCCGATCGCCATGATGAGCACGAAGGCCGCCCCGGCGATCAGCAGGTTACGGAGAGTGTCTTGTTTTTCCATCTATGTTTCCGCGATGGGTTAGCGACCCTCGAAGAGACGCGTGCCGAGGAAGTCGTCGAGTTCGGGGACGTCATAGATTTTGCGGGCGGCCTTCTCGATGTCGTATTCGAGACGGATGAACTCCAGGGTCACGCAGTATTCGCCCTCGCCCACCTCGGGCGGGTCATAGCCTTCGGGGGCCTCGCCCTTCTCATAGACGACGACGTAGCAAAGGCGTGGGTCGCGATCGCGCGGCTGGCCGATGCTGCCGACGTTGATGATGGCCTTCTCGTCGGAGGTGATGGAATAGACGCCGACCTCGGAGAGTTCGTCCGGCGGCTCGAAGCAAGGATCGTCGAGAAAGACTCCGGGGACGTGGGTGTGACCCACCAGGCAGGCCCGATGATGCTCCTCCAGGCGCTTGAAATTGTCGAGAATCTTGCCGGGGTTGGTGTAGACGTCCTCGGGGAACAAGTATTCATTGACCGGTCGCCGCGGGGAGGCGTGGACGAGAAGCAGGCCGTTGGCCTCGTGGCGGATGGGTAGGCGGCCTAGGACCTCCCATCGGCGGTTGCGTTTGGCCTTGTTGGGTTCGTCCTCCAGGACCTGCCGCGTCCAATAGGCGGCGCGCTCCGCGCCGATGTTGAAATTCGTCGGCTCGTAGAAGACGGCCTGGTCGTGGTTGCCGCAAAGCGACAGTTCGCACCGGTCGATCACCGTGTCGAGGCACTCCTTGGGGCTGGCCCCGTAGCCCACGATGTCGCCGAGGCAGTAGATCAACTTGATCGAACGCCGTTCGATGTCGTTGAGCGCCGCCTCGAAGGCCTCGAGGTTGCCGTGAATGTCGGAGACGACCGCAAACACCGAATCCGAACCGTCCGTCCATCACCATCGACCCGCCTCGGACCCGCACAGATGGCTTGGGGACGGGCGAAACCAAAAGCCGACTCGGACTCTACGGAGAGTCCCGCCGCTCGTCAATCGTGGGGACGGTCCCTGCGCGCCGGGATCCATCTCGACCTCTTGTGGGCCCGCGGGTAACATGCGATAAGGTTGACTACGCTGGATTTGCTTAACGGGATGTATCGGGGGTGGGACATGCCAACCATCGTTGAAGACTTCAAAGTAGCGGACCTGAGTCTGGCCGATTTCGGTCGCAAGGAGATCGTCCTGGCCGAGCACGAGATGCCCGGGCTCATGGCCATCCGCGAGGAGTACGGGCCGAGCAAGCCGCTGACCGGCGCACGCATCACCGGCTCCCTGCACATGACCATCCAGACGGCCGTGCTCATCGAGACCCTGGCCGAGCTTGGCGCCGACGTCCGTTGGTGCAGTTGCAACATCTTCAGCACCCAGGACCACGCCGCCTCCGCGATCGCCAAGGCCGGCGTCCCCGTCTTCGCCTGGAAGGGCGAGACGCTCGAAGACTATTGGTGGTGTACCAACCAGGCTCTGCTCTTCCCCGAAGGCGGGCCCAACCTTATCGTCGACGACGGCGGCGACGCGACCCTGCTTATCCACATGGGCTATGAGGCCGAGAACGCTTTCGCCAAGTCGGGAACGCTCCCCGATCCCGACCGCGCCGACAATGAGGAAGAGGCCGTCATCCTCGCCCTCATCCGCGAGGAGCTTATCGGAGCACCGGGCGCTAGCCCGGTGACGCACCGTGTCCGTGGGCTGGCGCCCACGGCTCCGAACGGCGATCCAAAGCGCTGGCACCGCATGGTCGAGGATGTCGTCGGCGTCAGCGAGGAAACCACCACCGGCGTCAAGCGGCTCTATCAGCGGCAGGAGGCCGGCACGCTGCTCTTTCCCGCGATCAACGTCAACGACAGCGTCACTAAGAGCAAGTTCGACAACATCTACGGCTGCCGTCATTCGCTCGTCGACGGGATCATGCGTGCGACCGACGTGATGCTCGCGGGCAAGGTCGCCGTCGTTTGCGGATACGGCGATGTCGGAAAAGGCTGTGCCCAGAGCCTCCGCGGCCAGGGGTGTCGAGTCGTTGTCACCGAGATCGACCCGATCTGCGCCTTGCAGGCCGCCATGGAAGGGTACACGGTCTTGACCCTTGACGACGTCGTGAACACTGCCGACGTCTTCGTGACGGCCACGGGCAACAAGGCCATTATCCTCGCCTCGCACATGGCCAAAATGAAGAATCAGGCCATTGTCTGCAACATCGGACACTTCGATAATGAAATCGACATGGCCGGATTGAAGCGCTTCCCCGGCGTCCGCAAGGAAAACATCAAGCCGCAGGTGGACAAATGGATTTTCCCCGACGGGCACTGCATCCTGGTGCTTGCCGAGGGGCGCTTGGTCAACCTCGGCTGCGCCACCGGCCACCCCAGCTTCGTGATGAGCAACAGCTTCACCAATCAGGTGATCGCCCAGGTGGAGCTATGGCAGAACGCCGCCGATTACGAGAAGAAAGTCTATGTGCTCCCCAAGCACTTGGATGAGAAAGTCGCCCGACTGCACCTCGCCAAGCTCGGCGCGAAATTGACGAAGTTGGGTCCCGACCAGGCCGACTACATCGGCGTCAGCATCGACGGACCGTATAAGTCGGAACACTACCGGTACTAGACTAGAGCAGCCTTCGCGAATCGAGTACGACGCAGACCGGGCCGGCGTTGACGGATTGGACGTCCATCATCGCGCCGAATGAGCCTCGTTCCACGGCGACGCCGCTTCGGATGAGTGCATCGCAAAACAACTCATAGAGGATGCGAGCGCGGTCGGGCGTTGCGGCTGACTCGAAGGACGGTCGCCGCCCGCGCCGGGCGTCGGCCTGGACCGTGAAGGCGCTGACCACGAGCACCTTGCCGCCGGATTGGGAGACGTCCAGATTCATTCGATCGCTCTCGTCCGAAAAAATGCGGAGGTGTCGCACCTTATCCACGACGTACATGAGGTCCGCGTCGCCGTCTTCCGCCGCGACGCCGAGATAGACCAACAGTCCGCGCCCGATCGAAGCGACAGCCCGGCCTTCAACTGCGACCGAGGCTTGACTGACCCGCTGAACGACCGCACGCATTCAGTTGCCCCGCCTCACGATTGCCAATTGCCAATTTCCAATTGCCGATTTCACGATCGAACGACGGCCCGCTCCTCAGATGAATTGGCAATCGGAAATCGGCAATCGTCAATTCCCCCCTCGGTTCAGCCGGTCCCCGTGATAGTAACGTTGCATGCGCTCCGCGTGTCCCGCGACTTTCTCGCGTAGTTCGGGCGGTGCGAGCACCTGGGCCTGGTCGCCGTATCCCAATACCCACCAGGCGATCTCGTCGATCCCGTCGACGTCGGCCTCGAAAAGCAGCGACCCGTCCTGCTCGAAGGTCGTTCGCTGCGTCTTGTGCCAAAGGATTTCATCAACGTTTCCCGCCACCATCTTGAGAAACCGGATCTTCACGTGGTAGCGCTTGTCCCCTCGGAGCATCAGCCAGGCATTGCCGAAATAATCGTCGAGATTGAAAGTGGGATCCGGACGATATTTGGCCTCCAGAACCTTCAATTGCAGGATTCGCTCCACCTTGAAAGTCTGCACCCGTGACACCGGCTCACTGTAGGCGATCAGATACCATCCCCGATGGATGTACGCGAGGCGGTAAGGATGGAGCGTAACGTCGATCACCTTTTGCTCGAAATAGGAATCGTAACGGACGAACACCTTGGAGCGTTGCATCAGTGCAGTCTGAAGAATGGGCAACGTGTCCACAATGGACGTAGGGTCGGAAGCGGGCTCGGGCCGTATTTCCGTCCGCTCCAGCAATGGACCGCAAAAGTCGAGAATCGCCGTCGGCAACATGCTCTCCAATTTGAGTCCCGCGGACACGGCCGCCGCTTGGTCGGGCACGAACGGACGCGTCACCAACGAGCGTGCGGCCAACATGAGAGCGAGTGCTTCCGCGTGGGTGAGGGCGACAGGCGGCAGCAACGAGGTTCGCGCCGCGGAATACTTCTTCGTCACCCGATCAAAGCTGTACGGAATGCCCGCACGGGAGAGTAATTCGATGTCGCGAAAGACGGTTCGCCGGGAAACCCCGACCAAACGGGCCAAATCCTCGACGCCGGCGGAACGACCGGACTGCAGGGCCTGCATCAACTTCAGCAACCGTTCGACCCGACCTGTCCGCACGGATGAGAATCTCCCGGCTCGCCTGAACTACCCCAGCCGCGACGCGAAGGGAACCATCCGAATGATGATGAACCCCGCCGTCGAGACCACGGCCAATACCGTCAACAGGTGAAATGTCAGCCGGCGCAGTCGCCGCGAACACCACAGCATCACCAGGACCAGGAACAAATGGGCCGAGAACCCGGCCGTGATCCGACCGATTGAATGATCCATGCTCGCAATAGCGGGCAACCGAGGCCAATAGGTCATCAACGCCCCCGCGACCAGCGCTAGGGCGGCGCTGAGGAAGGCGAAACGTTTGGCGTGTGGAATCAGTCGACCGGCCGTCGTGCATGCCTCACCGTGGTCGAGCTGCTGGTCCCAGACGCACGCCAGCCAGGTCCATAGTCCGGTGGTGAAGGTCAGTCCGACGATCATGGCGTTGAACATCATCGGGTATCGGTCGGCCAGTGAGATCGCTTGGCCGGGAACGGCGAGCATCGCCAGTCCACAAAAGCCGAAAGATGCCAGACCCAACGACGCATCCGCCAGATTTCCGCTCCAACTACGTCCCAACAACAGGAAACCTCCCCCCGCGGCGACGGCGCTCGCTAGGGAGGCGATGAGCGTGGATCCCCGAAACCCTCCCCAGGTCGTCCGTAGGGGGACGAGCAAATGATAACACGTCAATACAATGATGACCATGGCCAGCACTCCGCAACTGGCACGGAATCCTGGTGCATCGCTGCGCGGCATTGTCAGGGCATCGGGGTCGGTTCGGATGAGCCGCTGTCTCCGTCGAGGCTCGAAGCCCCCGTCGATAATGATCGCCCCCGTCAGTACCATCGACAACGACGCAAGCAGCAGCAGCGTACCGCCCGTCCGTTCGAAAGCGCCGGAGAGGTGAATCCGAAATGGGGGAATCAGTAGACACGCCCAGAGCGTGAGCAGCACTGCCGTCCATAATTGAACCGTCGCCAGGCGACGCTCGCCGGTGGAGAGAAGTCCAACCCCACAGGACAGGAAAAGAAGGGCGAGACTCCATGCCCCGGGCGGTCCGAATCCATAGTCACGCGCGCCTTCCCAGGGGTAACCGTGGACGAGGTCCACGCCGACGTAAATGACCCGCATGACCAGGATGACGGATTGGATAATGGCCGTCACGACCCCGAACAACACCGCCGCCAAACGACCGAGCGAAATAAAGGGGAGTCTCGGCGAAGACGGAACCTCCGCCGCCCGTCCTCCCTTCGCCGTCGCCGCGGCGGTTACCACGGACCACAAGAGGCACAGCGAGGCGCACAACCAGGCGACGTGCTGCGCGGGTGGTTGGATTGAGTTGCGAAGTCGGATCGACGCGGTCGCGGCCGCCGCGCTCACGAAGAAGACAAGCCCGACCCATGCGCCGCCGCGAGGCAGTCGGCGGGCACACACGGCGCTCAGCAAGGCGCCGGCGAGCAGCACGGCGGTAAGCGGCTCGGCCCACTCCGCCGCCCAGCCCTGCGCGTCCACGACGACCATCACCGATGTGAATCCTCAAGTCCCTGTGGAGCAGAGCCTCATGGGGCGGCGCTGGTTGAACCGCGGCGCGGGGCCAACTTGGGGGCGTTCTTGTCGCCCTTGTACGCCGAAAGGATCGGTTGCCTGGCGTCGATCGTTTCGCGCAGGAACTTGGCCACGTCCGGCAGCACCGATTCGGGCGGCGGCAAAGAATCGACCCACAGCTTCGGCCACTCGAACACCAGGTACCGGTCGTAGACCAGTCCCTTCAACAAATCGATCTGGCGCTTGACCTCAACGTCCCCTTGACCGGGCGGCGTGTAGCTCAGCAGCGCGCCGGCCTCATCGAACTTCCCGTCGCAAACGTGGATCATCCCGATTTTGTTGCCCAACCGCGGGATGGAATTGGTGGCCCGCTCGCGAATCGTCATCGCGTTGCATTGGTTCCAGCAGCATCGCACCGCCGGGCGGCCGACCGCGTCAATCAGGAACCACAGTTCCGCGCTTCCCGGAAAGTCGCCGCCGTTCTCCACCAGCAGAGTGACGCCCAACCGCGACGCGATGGGCGCCAGCGAAATCAACGCCTGGGCGATTCGGGCAAGGGCGGCCCGCTGATTGTCCCAACGGTCCGCCTCGCCGACGAAGATTCGGACGTACGGGCAGCCGACCTTGTTGGCGAGCTCCATGAACTCGATCGCCACGCCTTTTTGCTTGGCGACCTCGCAGGAGTTTTTGGACGACAACGTTACCGACGCGCCCAGACACACGAGTTCAATGTGGTTCTCCGCGAATAGGTGCCGCACGCCCTCGGGGTCGCGGGAAAGGTCGGGCACGAGGGGCAGATACAACTCGCCGCAAAGACCTCGAAGCTCCACCCCCTGGAACCCGAACTTCGCCGCGTTGGCAACGATGGTCTCCAAATCCCAGGTGGGGCAAACCAGTGAACTGAACCCGATCTTCATGATGATCGTTTTGCCGTCTTATGCTGTGGGACCGACTTTCCAGTCGGTCTTATTGAGCGAGCGTAGCAGAAGCACGCCCGCCGTCAATGGACGGCGGACTACGCCACGTTGGCATTGCCGAGCTGCACGCTGACCCGTGTGGAGACGCCCGCCTCCTGCATGGTAATTCCGTACAGCCGATCGCCGATGCTCATCGTTCGTTTCGAGTGCGTGATGATGATGAACTGGGCCTCGGTGACGAACTCCTTGATGATTCGGTTGAAGCGGTCGTTGTTGGCCTCATCCAGGGCCGCGTCCACCTCGTCAAGGATCGCACACGGCGCCGGTCGGGTCTTGAAGATGCTCATCAGTAACGCGATCGCGGCCATCGACTTCTCACCGCCGGACATCAGCGAGATCGCCTGAAGCTCCTTGCCGGGCGGTTGGGCGACAATCTCAATGCCGCAGTCCAGCACGTTGGCCGGGTCTTCCAGAATAATGTCCGCCCGACCGCCGCCGAACAGCTTGCGGAACAAGGCGCGGAAGTTCTCGCGGATTTGCTCGAAGGCGGTCTTGAACCGCTCCTGCGATTCCTCGTTCAGCCGGGCGATGAGTTGCTCAAGCTGGCGATGCGACTCGGTGAGATCGTCACGCTGACCGGCCAGGAAGGAATGTCGCTTTTCCAACTCCTCCAACTCGGCGATGGCGTCGAGATTGACGTTGCCGAGGCGTTCCATCTTGCCGCGCAGCTCGACGATCTCGGCCTCCACCTTTGCCCAGTCCTGCTCCTGATGCTCGTACTGCATGTAGCGCTCGGAGAGGTTGACGCCCAGCTCGTCAATAATGCGGGCCACAAGCTCATCGCGGCGGACCGTCGTCTGGGCGAGGAACATCTGTTGTTCATGCAGGCGGGCTTCCTCGGCGGCAAGCTCGCTGCGAACGGTCTTCACCGTGTGGGTCAGAGTTTCGAGGTTCTGCCGGAGATCGTCGCGTTGCTTGCGCAGTTCGACGGCGGCGGTTTCCAGCTTCTGGATTTCCGCGGTGAGCAAGGTCGATTGCTCGCGGGCGACGGCCATGGCGTGTTCCGCGTCGGCGATTCGCCCCTCACATTGTTCGATGTCGTGCTTGGCGGCGACGACGGACGTTTCCATTTCGAGGATGCTTCGCCGCAGCGTGTTAATCGTCTCGGCGGCGGCGGCCCGCTTCTCGGTGAGTTGCCCGGCGGAGACTTTGGCCTGCGTGACTTGCTCCTGCACCTCGCGGCGAGTGCCCACCACGGCGTCGATGCGGTCTTGATGCTCGGCGACCAGTCGCTCCCGCTCCTTGTTCTCGGCCTCGATCGCTTCCAGCGATTTCCCGCCCTCGGCGCTCTTCTCCAACACCTCGTTAATCTGCTGCTCGATGAAGGCGACCTCGCGGGCGATGAGCGGTTGTTCGTTCGTGAGCCGTTGAACCGTCTCGGCGATGTTCTGCAGCGCCGCGTTCGCCTCCACCCGCGCGGTGTTCGATTCATATATCGCGGTGCGAAGTTCCTGCTGGACGCCGTCGAGGTGGCTGACCTCAGCCTCATTGCGATTGAGTTGGTCCGTGAGGGTCACGATCCGCCCGTCGATGTCGCTCAACTGCACCTCGATGTCGCGCAGCTCGCTCTTCCGCGAGATCAGCCCCGCCGTGGACCCCGACGGTCCCAGACTGACGCGACCATCCGGTTCGAGCACTTCGCCGCGGCGGGTGACGAAGCGATGACCGAACACGTCCGACCGCGCCATCGCCAGGGCATCATCGAGGGTCTCGACGACGATGGTCTTGCCGAGCAGGTGGCGAGCAACCGTCTCGTGTGCGGTAGGAAATCGAACCAGCTCGATGGCGCGAGCGACGTATCCCGGCTGCCCCGAAAAATCGCGGGGGTTGACCACCGGCGGCAGACGATCCTCGCACAGCACCGTCAGCCGCCCCGGCAGGTCGGCGAACACTTTCGGATGCGAAAGAAACGCCTCGCCCTCGGCGATCACCAGGCATTGATCGCAATCCCCCAACACGGCCTCGATGATGGGGGCGTATTGCACGTCGGTGTCGATCAGGTCCGCGACCAAACCCACCACTCCGTTGAGGGCGCGGGGGTGGTTCTCCTGCCGGCTTTCGTCGAGCAGCTTCCGCACGCCTTCGCCGACGCCGTCCATCTTTTGCTGCAAATCGTTGAGCAGGTCCTGCCGCGAGAGCAACGCACTTCGCCGCTCCTTCGAATGGGCAAGTTCATCGACGAGCCGTTGCCGCATGGTATGGACGCGAGCCGCTTCCAGCTTCTTTTCTTCGAGCCTGCGGGTCTCCTCGGCGATCAAGGCTTCGACTTCGCGCATGCGGCGGTCGAGTTGGGCCTTCTGCTCCAGGGCCGACTCCAGTTCGTCCGCGATTTGCACGTCGCGCAGCGCCAGCCGACCCTTCTGGCCGACCAGCGATTCACGGTGGGTGTTGAGCCGGACGATCTCGTTGTGCGTCTGGGCGCTCTTCCGCAGCAAGTCGATGATGCCCGCTTTCTCGTCCTCCAGGATTGCCTGGGCTTGGGTGAGGTCGCGGGCGAGCGACCGATCCTGCTCGTTCAGATCGGCGATGCGGGCGTGGAGTTCATGGGTCTGGCTCTGCAGATCGACGGCCGACTCTTGCACCTGCGCGAGTTCGCGTTGAGATTCATCAAGTCGCCGGGTCTCGGATTGTAGTCGCTCCGTAGCGCGACCTCGCTGGGCCTGTTGCTCCTCGGAGCGGCGGCGGGAGGCCTCAATCCGTTCCTCCTGGGCTGCGAGGCTGGATTTCGCCCGTACGACCTCGTTGTCGGCATGATTGATCTGCTCGGCCAAGGCGTCGAGTTGCAGCGTGACTTGCGACTCGTCGGCCTCGTGGCGATCAATATCCGTGCGCAGGGCCGTGATCCGATCGTTGCGCCCTTGTGTCTCGCCGCTGACCCGGGCGATCTCCTCGGTGAAGCGGTGGTACTCCGCCATCGCGTAGCCGGCCCGCAGTTCGTTAAGCCGCGCCTGATACTCCTTGAAGCTGCGGGCCTTGCCCGCTTGGAGCTTGACGCTGCGAAGCCGCTTTTCCAACTCGTCGATCACGTCGGCCACACGGAGAAGGTTCTGCTGCGTGCGTTCCAGCTTTCGTTCGGCCTCGCGTTTGCGAGCCTTGTACTTGCTGATCCCGGCGGCCTCCTCGAAGATGATCCGTCGATCGACCGGGCTGCTCTGTAGAAGCTGATCGACCCGGCCCTGCTCGATCACCGAGTAGGCGTCCACGCCGATGCCCGTATCCATGAACAGCTCGCGGACGTCCTTCAGCCGGGCGATGTCCTTGTTCAGCAGGTACTCGCTCTCCCCGGAGCGGTAGAGCTTGCGGGTGACGGTGATCTCGGTCTGGTCTATGGGCAGCTTGCGGTCGGTGTTGTCGAAGACCAGATCGACCTGGGCGACGCCGCTGCTCTTGCGGGTGCTGGAGCCGCTGAAGATCATGTCGGCCATCTGTCGCCCGCGCAGGGAGCGGGCCGATTGCTCGCCGAGAACCCATTTGAAGGCGTCCACGACGTTGCTCTTGCCGCACCCGTTGGGACCGACGATGCAGGTCACCCCCGGTCCGAAGTCGAAATCGACCGCGTCGGAGAAGCTCTTAAAACCGCAGATCGTAACTCGTTTTAGAAGCATGGTTTCGGGTACCTCCGTGCGCCCCGTAGACCGCCCTCCATGGCGGTTGAAACAGGCATCGGTCCGCGGCCCTGCGGGCCTTTACCCGAAACTTACCCGACCCTCGGGAGGGATGCAACCGGCGGGACCCAATGGGGGTGGACGATTCTGGCCGCATCGCCCAGGTCCCTACCGCGCTGGCACCCGAGGCCCCGTCACGATCGGCCTTCAAGGGGCTAATCCGCCTACGACACGCACCGCCAAGGCAGTGGGAGTCATCGAGGCACGGGTCGCCGGCGCTGCTGCTGCCGCCGTTGCGAGTTTTTCCGCACATCGCGCCAGCGCCGATCTCGTGAGCATGGTAGCGGAACATGGTTGCTTGGACCAGCCGCCGAGCGTCCTACGGACCCGTGACGGCTTGTACGAACAGCCTCCAGTCGTTCTGGTCGACGTCGCCGTCACCGTCGAGGTCGACGCAGGTACGGTGCGGCGGAATCGGTCCGCCGTTCGCGCCCGTGTAGCAGTTCTGGAAGTAGGCCACGTCGTACGCATCCACGCGGGAATCGCCGTCGGCGGCAGCGACGGCCGGCCCATCCGTTCCGCATAGAACGTCCGACACTGTTTCTCGACGAAGCGGTCGGACCCTTCGGCCTCCAGAATCTTGTTGACTTGCTGGTAGCAGGGATGACCACCCGACTGCGGCGATTCACTGGCCGCAATCTATAACGCGCCTTGCTCTACCCGCCTCCGTCTGCCCGTCGCCATAACCGTCCTCCGTGACGCTTGCCGCCAGACCCGCGATGACTATACCACGGCTGTCAAGAGACTTTCACCACGGGCTGGTAGGGGGAGCATTCCCTTCTCTTAGGCCGCAACCTGCGCTTCGCGCGGGGCCAGCATACAGGTCCGGCACATCCTTCATTACTTCGCGTAGGTCGTTATCCATAAGAACGATCCTTTACACCCGGTCGATGAGATCCTCCCACTCGGGTACGAACTCCTTCACAAAAACCGAGGGAAATGCACGTTGCTTCGGACAGCCCCTTTCGGCCGTCTTCTTGTTGCCACCGTCACACCACGTCGTTACAGCATTAGCGGCTATCTGGGCCGGGAAGTCGGGGGCCCACTGGAGCACATCGTCGCCTTGCGCGTTGCGAACGCGGTACAGCCCAAGCACGATCCCCTTACAGATTTCCAACCCTTCCGCATCAAGCCCGAGTTCGAACTGACGTTTCATGTCTTCGATGAATGGCGATACGCGCTCTTCCAGAAGCTCCCACGCTGCTTCGCCGGGCTCGGTGTATCCCCAACTGTGCTTTCCGGCGCGGCTTTCCAGTTCATCCAGGCCCAAGTCACGCACGGCTTCCTCCACCTCGTCGGCAACCCATTCGAATGCGACTTCGCTGAGGAGCGACTTGGCGATCTGCTGGGCCTCCGATCGGAGCTCCCGGTGTGCGGCAAGAAGACGCCAAAGGACGGTCTGGGCTTCCTCGGGTCTGAGCCGGTCAAGAACCGACGCCTTTTTCGTTGAGCGTTCTCCTGTACCGTGTTGCCTCTTCTGCTTGGCCATTGCGCTCACTCCGGGTACACGTTCGCCACCTCGACAATCCACCACTTGCCCCGCACACGCCCCAGAGAACAGCTGATGTCCCACCCTTTCCTGAGCAGCTTGGTCGCCGAGTTCGGGACCGGCACTGGGCCATACAAATGTCTTTCCCCGCCCTCGAAGATCTCAAGCCAGAGCTTTCCAGGCTCGATCTTGCTGATCGTGAAGTGGTCGAATTCGAGGTAGTCCTCGTCAGCAAGGACATTCGGGTCGACGGCGAGGTCCTCGACGGCATCGAAGAGGACCTGGGCGGCGCGTTCCGCTTTGGGCAGATCCCGGGCCGCTTCCGTGCCCTCGTCCGCCCCCGCCTGAGCTTCCTCGTCAGAGACGTATCCCTTCGTGGCAAGCCACTTCGAGAGTTTCTTCGCCACCGTACCCGCGGCCCGTTTGAGGTCTTGCCCGGCCATGACTTTTCGGATCATGAAATACCCAAGGAAGCTCCCCAGGCTTCCAACGATCTTGTCCGGCCCGAAGAGCTGGCAGAACTCTCGGTGGTCGTCTCCCTTCGCGTTGTAGTGCCTGTCAAAGAGAGCCGATTCGACATTCGACAGACTCTCGTAGGCGTAACCGTTCAAATGATGACGCAGCAGATTGAGCACGTCCTCGTACCTCGAACCGGTCCTGGGTTTGAGGCGCTCGCGCTGTTCCGCCAGGAACTCTTCAAAGACCTGGTCGATGGTGGGATCGGCAGGCTGAGCCAGTTTTACAGTTTTCGCGGCCATAGCGAATCCTCAAACTGGTGAAGGATCATCTTCCTGATCCCAATC
The DNA here is from genome assembly GCA_043806315.1 of Planctomycetota bacterium. Lineage (GTDB taxonomy): Bacteria > Planctomycetota > Phycisphaerae > UBA1845 > UBA1845 > SBAX01. Next base: position 27,184 of record JAZDHF010000147.1, on the reverse strand, counting down.
AATGTACTGCGGCGGACTCTTACCGACGTCGCCGGCGAGTGCCGTCATCCAACCCAATACCGAGGTTATCGTAAAGCCCCCGAGTAGTCATTACCATGCTTCGCGATGCTTCATCGTAAGGTACAGCGAGGAGTAGGGCAACGCTGGAAGGCCGATCATTGCTAGACATAGCGTTGGCGCCCAGCGGACATCTGGTCCTGTTCGAGGCCGCCAACACCGGCGGCGCCGAAGCCGGGGCCACAGTTCTACCGGAGACGGTGGTCGATTCCATTCGTGATGCGTTCGAGAAGGGCCAAAACGAGTTCCTGCTCCGCCTGGCAACGCTGCAGGACAAGGCGGCGCTGCCACCGGTCTTTGCTTTCTGGCGCGGCTTGGGCGAGCGTTACCTGACCGAGCTGTGCCACATCCCCGAGCCGGCCGAAGATCTCAAGCAACCGCTGCCCGCGCCGCTCGATGAGCTTGCGGAGATGGCCGTCGCCGCGCCGCCTATGCGCGGGGGCGAGTACCTGCGGGCCGAGACACTGGTGGGGATCTGGGAGGAACTTGACCGGGCGGTACGCAGCGAGATTGCATCGCAGACAGGTGGGCTGGGCGAATGGCTGCGGCGGCGGAGTCCGCTGTGGCACCGCGTGGGTCGAGTCTGTTTTCATCTGGCGGAGAACAAGCGCGACCCGGAATACCCGTTTGCGTTCCTGGCCACGTACGCGCCGAAGCTGCTGGACGGAGGCCGGGTGCAGTATCAGCCACTCGGCAAGGCCCTGGAGGAGTACGCCGGCGCCAGAAACAGGAGGATGCTTGTCAATCTGCTGACGCCGGTCCAACGCGCGGCGGAGCGATGCACCTGGGTCCGGGAACTGGTGGACAGTGGGCAGGTGTTCCATCCGTTGGCATGGACTCCGAACGAGGCGCATCGCCTGCTGTGCGACGTTCCGTTGCTGGAAGAGAGCGGGCTTCTGGTGCGCATGCCGAACTGGTGGGCGCGGCAGGCGCCGCGCGTTCGCGTCGGCGTCTCGATCGGCAAGAAAGGTCCGTCGCTGTTCGGCGCCGACGCCATGCTGGACTTCAAGGTGGAATTGACCCTGGAAGGCGAGATGCTCACGCCGGAGGAGTGGCGGGGGATCCTGGAAGGATCGGACGGACTGGTGTTCTTGAAGGGCCGATGGGTCGAGGTGGACCGGGAAAAACTCCGGGAGGCGCTGAAACACTGGAAGCATGTCGAGAAGGAAGCGGGCATGGACGGTGTTTCGTTTCTTGAAGGTATGCGTCTTCTGGCGGGGGCACCGATCGATACGGGTGATGCCGCCCTGTTCGACGGGCCGACCGCGGCGTGGTCCGAAGTCCGGGCCGGCCCGTGGCTGGAGGAGAGCCTGCGACAGATTCGGCAGCCGGACAACATCGACGCCGCCGTCCCGCCGGCAGAGTTGCGCGCCACCTTGCGCCCCTATCAGACAACGGGCGTGAAGTGGTTGTGGTTGCTTGCACGACTGGGGTTGGGCGCGTGCCTGGCCGACGACATGGGGCTGGGCAAGACCATTCAGGTGTTATCACTTCTGCTGATGATCAAGGAGCAACGGTCCTCGGCGGCTAAAGCCACGGGCCACCCGCTACGCCCGGCGCTGCTGGTCCTACCGGCATCGTTGCTGGCCAACTGGAAGGCGGAGATCGAACGGTTCGCACCAGCGTTGCGATGTTTCTTTGCACATCCATCGCAGACCGACACGGATGAGTTGAAAGCGGTAGCCAAGGACCCGGAACGTGCGCTGGCCGGCGTCGACGCCGTCCTGACGACCTACTCGATGGTGACGCGGCTGGAGTGGATCGGCTCGGTCGATTGGTCGCTGATAGTCCTCGACGAGGCCCAGGCCATAAAGAACCCGACGGCACGGCAGACCCGGGCGGTTAAGCAGCTCAAGACGGCCGCGAGGATCGTCCTGACCGGCACGCCGGTGGAGAACCGGCTGACCGATCTGTGGTCGATTTTCGACTTCCTGTGCCCCGGGCTGCTCGGTTCGGTCAAGACGTTCGGCGGATTCGTCAAGCGTCTGGAGCAGCGGCCGAAGGATCAGTACGGCCCGCTCCGCAAGCTGGTTTCGCCGTACATCCTGCGGCGGATGAAGACCGACAAATCAGTCATCGCCGACCTGCCGGACAAGGTGGAGTTGCAGGCCTTCTGCCATCTGAGCAAGAAGCAAGCCGTTTTGTACGAGGAATCGGTCCGTGCGTTGAGCGAGGCTCTCCGCGAGCAGCAGGACGGCATCGCTCGCCGCGGCCTCATCCTGGCGTTCATCATGCGGTTCAAGCAGATCTGCAACCACCCGGACCAATGGCTCGGCTCCGGTACATACCCCCCGGACGATAGCGGTAAGTTCCATCGGTTGCGCGAGCTGTGCGAGGAGATCGCCGACCGGCAGGAGAAGGTGCTGGTGTTCTCCCAGTTTCGCGAGATGACGGCGCCGCTCGCAGACTTCCTAGAGACGGTGTTCGGCCGAGCGGGCCTGGTGCTGCACGGCGGCACGGCGGTCGGCAAGCGCAAGCAGATCGTGGACGTGTTCCAAACCGAAGGAGGCCCGCCGTTCATCGTCCTTTCGCTCAAGGCCGGCGGCACGGGCCTGAACCTCACCGCCGCCACGCATGTGATGCACTTCGACCGCTGGTGGAACCCGGCCGTCGAGAACCAGGCCACCGACCGCGCGTTCCGCATCGGCCAGACGCGAAACGTCATGGTTCACAAGTTTGTCTGCCAGGGTACGATTGAGGAGAAGATCGACGCCCTCATTCGGGACAAGACGGCGCTGGCCGGAGAAATTCTCGAGGAAGGCGTGCCGAAGCTCGTAACGGAGATGAGCGACGGCGAACTGCTCGACCTGGTTCGATTGGATATAACGCGAGCCACGGAGGACTGATTTGGATTGAACATGAATGGGATGTCCGTTATCATGCCGTCGTGATCCAGCCGGAACAACTGGTGGAAGCGGAATGGGCGGAGTGGTATCTCCTGACCCCGGCCCAGCGCTGGTTGGAGAGCGAGAAGCTTTGGGAGGCCTTCCTGATGCTAGGGGGCTCGCTTGATCCCGAACCCGATACGCAGAGTCCTTTCTTCGATTCGCGAGCATCGCGTCCGCGCCCTGCTCATGGGCGGTCAGGCGTGCGTCTTATACGGCGCGGCGGAGTTTAGCCGCGATACGGACCTGGTCATTCTCGCCGACGCGGACAACCTGACGCGATTGCGTCGGGCGCTGGCTGAACTGCAGGCTGAGGTCATCGCTGTCCCGCCGTTCCAGATCCGGCACCTGCGGCGGGGACACGCCGTTCATTTTCGTTGCCTTCAGCCGGACCTGCTGCGGATGCGCGTGGATGTCATGTCCCGACTGCGGGGCCTCGGACCCTTTGCCGCGCTTTGGCGACGCCGCACGACGGTCACCTTGCCGGACGGTTTCTGCTTCGACCTCCTGTCATTGCCGGATCTGGTGCGAACCAAGAAAACCCAACGGGACAAAGACTGGCCAATGCTGCGCAGGCTGGTGGAAGCACATTACTTTCAGAGACGCGACCATCCAACCTCTGCGCAGGTGCGGTTCTGGATGCTGGAACTTCGTTCCCCCGAATTGCTCATTGAGGTGGCGCGCCGTCATCGGAGTGCCTGCGAACGCGCCGTTCGACGGCGCCCGCTGCTGCAGTACGCGATGCGAGGTGATCCGGTGGCGTTGGAGGCCGCGCTGCGCAAGGAGGAGGGTCGCGAGCGTGAAGCCGACCGCCGCTACTGGCAGCCGCTGCGGACCGAGTTGGAGCGACTTCGACGACGGAGGGTCCGAGGCGCGTGAATCGGCGTACAACGCCCGCACTTGACCGGCCGCCCTTGCGGTAGACAATGACCGTCCGACTCGGCGTCCGCTCCGATGCGCGGCTCGTGGCGAGCGGGAGTCGGCGACGTTTTACTCGACCTGGTTCGACTGGATATAACAAGAGCCACGGAGGACTGACACATGGCCTATGGATGGGGTTGGCGACCGTACGTGCCTGTGGCGCGCCGCCGCGCCCAGGCAATCCTGAAAATGGAGAAGCTGCGAAAGAAAGGTGTGAACATCCAGCCCGTAAGGATCGAGGGGCGACAGATCGCCCGCACGTTCTGGGGCCGGGCCTGGTGCGAACACCTGGAGAGCTTCAGCGATTATGAGAATCGCTTGCCCCGCGGCCGAACATACGTGCGCAACGGCTCGGTCTGCCATTTGGATATCGCCAAGGGCCGAATCGCCGCGAAAGTCAGCGGATCGGAAATCTACGACGTCCAGGTTACGATCAAACCGCTCGCGAAGGACAAGTGGCGGCGGGTCAAGACTTCCTGTGCCGGCCAGGTGGGCTCGCTGCTCGAACTGCTTCGGGGCAAGCTCTCCGACCACGTGATGGCCGTCGTGACGGATAAGGATCGCGGCATGTTCCCGCGCCCGGGGGAGATCAGTCTGGACTGCTCCTGTCCGGACTGGGCGGAGATGTGCAAGCACGTCGCCGCGGTGCTGTACGGCATCGGCGCGCGGCTGGACGAGAAGCCCGAATTGCTGTTCATCTTGCGCGGAGTCGATCACACGGAGCTGGTGACGGAAGACGCCGCCAAGGCGGTCGTGACCAAGGCCAAGAAGGCCGACCGGCGAACGCTGGACGAGAGCGAGCTTTCCGAGGTGTTCGGCATCGATGTGGCTTCGGCTCAACCTGCGCCGGCCACGGCGGATCCGGTGGACGCCGAAGCTGGGGGGACTAACGGTCGACGCTCGTCCCGGTCCTCGCGCGCTTCGAAGCGGCAAACCATCCCGCCGGCGATCGCCAAACGGATGCGGACCCGGAAAGCCGGCTGAGAACCGCCGCGGGACGAGTGACCTTGACACGATTCTCGCAACTTCCGATTTGACGTCGCATGGCTATTCGCCGCCCCTTCCGCCGATCACCCGTCAAGTTCTATGAACAGACGCTCCATGCACGGCCACTCGACGGCAACGTCGCCCTCGATTCGCCGCTCGAACGCCGCTGCGAATGCCCGATGCCCCGTCATCCTCCCTTCGTCCCTCCGTCCCTTCGTCCCTTCGTCCCTCCCGCGCAGTGCCATCGCGTGGCACTACGCGAAAAAAGCGTACTCGCAAAACGAACCCGTTTGACACCCGTAATTGAAAAAACCAAGCAAGGACACACGCCGCCGTCAACCCGTCCCGCGGCACATGAATTGCTATGTACCTGCGGGGACTGCCCCCGAAACGGAGGTATAGGCCATGAAGGTTCTGATCGCGGACAAGTTTCAAGATCACGGAGTGGCGGCCTTGCGCGACGCCGGATGTTCGGTCATCGTCAAACCGGGTGTCAAGGATGCCGCGTTAGCGGACGCCGTTCGCGAGAGCGGATGCAACGTTCTCGTGGTGCGAAGTACGAAGGTGACGCCGGACATCCTGGCGGCCTCGTCGCACTTGGCACTCGTGATCCGCGCCGGGTCGGGGTACGACACCATCGCCGTGGACGCGGCCACCGCGCGCGGCATTCGGGTCAGCAACTGTCCGGGCAAGAACGCGGTGGCCGTCGCGGAGCTGACCATCGGGCTGATGATCGCCCTCGATCGGCGGATCGTCGATGAGACGGACGACCTTCGCCGCGGCGTCTGGAACAAAAAGGAATACAGCAAGGCCCGGGGCCTCAAGGGCCGCACGCTCGGCATCGTCGGTCTTGGCCGCATCGGATATGAAGTCGGCGTACGGGCCAAGGCCTTCGACATGAACCTGATCTACTATGACGTGATTGTTAACAGCAAGATCGAGGCGGAACTGGGCGTTCGCCGCGTCGCCTTCGAGACGTTGCTCGCGGAGTCCGACTTCGTGACTCTGCACGTACCGGGTGGAGCGGAGACTGACCATTTGATCGGTCGCAACGAACTCGCCCGAATGAAACCGACGGCGTTCATCATCAATTGCAGCCGCGGCGGGGTCGTGGACGAATCCGCCCTCGCTCAGGCGGTCCAGGCCGGCACGATCGCCGGGGCGGCGCTGGACGTGTACGAGATCGAGCCCGGAGCGTCCGATACTGAGTTCAAGGACCCCATCCGCACCGTCTCGCGCATTTACGGAACGCATCACGTCGGGGCCTCAACGGACCAGGCTCAAGAGGCCGTCGCGGAGGAAGTCGTGAAGATCGTGCGGACCTATGTGGAAACGGGACGGGTGATCCACTGCGTCAATCCGATCGAGCCGGCAACCGCGACCTGACGCCATCGTCGAACGACGCTGTGGCACGATCAACCTCGCCGAAAGACTCAAGGGTCTTTCGGCTGACGCTACGGCCCGCAGCACTTCTTGAACTTTCGTCCGCTGCCGCAGGGGCAAGGGTCGTTGCGGCACACACGCTGAGGGCGTTCGATCCGCGACGGTCTGTAAAGCGAACGACCGTTGCGCGAAAGCGCCGCTCCTACGTCCCGCGGGCCGAACTCCTCTTGTGGGGAAAGAAAGAGATCGGGCGTTGAGTCGTCGGAAGATGGGGACCCCGTCTCGGTGTACGCGACGAATTCCGTCGCGCCGCTGCGTACCAGCGTGCGAAGAGTGCGCGTCGTCAGCCGATCGCGGTCTTCACGCCCAAGCCCTGCGAGGTCAGCCGGACTGCGGACGCCAAGCCCTACCATGATCTCCGCGATATCCATCACATCGTCGGGCGACACGGGCAGCGCCGCGCCGGACGTCGTGCAGAAATCCTCAGACTCCGGGTAGAGGACCCGCGTGGCAAGTATAGCTCCGCGCGGAACGGTCGCCGCGAAACTCACATCGCACAGGATCGCCTCCTCCTCTCGAAATAGGTCGGCGACGGCCAGACCCACCGATCCAACCCGCCGCCGGACCTGAAGCAGTGCATACCGTGCGCTGACCATCGCGTCGAGCATGAGCCGCTCTTGGCTGCCCGGCGGGGCTTCTGAGGCGGCGGCGAACCGCTCCACGGCCGTTTGACCCTGACGCCGGACGTCGTAAATGCAGTGGTCGCAAAAGACCGCCATCTCCGCCTCGTTGCCCCACACGATGGTATTTCGATGAAACATACCTAGGTCGCGGGCGCCGCGCTGCAAGTCGTCCCGCGAGAGGCTCTTTACGATGGCGTTGTTGAATCCTCGGGTGGTCTGTCGACAGGAGAGGTAGCGGTCTCGCCTTTCCGAGTCGGAGGCTCCGCCTGCGGCGAGTCGCTTGAGCGCCGGTAGCATCCATGCCATGCGGGACATCCTACCCGAAAGCCCCGCGCTGTCAAGACGCTTGTGCGTTTTTTTTTCGCTCGCAGGCCTGACTGACCGCTCCGTACCTGTCGCGACTCTGAGCGGGTCCGTTCGCTCGCGCTCGCAGTTCGGATCGGGTACACTTCTTCGCGTGTCGCGGCCCCTTACATTCATCATCGGTTGCACGGGCTCGGGCAAAGGAAGTCTGGGCCGGGAACTCGCCCGCCGCACAGGCGGCGAGATCATCAGCATCGACTCGATGAAGGTCTACCGCCGGATGGACATCGGGACGGCCAAACCGTCCCTCGAGGTCCGCCGACAGATCCCGCATCATCTGCTTGACATCGTCGAACCGTCGGAGGAGTTCTCCGTCGCCCAGTACGTCAAGCACGCCGAGGCCGCGATCACCGACATCCAAGCCCGTCGCCGTCCCGTCTTCGTCGTCGGGGGCACGCCCCTCTACGTCAAGGCGCTGAGCGAAGGTCTTTTCGAGGGTCCCGGGGCCGACCCCGTCCTCCGCGCACGGCTGACGGCGACGGCGGAGCGCGAGGGCCGCGACGTACTGTACGAACGGCTATGTCGCGTCGACCCTACGGCCGCCGAGCGCATCCACCCCAACGACCTGCGACGAATCGTCCGGGCTCTTGAAGTCTTCGAGTTGACGGGTCAACCCATTAGCGCACTGCAGGAGCAGTGGGACCGGGACCGCACGAAGTATGAATGCGTTTTCATCGGCCTGCGCCGCGGGCGTGAGGACCAGGCCCATCGCATCAACGAGCGGGTTCGCCGCATGATCGCGGAGGGTTTGGTCGATGAAGTAAGATCGCTGCTGGCCGAGGCGAAGCCGTTGAGCACGGCCGCAAGGCAGGCGTTGGGTTACGCGGAGATCATCCAACATCTTGAAGGTCGCTGCACGCTTGCGGATGCCGTCGAAATGATCAAGATTAACACGCGACAGTTCGCCAAGGCGCAGCGGACCTGGTTCAAGCGGTTCGCCCGGGTCGAGTGGATCGATCTCTCCCCCGATGCCGATGCGGCGAGCGTTGCGGACTCCTTGATCGCGCGTCGAGGCTCGTTATGGTCGCCCTGACCGAGATGACCAACTGGGCCGTCGACCTCATCGACGTCCGCAAGACGTACGCGAAGAACATCTACGCCCTTCGCGGCGTCAACATCCAGGTCGGTCGCGGCGAAATCTTCGGCTTGCTCGGTCCCAATGGCGCGGGCAAGACCACCCTGGTCAAGATCATGATGACCGTCGTCCGCCCGACCCGCGCTCTAGGGACCATCCTTGGCCGCCCGCTCGGACACCGCGGCAAGCTGGCTCGAACCGGCTACCTTCCCGAAAACCATCGGTTTCCGGGCTATCTGACCGGCCTGCAACTCCTCGATTACTATGCCGCACTCGCCAAAGTCCCGTCGGCGACCCGGCGGAGGAACGCGCGGAAGCTGCTGGACCAGCTCGGCCTGTCGCAGTGGAGCGATGTTCGCATCGACAAATACTCCAAGGGGATGATGCAGCGCCTCGGCATCGCCCAGGCCTTGATGAACGACCCCGAATTGATCGTCCTCGACGAGCCGACCGACGGGCTCGATCCTGTCGGACGCCGCGACGTTCGGCAGCTTCTCGTGGAGCTGAGGCGGGAAGGCAAGACCGTCTTCCTCAATTCCCATTTGCTCAGCGAGCTGGAGATGGTTTGCGATCGCGTGGCGATTCTCGTGGACGGGTTGGTCGCGCGACAGGGCACCCTCTCGGAACTGACCGAGCATACCGTCGAATATCGCATTACCTTCTCCGGCGACGCTCGGCCCTTGAAGAACAAGCTGGCGGGTCTTCATGCGGCGGTGGACGGCGACATGGTCATTCTATCCGGCCATGACGCCGCGAAGGTGAACGCGGTGATCGACCTGCTCCGAGGGCAAGGCATCCTGATCGAGTCGGTCCAGCCCCATCGGTTCAGTCTGGAGGATATCCTGGTCGAGGCCATGGGGCTGACGGTTCCCCAACCTCAGGGCCGCGAGCGGCAGCGAGCGGACGGAGCGAGCTGAGACCGACGACGGATCGGCATACAAGTGATGCAATTCTGGGCCTTGATTGTCGATAGCTTCCGCGAATCCCGCGATCGCAAGATCTTCTGGGTGATGCTGCTGATTGAGCTCCTCGTGCTCGCGGCGATGGCCTGCGTCGGATTCTCGCCGGGGAAAGTGACCATCCTCTTCGGCATGTGGGAGGTCAAGACCGATTACTTCACCACCGGATTCGCCATCCGCACCGATCGAATCGCCACCATCGCCGTCCAATTCCTGATGGACGTGGTCGTCGGCTGGGTCGGCGTCACCCTGGCGCTCGTCGCCACCGCCGGTTTCTTCCCCTCCCTCGTCGAGCGCGGCGCGGTGGACATCCTGCTCGCTAAGCCCCTCTCCCGAGCCAAGCTTTTTCTGGGAAAGTACGTCGGCAGCATGGTCTTTGTGCTTCTGCACGCCGCGTTCTTCATCGTCTTCAGTTGTGTGATCGTCGGGTTTCGCTGGCACGCCTGGCTTCCCGGCTACCTATGGAGCATTCCCCTCCTGGTGATCCTCTTCAGCTACGTTTACTGTGTCTCCGCCTGGGCCGGCATCCGTTTTCGCAGCCCCGTGGTGGCCATTAACATCAGCGTTGCCGCCTGGGTCTTTTTCGCCGGGATCCAGGCCACGGGCGATATGTTTGAGGCATTTCCCGAATGGAAGGAGAACCGCCTGGCCTACAACTCAGTTCTCGTCGCGCGGTGGTGCGTGCCGAAGACGCACGACATCACCTACCTGGCCGCCAAGTGGAGCGGCGCGGCCGTTTCCACCGAGATGGTCCCGCAGGCCCACGTCGAGGAAAAGGACCGCTCGGCGGTGGAGCGCGCGGGCCGGAGCGAACTGGAGCGGATGAACATCAACCCGTTCTACACCATCGGCACATCGCTCGGCTTCGAGGTGATCGTGGTGATCTTGGCCATCTGGAGGTTCGCCCGGAGCGACTACTGACCGAAATGACAGCTACGACCGAGCCGCGGGCTTCAGCCCGCGCGGGCTCTTCCGATCCGCCGACGATCGCCGCCCTCGCGCCGGTGATCGACATCCTCTACGTCATCACCGACCTTGAACTCGGCGGCGTACCGCTGCATCTGCATCGCCTGGTCCGGGCGATGCGGGTCCGTGGTCTGACGGCTGCGGTGGTCTCTCTCGTTCCGCCGGGGCCGGTCGGAAAGATGTTGGAGGCGGATGGGGTCCGAGTGTATTCCTGCGACGGTCGGGGCGGATGGGATTTCCGGGTGATTGCACGTCTCGCGCGGATCGTCCAAGCGAGCCAACCCGGGCTGATTCATTCGCTTCTTTTTCACGCCAATCTGGCCGCCCGATGGGCCGCAGCTAAGGCCGGGTTCCCCGCGAATCGTATTCTGTGCGAAATCCAAACCGTCGAGGTCGAACGGCGTTGGCACCTTTGGGTGGACCGCATCACCTACGATGGATGTCGCCTCACGGTCGGCAACTCGCCGTCGGTGATCGAACATCTCGCCGTTCACGCCCGCATTCCGCGGGACCGATTGCGCCTGGTCCGCGGGGGGATCGATCCCGCTCCCATCCAGGCCGCCACACCGGTCGATCGCGCCACGCTCGGCGTGCCGAACGACGCCGCGATGATTCTCTGGGTTGGCCGACTCGATCCCGTGAAAGGACTCTCGACGCTGCTTGATGCACTCCGTTTGATGGCCGAGGAGATGAATGCGCATTTGTATCTTGCAGGAGGCGGTCCGCTGCGCGAACAACTCCAGCAACAGGCCCGGCGTCTGCAACTCACCGGCCGCACTCACTTTCTGGGCCCGCGCACCGACGTCCCCTCGCTTCTGAAAGCGGCCGATGTGTTCGTGTTTCCGTCGCGCACGGAAGGGCTTCCCAATGCTCTGCTCGAAGCGATGGCCGCGGGGTGTCCGATCGTGACCACGGATGTGCCGGGCTGTCGCGATCTGATCGCACACGAGCGGAGCGGCCTCGTAGTGCCATTCGGTGACACTCGATCGCTCGCGGATGCCATCCGTCGCCTTCTCCGCGAGCGCGATCTAGCCGCGCGACTCGGTCAGGAAGCGGCGCGGCTGGTCGAAACCGAGTGGCACATCGACCAAACCCACGACGCCTACGCCTCGCTCTACCAAGAAGTCGGTGGCGAGGCTTGACGACGCCCGTTACGCCCCCGCGCAGAACTTGCTGTTTACCCTCATACCTCGACCGCTGGTAGGTGACCGCTGCGACTCTACGACATCTTGGTTAGACCCACGAACCGAGCCTTGACGAAACTCACAGCCGCCGAAAATTTATTTAGTTTTTCTCTTGCACGTCGTGGTTCGGAGTGGTAGATTCTGTCGATTAGTCCCACGAAGTGGTGACGTGCATGATGGAATATGCGGTTTTTCACCGGACAATATGATCGCAGCATCGACGACAAGAACCGCGTCCAGCTTCCGTCGCAACTTCGCAGCGCGATCGACCCGGAGCGGGACGGCCCCGGCTTGTACGTCACCCTTGGCGAGGATCGGGGCACTTTATCCATCTTCACGGAGCGCGGGTTCGAGGAACTCGCCGGTCGGATCGAGACCGAGTTCATCCCCGGCCCGGACTCCGGGAAGTTCGAGCTCCAGTTCTACGGCCTCGCGTCTTATGTGGATATCGACAAGCAGGGGCGGTTCGTCCTACCCGACCGGCTGGTCAAGAAGGCCCGGCTCGGTTCGGAGGTGTTCCTCGTCGGGCGGAAGCACCGGATCGACGTGTGGAACCGGGTGGACCTCGACCGCTCGATGGGGATCGATTGGGAAGGGGACGAATGGCCCGATTGGCAGGGCTTTTTGCGGATGAGGCCGCGCACCGGACCTTAGGCCTCAAGTGAAGTGTCGACCCTGGACGGACCCGGGTGTCGCAGCGAGTGGAACAGGGAGGTTGGGAGGTGACGGAGGCAACGGCGTCGGCGAGACACGGTCCGCGTCTGGCGCGGCACGGGCCGGAATCGCGTAGACGCCGTCGGACGCGCGGTCGGAGCTGACCATCGCGTCAACGGGTTGGGTCTCCGACGTAGGCAGCACCGGAAAACGGGGCCGGCGGCACTGCGAGGTTCGAAGCGAAAGGACTCGCCGGGTCGCAGTGCGCGGAGGGAGCGCAAGGGAGTCTGAGGTATGGTCGGCAGCCGGGATCGCTTGGTACGGCGGATCCAGCGGCGGCGGCAATCCCGGCGGGCCGGGATTGATCCGGCGGGTCCTGCGACCCCGCGAGAGATCGCGGAGTTGGAGGATCGGGTGCGACGGCTGCAGGCCATGGGCGTCGAGTACGCCCAGATCAGACTCTCCTCGGATGTCGCGCAGCGCGGCGCGACCGAGCGTCCCATCCGCGTTGGGGGTGAGTGCGTCGCCACGGAGGTGTGACGACCCCCCTGATTTGTCGGTTCTCCTGCCTACGGGCAGGAAGGTCGGAAGGCGGCGTTGAGCGTCGAAACCCCCGGTCACACCCCCGTGCTGGTGCGTGCGGTGGGTGAGTTGCTGGCGGTGCGCCCGGACGAAGTGGTCGTCGACGCCACCGTAGGCCTCGGCGGCCACGCAAGACTCTTCGCGGAGGCGCTGGGACCGGACGGCAGGCTGATCGGCCTGGACGTCGATCCGGCGAACCTGGAAATCGCCCGGCGGACGCTCGCCGACGCTCGCTGTCGTGTGGAATTGGTCCACGCGAATTTCGCGGAGCTGCCCGCGACCCTGGCCGGGCTCGGCGTGGACGCGGTCGATGTGCTGTTCGCGGACCTGGGGGTCAGCTCTACCCAGTTGGACGAAGCGCAGCGCGGGTTCTCGTTCCAGCGCGAGGGGCCTCTGGACATGCGCATGGATCCGCGAAGGACGGTGAAGGCGGCGGACCTCGTCAACCGATTAAACGAAAAGGAACTCGGCGACCTGCTGTACTACAACACGCAGGAATTTGCCGGTCGAAAGATCGCCCGACGGATTTGCGAAGTCCGCCGCGAGGGACGGATTGCCACGACGACGAGGCTGGCCGAGATCGTCGCCGACGCTTTGGGTGTTGACGCGGATTCGCGGAAGAGCAAGATTCACCCCGCGACGCGAACATTCCTCGCGTTGCGGATGGCGGTCAACGAGGAGATTCCAAACCTCGAGGCGCTGCTCGAAGCAGCGCCCACGCTGATGAAACCCGACGGGCGCGTCGGCGTCATCGCGTTTCACAGTGTCGAGGACAAAGCGGTGAAGACGGACTTCCGGCGGCGAAAAACCGAAGGAATCTACCGCATCGCGACGAAAAAACCGGTTGTCGCCGACGAGGATGAGCGGCGGATGAACCCCCGGTCACGCAGTGCCAAGCTTCGCGTTGCGGTTCGGCTGCCGAGCGGGTAGTCACTGACGATCACGATCGTGCAAAACGCGGCTGAAGGTCAGGGAGGGCTTTCAAGGATGGCGAGGGAAACCAAGGTCGGACTGCTTGCCGGGCTGGCGTTCATCATCTGTTTTGCCATCATCCTAGCGAACCGAGGTCGACAAGAGCCGATTGCCCCGCCGCGTTCCTACCTTGCCGACGGCGGAGCGAGCGTACCCGGCGCGGTCCAGCAAGGCGCGTCGCGGATGAACGCGATGCCCGCCGGGCGCGATGCCGCCGTTCCTCGCGCGGATCGTCCGGCCCCTGTCGCTCCGCCGGCGAGCGGCGCGGAATTGCTGCTTCCGGATTCCCCGGTGGCACGACCTCTTGCCCCTGCACGGAACCCGGTAGACGGCGGCGAGAGCGGCGTGAATCCGACCGGCGAGCGCGTGCTGACCTCGCGGATTCAGGATGACATCCTCCGCAGACAGGAACTTGAGCGGCGTTTAGGTAATCCCGCACCCGATTCTGGAGCGACGGGGGCGCCCAATCCGCAAACCGCCCTACCGTCCGGGAGCCGCTCGTCGCCGCGGCCGGAATCGTCGGCGAACTTGGCGCCCTATACGGTCGCACCGGGCGACACGTTATCGAAAATCGCTTTGGCGCAGTTTGGGAACAAGTCGCGAGCCTCGATCAACGCCATTTTCGAGGCGAACCGGTCCATCCTCACCAGCCCGGATACCCTTAAGGCCGGGTTGGTGTTGTCGCTACCGGCTCTGGAAGCGGCGCCTCGGGCAGCGAAATCAGAGTCACCGAAGCCAGAGTCGCCGACGGCAAAGGCTCCGACGCCCGCTCGTACTGAGGAAGGCAAGAGCCATCCTTCGAAGAAGTCTGTGGAGAAGCCGGCGCCCGCCCCCCGATGGTATCAGGTGAGAAAGAACGACCGGTACGTGAGCATCGCCCGCGAACAATTGGGCGATGCGGCACGGTGGCGGGAACTTCACGAACTCAACAAAGACAAGTTCCCGGACCCCAAAATGATCCGGGAGGGCGTACGGATCAAGCTACCGACGACGAAGGTCCCGGCCTCGGCGGAGGGCCGCAGTTGACGGTCGCCCGGGGGTGCGTCCTATTGGCCGCCTTCGCGGGGATCGCCCTGACGGTCGTCCATCTTCGCGCGGAGCAGACTCGATGTGCGGCCCGAATGGTCGCTATCGACGCCGATTGGGTGCGGTTGCGGCGGGACCTGTGGGGGCTGCAAACGCGGATCGCGCGGCTGCGCTCGCCGGAGCGGATTCACGATCGGGTGGCGGCCTTCCAAACGGGGTTGGTGCCTCCCGGGTTCGATGAGGTATCGAAGCGGACGGAACGATTGGCCTCGCGGCAACCGTAAGGGTCCGTTGAGGGGCACGGCTGACACAGTATCACACGTAGCGCCACCCCTCGTGGGTGGCGCAAGAACACCGACTGCGCCGCCCACAAGGGGCGGCGCTACAGTTTGCTGAGCTAGCGCCACATGCCGTCCCCGGTTGCATTGCTCGATCAGTTCCAGCGACGATCCGGGGTGGTTCTGCTCGTCGGGTCGGTGGTTTGTCTTCTCGCTCTCGGCGGGCGTCTCGTCTACATCAATACAGAGTTACGGGAGCGCCTGCTCGGTATTGCCGAACGCCAGCAGCAGGGCGGTTCCAGCGTCCCGGCGCGACGGGGGATGATCCTCGATGCTCGCGGTCGGGTGGTAGCCGCGACGGAGCAACGCCCGGATGTGTTCGTCGATCCGGCGCGGGTCGCGGATGTGGACAAACTCGCTGAACGCCTCAGTCCGCGGCTCAACCTTTCCCCCGCCAAGATCGCGGAGAAGATCCGTCATCGTCCGCAGTCACGTTTTGTGGTGATTGCTTCCGGAGTGGACGAGACCACGGCCGACGCGGTCCGGGCCATGAAGGATCCGGAGGTGAACCTCAGCGAGCGATCCGCGCGAACCTACCCGTTGGGAGACTCGATGGCCCACCTTCTGGGGTGGGTCGGGCGTGACGGGGCGGGCCTCGAGGGGATGGAGGCCGCCTTCGATCACCACCTTCACGGCAAGGACGGCTGGCGCGGGACGATCAACGACGCCCGCCGCCGGGCCCTGCGACGGTCGGACGAGGAGACGGTGCCGCCCGCTGACGGAGGGCATGTGATCCTCACCATCGACGCTGAAATCCAACGCATCGCGGAACAGGCCCTGGCCGCTAGTGTCCAACGGGTCGAGGCCGAGAACGGCATCGCCATCGTTATGTCCCCCGAAACCGGCGAAATCCTGGCGATGGCGTGTTACCCCACGTTCGACTCGAACGATCCCAGCTCGGTCCCGACCGATGTGCGGCGCAACCGGACCGTCACCGACCCGGTGGAGCCGGGCAGCACCTTCAAGCCCTTCATCGTCAGCGGCGCACTCGAGGGGTCGTACATTTCCTCGACCGAGTTGATCGACTGCCACATGGGTACGCGGACGATCGGCCGCCGCACCATCACCGATGTCAAGCCGCACGGAATGATGGACGTGAAGGGAATCATCACCCACAGCAGCAACATCGGAATGAGCATGATTGCCGAGCGGATGGGCAACCCGGCCCTGCACAACACCTTTCGCCGCTTCGGCTTCGGCGCCAAAACAGGCATCGAGTGCCCCGGCGAGGCCGACGGGGTGGTTTACCCGCTCAAAAAATGGTCGAAGCTCTCCACCGCCTCGGTCGGGATGGGTTATGAGATCCTCGTCACCCCCCTGCAACTCATCACGGGTTTCGCCACGATCATCAACGACGGCGTCATGCTCAAGCCGCGGATCGTGAAGCGGCTCCTGGGACCGGGCGGCGAGACGGTCAAGGACTTTGAGTCCCCGCAGGTCGTCGGCCGAGTCGTTTCCTCGCGGATCGCGCGTTATGTCACCGACGAATTGCTAGTCTCCGTGGTCGAAAACGGCAGCGGAAGGGGGGCCAAGCTCGAACACTATCGGGTCCTCGGCAAGACGGGGACGACCAAATTGACGTACAAGAATCGCAAGGATTACGAACCCGGCGCTTACCTCGCCACGTTTGTGGGAGCGGCCCCGGTCGAGCGTCCGGCGCTGGTGGCGATGGTGATGATCCGGCGTCCGAACCCGCGAGTGGCCTACTACGGAAGTGCGGTCGCTGCGCCGGCCGTTGGGGAAATCCTCGGACAAGCCTTACCGTATCTGGGGGTTCCACCGGACAACGACCGGGTGGCTGAAGCGGCGCCGTGAGGGGGACGATGATCCGACCTCGCCGATGCACTGTGAACGTGCCAGCTTGTGCAACGCCGTTCCGAACCCCAAGCGCCAGCGCGGGGCCCCTTGGCCGGTCGCTTGCGCTCCCGGTTCGGATTGAGGTGCGAGATCGTACGCACTCATGTAGAATGCGAACGCAAGGATGAAGAACTGCACGTCAGCGCCGCCCGATGTTTCCCGATCGTTACCCGAACTGTTTGCCCGCGCCGGCGTGGGCGCGATCGGCGGCGGGGACATTCCGAGTGCCACGATCACGTCACTGACCGATGACTCTCGATCCGTGCGGTCGGGAGCGTGCTTCGTAGCCATTCGCGGCGTGGGCCGCGACGGGCATGACTTCGTGCCTTCGGCCGTGACGTCGGGCGCGGCGGCGATCGTTGTGGAGCGAGACGCACCGACGCCGCGGGGCGTCGCGTTTGTTCGCGTGGCCGACACCCGTGTCGCGCTGGCCAAGCTCGCGGCGGCGTTTTACGGCTTAGGCGACGACGCCGGTTCGCCGCTCTGCATGGTCGGCGTCACCGGGACCAATGGAAAGACGACCGTCGCGTGGTTGTTACGCTCGATTCTCCAGGCCGCGGGGCGTTCCACGGCCATGCTTGGAACGGTGGAATACGATCTACTCGGGGAGCGACGACCTGCACCGTTGACGACGCCCGGCTCGATCGAGCTGTGCCGTCATCTTGCGACGGCGCGCGAAGCTGGAGCGACTCACGCCGTGTTGGAAGTCTCCTCCCATGCCCTGGACCAACATCGGTGCGACGGTTTGACCTTCGCCGCCGGGGTCTTCACGAACCTCACCGGCGACCACCTCGACTACCACAGAACGATGGACGCCTATCTCGCGGCCAAGCGGCGACTCTTTGAAATGCTTGATCCTTCGGCCGTCGCCGTCGTAAACGTTGACGACCCGAGGGGCGAGTTGCTCGTGGGCAGCACCGCCGCGTCGGTGGTGACGTACGGGATCGAGTCCCCGACCGCGGACGTTCGCGCCGGCATTCGGGGGATGGATCGACGCGGAACCCACTTCATGCTGCACGGTCGTACGATGGAACTGCCCCTCCACACCCCGCTGATCGGGCATCACAACGTTCTCAACGCCCTCGCCGCGGCGGCAACCGCTGAGGCGATTGGTGTCTCGGCTGCGGCGATCCGTGGCGGACTCGAAAGTGTGAGCGGCGTGCCCGGCCGCCTGCAACGCGCCGAGCCGCCCGGCTGGGCCTACTCGGTTTTTGTGGACTATGCCCACACGGATGACGCCCTCGCGAATGTTCTCCGCACCCTCCGGCCCCTGACCACGGGGACGCTGCGGTGCGTCTTCGGGTGCGGCGGGGACCGCGATCGGACCAAGCGACCGCGCATGGCCGCAACGGTCGGCGAGCTTGCCGATGTCGCCTACGTCACGAGCGACAATCCGCGGAGCGAAGACCCGCACGCGATCATCGACGAGATTCTGCATGGATTCAGCCCCTCGGACGAGTGTCGCATCGTCGTGGACGTGGATCGCAAGCGGGCGATCGAGTCCGCGCTCGCGGAGGCCGAGGCGGGCGACACCGTGCTCATCGCCGGCAAAGGGCACGAGACCTACCAGCTTGTAGGGGATCGCGTGCTGCCCTTTGATGATGTGGAGGTCGCGCGGAAGTGGATGGACGCAGCCGCTCTCACGGAGGCAGTGGCATGATCCCGATGTTGTTGGGCGATGTCGCCGCTGCGATCGGCGCCGCGTACTCCGCGGGAACCGCCGGCGTCGTCGTCCGCCGCGTGACGACTGACTCACGCGACGTTCGCGAGGGCGATCTCTTTTTCGCCCTACGAGGCGTGCGCTTCGACGGGCATCAGTTTGCGGCGGAAGCGTTAGCGAAGGGCGCCGTTGCCTGCGTTTGCGATCGGAACCTCCATCCTCCGACTGAAGCCGCTCGTTTCCTTGGAGGCTCAGGACAAGCTCTCGTCGTTGAGAATACGCTCGATGCCCTGGGTCGGCTTGCGAAGCACTATCGCCACGCGGTCCTCCCCGTCAGCACCGTCGTCATCGCCGTCACCGGCAGCAACGGCAAGACCACCACCAAGTGCATGATCGACCATGTGTTGGGTGGTGAGTTCAAGGGCCGTGCGTCTCCCAAGAGCTTCAACAACGCCATCGGAGTTCCGTTGACTCTACTCTCCGCCGACGCCGACGACCGTTACTTGGTGGTGGAGATCGGCACCAACGCACCCGGCGAAGTGGCGAGTCTGGCGGCGCTCACGTCGCCCAACGTCGCGGTCATTACCTCCATCGGTGAGGCGCATCTCGAGGGGTTGGGCGACATCCACGCCGTCGCAGTGGAAAAGACTTCGCTGTTGCGATTTGTTCGCCCGGCCGGTTTCGCCGTGGTGAACGTCGATCGACCGGAGGTCCTTCCCTACCTCGCCTCCGCGGGTCGAACCCGGCTGCTGACCTTCGGGGTGGACCAGAGCGCCAAGCTGTGCGTCGCCCGTCGAAGGGCCGACCTTCATGGGACGGCGTTCGAGCTGGAGCGTCGCTACCGCGTCGAGCTTCCCATGCCCGGCGCGCATCACGCGACCAACGCGGCGGCCGCGTTCGCTGTAGCCCGGTGGTTCGGGGTCGCTCCGCAGAGTATCGCCGAACGACTACAGTCGTTTCGCCCGCCGGAGGGACGGACCCAACTTGCGGAGATCGGCGGCGTGAAGGTCGTCGATGATGCGTACAACGCGAATCCGGCGAGCGTCGCGGCCGCGGTCGAGGCGCTGCGAGGCGCGCAGAACGGGCGTCGGGTGTTTGTGCTGGGCGACATGCTTGAGCTCGGCGTGGACAGTTCGGCCTCTCATCGCCGCGTCGTCCGAACGGCGGTGGAGGCCGGGATCGAGGTCCTGGTGGCGGTCGGGCCTGCTACGGTCGAGGCCGCTCGCGCGAGCCAGTCCGAACCCAACGGCACTCAGGTGTATTGTTGCGAAGATGTTCCCACCGCGAACGAAGTCCTCGACGCCCTTGTGACCGTCGGAGATACGGTGTGGATCAAGGGATCAAGGGGAATGGAACTCGACCGAATCGTCCGTCATCTTCAGACGCGGTTGAACGCCGGCGCCGGGGTGTAGGTCGTTTGGGGCGGAAAGCGGCGAAGCGTGCTCTATCACATCCTTCAGAAGTGGTCGGAGGGTCGCCATTACGCCTACGAGAACACCCTGTTTCGCGGAACGTGCGCGGCCATCCTGTGTTTCCTCCTGACGCTGGTTCTGCTGCCCGGGCTGATCCGCCAGCTCGTGAAATGGAAGCTCGGCGACCGGCCGGAGTTCGACCACGCCTCGCTCAACGAACTGACCCGCGACAAGAGCAACGTCCCGACTATGGGCGGGATCATCATCCTCGGATCGACGGCGCTTGCGGTCGTCTTGTTGTCCGATCTGACCAACTTTTACGTTTGGATGGGACTGGTCTGCCTGCTGTGGCTGGGGACTCTGGGTGCGATCGACGACTGGCTCAAGCTCACCTCCAAGCGCCGGGCGACCTCCCGCGACGGTTTGAAGATATATGAGAAGCTGCTCTTCCAGATCGGGCTTGGAGTCGTTCTCGGCTTCTATATCTACAACCACGCGCGGAGCAACGTCGCCGTCCTCAGCCCACCGGTCGCTGCCGAGACCCTGCCGACCTACAACATCTTGAGCGTCCCGTTCTACAAACCGGGCCTGCAACTTGGGACGTTCACGTTCATGGTACTGACTGTCTTAGTGATGACGGGGACGTCGAACGCGGTGAACCTCACCGACGGTATGGACGGGTTGGCGTCGGGTTGCGTCGCCCTGTGCGCGCTGGTCTTCTTGATCCTAGCGTACATCGTCGGCACCCAGGACGTTGCGGCCAAACTGCTCATGCCCCATGTACCGAAGAGCGGCGAGCTGGTCATTCTTTGTGGCGCGATTCTCGGTTCTTGTTTGGGTTTTTTGTGGTACAACTGCCACCCGGCGCGGGTGTTCATGGGCGATACCGGCTCGCTGCCCCTGGGCGGGTTGATCGGGTACGTCGCCGTTGTGACCCGGCAGGAGTTGATGCTGCTTTTGGCGGGCGGCATCTTCGTCATCGAAGCGGTCTCGGTGATGGTGCAGATCGGCTATTTCAAATGGAGCGCGGGCCGGCGGGTTTTCCGCTGTGCGCCGATCCATCACCACTTTCACCTCGGCGGCTGGAGCGAGCCGCAGACGGTGGTGCGGTTTTGGTTGGTGGCCGCGATGTTCGCCGGACTGGCGCTGGCGTCCATCAAACTGCGATGATCCCGCGACCGGGAATGACCCGAAAGTAAACATGACAACCGATGTCAAGGATGACAGAGCATGGTCGGCTTAGATCAAGCCCGTTCTCTTCGACCGACCGCGGTGATCCTCATCGCGGCGATGCTGATGTCCGTCGGACTGGTGATGGTCGGGTCGGCGACCACCTCCCTCGACCGACCGCTGCTCGACGCCCGACTCTGGACCACGCCGTTCGGTCGTCAGGCCCTCTTCACTTTCATCGGGCTGGCCATCATGTTGGTGACCGCGCGGGTCGGCATACCATTGCTGGGGTCGCCGGCGATGCGCTATCGCCTTCCGCAAGTGCTCTTTTGGGTGGCCGTTGCCTTGTTGGCCGCCGCGTTAGTGCCCGGACTGGCCGACCCCCACCGCGGCTCCCATCGCTGGCTGCATCTCGGTCGATTTGGCCTCGGCGTCGGGTTTCAACCCTCTGAGCTGGCGAAGTTGGCGTTGGTCGCATTTCTGGCGTCGCTGTTGGGCGAGCGGAGCGCGGACCCAAAGTCGTTCGGTCGCAGCTTTGTCCCCGCGACGCTGGCGATCGGTGTTTGCGTCGCTCTCGTGGGGAAGGAGAACTTCGGAACGGCCGCGCTCTTGGGGTGCGCCGCCGGGGCCGTCCTCTTTGTCGCGGGGTGCCGCATTCACCATTTGCTAATGATGGTCGGCCTCGGCGCCGCCGGACTGACTGTGCTTCTGTTCGCCGCGCCCTACCGGTTGGCGCGAATCGCGGCGTACCGGGATTTTTGGGGGGATCCGCAGGGCGACGGCTATCAACCCTTGCAATCCCTCGTCACCATCGCCTCCGGCGGATGGTGGGGCACCGGACTCGGGTCGGGCGTGCAGAAGTACGGCTACCTTCCGGAAAGCCACACCGACTTTGTCTTCGCGGTGCTGTGTGAGGAGCTTGGGGCGTTCGGCGGGATGCTGGTGATCCTGTTGTTTTGTGCGTTCGTGTGGCTGGGAATCCGGACCATGCTGGTGGCGCGGACCCGATTCGAGCGGCTGCTGGCGTTCGGGCTGACCTTCCTTGTCGCATTGCAGGCGGCCATGAACATCGCGGTGGTCACGGTGATGACTCCGACGACGGGAGTCCCGCTCCCGATGCTTTCCGCGGGCGGCAGCGGCATGTTTACGGTTTGCGCTTCCGTCGGGCTTCTTTCAGCGATTGCGCATCGCAGTCAACAGGCCGCGGAGGGCGCGATCGAGCACCCGGCGGAGGCGGCGACTTCGTGATTGCCCAGACGTCTCGACTTTCCGAGGGTCCGCTGATCGCCTTCGCCGGGGGCGGCACGGGCGGGCACCTCTATCCCGCCATCGCGATTGCCGAGGCCATCCGCGAACGTGTTCCCGACGCCCGAATCCTGTTCTTCGGCACGCAACGACCCATCGACGACCGGATTCTCAGCCGGGTCGAGTGTGGCATTGTCCGCCAGACCTTGCCGGCCCTTTCGCCGGTCCCCTGGCGCTGGCCGAGCATCTATCTGGGTCTACGTCGCGCCGGCGTCCTTTGCCGTGATCGTCTCGCGGCGGACCCGCCGGCGGTGGTGATCGGGACGGGCGGAATGGCATCGGTACCGGCGGTTCGTGAGGCCCATCGTATGGGCATCCCCACGGCCATCCTTAACCCGGACGCCCTCCCCGGTCGGGCGAACCGGCATCTCGCCTCCATTGCAAGCATCGTCTTTGCCCAATGGGAGGAGACCGTCCGGCATTACCCGTCGGGGACGGATGTCCGGGTAGTGGGGTGTCCGATTCGACCGGGATTCCGCTGCGGCGAGCGTGGCGCGGGAATCAAGCGGTTCGGCCTGCGACCCGACCGGAAGGTGCTTCTCGTGACCGGGGCCTCGCAGGGCGCTCGGTCGATCAACGAGGCCGTCATTGCCAACCTCGACTGGTTGGAGTCGCTTCCCGACTGGCAAATCCTGCACCTGACCGGCGAGAAGGACCATGCCGACACGGCACGCGCCTATGGAAAACGTTCGATTACGAGTGCGGTGGTTCCGTACACCGACCACATGGCCGACGCTCTCAATGCTGCCGATCTCGTGATCTCCCGTGCGGGCGCCTCAACACTGGCGGAGATCACGGCGGTGGGCCGTCCTTCGATCCTCATGCCCTACCCCTACCACCGCGATCAGCATCAGCTTGCCAACGCCAACTGCCTGGCTCGCGCCTCAGCGGCGCGGATTGTGCGCGATGCGATCGACTCCGCAATCAACGCTCCGGCGCTGCGGGGCGCGTTGGAGGAACTGTTGACCGACGACGACGTCCGATCGGACATGGCCGCGGCGGCGCGACGCATCGGTCACCCCGACGCGGCGTCGGATGTCGCGGAACAGGTACTGCGGCTCATCGAAAACGCAGGCGCGATCCACGCGCGCGAATCGGTGGAGGCAACGTGCTAGCGCACCCGATAAAAGATGCGAGGGCGCGGCGTGTTCGCCGAACGAGGTCGTCTCGATCGGCTTACTCCCTCGCGCCCCCGTTCACCGAGCCAAGTTGAGGGATCGCCATGCGCACAAAAACAGAGGGAGCTATCGTCGATCGCCCACCGCCGGCCACGGCCCATCCGGTGAAACTCGCCGGGCGTCGCGTGCACATGATCGGGATCGGCGGGAGCGGAATGAGCGGGGCCGCCGCGTTGCTCCGCGACCTCGGCGCGCTGGTGAGCGGCTCGGACCTGCAAACCTTCGACGGGCTGGGCCAACTGGTCGGCAGCGGCGTCCGGGTCTCCATCGGACACCATGAAACGCAGGTGGACGCCGGGGTCGAATTGGTCGTGGTCAGCGCCGCCGTCCCGGAGACAAACCCGGAGTTGACCGCGGCTCGCCGGCGAGGGTTGCTCGTGGTGAAGTACGCCCAGCTTCTCGGCGAGTTGACCGCCGTTCGCCAGGGCGTCGCCATCGCCGGTACCCACGGCAAGAGCACCACCACGGGCATGTGCGTCCATTTGTTCCGCGAAGCGGGCCTGTCGCCGTCGTTTGTCATCGGGGCGAGGTCGGCGCAGTTGGGGGGCGGCAGCGGCGTCGGCGAGGGTCCGCACTTCATCGTCGAGTCATGCGAGTTCGACCGGTCTTTTTTGTATTTGCGACCCCACCTGGCGGCCATCCTGAACATCGAGCCGGACCACCTCGACTGTTATCGCGACCTGGATGATATCGTCGAGGCCTTCGCGCGGTTCGCCGAGAACGTCGATCCGGAGGGTGTGCTCCTTGCCAACGCCGAGGACCGGCGGGCGATGCAGGCGGCGACCGCAGCCCGCGCCCCAGTGGAGACCTTCGGCTTCTGCGATGAGGCCGATTGGCAAGCGGTCCACCTGCGCGCCGATCGCGGGCGGCACGGGTTCGACGTACGGCTCCGGGGGTCGCTATTGCTTTCGACACAACTGGCGATTCCCGGTCGCCATAATGTCGCTAACGCTCTTGCGGCGATCGCTTTGGCCTACCACGCGGGGGCTGAGCCGGAGCGCGTTGCCGAGGCCCTGACCACGTTCAAGGGAGTGGATCGCCGCCTGACTTGGCGTGGGGAGGGTCAAGGCGTCACGATCGTCGATGACTATGCCCACCACCCGACGGAGATTCGCGTTACCATCGAGGCGGCCCGCGATCGGTATCGACCGCGACGGTTGTGGGTCGTCTTCCAGCCTCATCAGGATTCCCGGACTCGGCACTTCATGGACGAGTTTGCGGCCTCGTTCGGTCAGGCGGACGAGGTGATCGTCGCGGAGGTCTATCGGGCGCGGGATCGGGGAGACCCCCTGGGGCAGGCCGGTTCCGCGGAATTGGCCCTGAGGATTTGTCGTGCCGGCGGGCGGGGGCAATACGTCCCCACGCTGGGCGGTGCGGTGGAGGCCCTGTGTCCTCACCTCGCGGAGGGCGATGTGGTTCTCACGATGGGTGCGGGGGACGTATGGAAAGTAGCGGATGAGCTGGTTCAGCGACTTTGCGAATCAAATCGAGTGCGATGCTCCGCTCGGGCGCAAGACCTGGTTTCGCCTGGGGGGACGTGCCCGGTATCTGTTCCAGCCGCGTGACGCGGAGCAGTTGGCCGGTCTCGTCGTGCGAGCGCGGGAGCAGGACGTCCCGCTGAAGGTGCTCGGACGGGGTGCCAATGTGCTGGTCAGCGACGACGGCTTCGACGGAGTCGTGGTGCGCCTCAACCACGCGGCGTTCCGTCGGGTCGAGCGTCGTGGGCCGCGGGTGGAGGTCGGCGCGGGGGTCGATCTGATGCCGTTCGTCCGTGCGTGCAACGCACGGGGCCTGTCCGGCCTGGAGTGCATGGCCGGGATTCCCGCGACGATCGGCGGGGCGATCCGCATGAACGCCGGCGGACGGTTCGGCGAGTTCGGGAGGGTGGTCAGGCACGTACGCCTCTTGCGGCCCGACGGCGGCACCGAGACGTGGTCCCGGCAACGGTGCGGGTTCGGGTATCGCCACTCCGGTGTGGGGGAGAACATTGTCTTTTCCGCCGAATTGGAACTCGTGGAGGACGATCCGGACCGAGTTCGACGAGTATTCGAGGAGCACTTCGCCCAAAAACGCGTCTCCCAGCCCCTGGGCGACCGCAGCGCGGGCTGCATTTTCAAGAACCCCGAAGGCAAGTCGGCGGGCGCGCTCATCGACCAGGCCGGGCTGAAAGGAACGCGGTGCGGTGCGGCGCGAGTCTCCGAGCGCCATGCGAATTTCATCGTCGCCCGCCGGGGAGCGACCGCGTCGGACGTGTTGCACTTGATCGACCTGATCCGCGAGCGGGTGCGGAGCGCGTTCAGCACCGATTTGGAGGTGGAGATCGATATTTGGCGACCGGGGAGAAGTTAGAAGTGCGAAGTTCAAAGTTCAAAGTTCAAAGTTCAAAGAGGGTAAGGCCCATCGCGGCGTGCAGGGCGTTCCGTTCTTCTTCGAACTTTGAACTTCGAACTTCGAACCTCTTGGACATTACGGTACTCGCGGGCGGGCCCGGCGCGGAGCGGGAGGTAAGCCTCAGCAGCGGCCATGCCGTTTACGATGCCCTTTGCCGCCTCGGCCACCGAGTCGAGATATGCGACATCGCCCCGAATGACCTTTCGGCACTGGATCGCCCCGCCGATTTCGTGTTTGTGGCCCTGCACGGCGAGTTCGGCGAGGACGGCGCCTTGCAGGCCGAGCTCGACGCACGCGAGCTGCGCTACAGCGGTTCCGGCGCCGCGGCGTCGCGTCTGGCCATGGACAAGGTCGAGTCCAAACGACGGTTCGAGCAGGCCGGCGTTCCGACGCCGCCCTACGAATCGGTCGATCAGACGGGGCTCGCCGGGCTGGCGTCACGAATGAAGCCGCCCGTGGTCGTAAAACCCGTGGCGTCCGGCAGCAGCGTCGATACGAGCATCGCGCGGACGCCGCAGGCATTGTCCGAGGCCGCGACGAAGGTCGTCGCCCGATACGGACGGGCCCTGATCGAGAAGTACATCGCGGGACGTGAACTGACCGTCAGCATCCTTGGCGATAAGGCTTTGCCGGTGTGCGAAATCCGCACGCAGCGGGAGTTTTACGACTATCAGGCCAAGTACATCGACGACAACACGGAGTATTTGTTCGACCTCGATCTGCCCGTGGACTTCCTTCAGCGGGTTCAAGCGCTCAGTCTAGCCGCTCATCGGGCGCTGGGCTGCCGCGTCTTCTCCCGTGTGGACTGCATGGTCGATGCCGTCACACTGGAACCGTACTTCTTGGAAGTGAACACCATCCCCGGGTTCACCAGCCACTCGTTGCTTCCCAAGGCGGCTGCCCGAGTCGGCATCACCTTCGACCGACTTTGCCAGCGGATCGTTGAGCTATCGCAGACGGGAAGTGAGAAATGAGAAGTGAGAAGAGAGAAGCAACGACGCCGTTTTCTCACTTCGATCTTCTAACTTCTCGCTTCTAACTAGACTTTTGCAAAGTTAGAATCCGTTCGGTGGTTCATGGCTTTTTTGACGATAAACCAGGTCGACAGGACGTGTTTTCGGATCATGGAGGATCCTATCATGCCGGCCATTGTGGAGTTTCCCACCATCGTCCAGG
>JAZDHF010000146.1:0-2512 GCA_043806315.1 Planctomycetota bacterium | reverse complement strand
TTGTCATGGAGGACTCACGATGCGAAGAAAACCCAAGAAGCGGAACGGACTCCGCGAGATTCCGGATGAACTGTGGAACCTGATCGAACCGCTGTTGCCGCCCGACAAACCGCCCGGGGCCAACGGTCGTCCACGGTTTGCTGACCAGTCCTCAAAGGACTGGCCTGAGCCGCCTTCGGCGGGCAAGCCCCGTGAACGGGGCTGGATGATTAGAGCCGTCGCTTCTTCGGAATGCGGGTCGGTTTCCGCGAAGGTGACGTCGATCCGAAATGGCCTTAGCCTCCTCGCGGCGGGCAAGCCCCGTGAACGGGGCTGGATGATTAGAGCCGTCGTTTCTTCGGAATGCGGGTCGGTTTCCGCGAAGGTGACGCCGACCCGAAATGGAAGACCCACGGTATCGCCGGAACCGTTCGAATTCACGACGCCTCTCGAATTCAGGTCGCTTCAGCGACCTTCCCCGCCGAAAGGCGGCTTAGGCCAGGCGTTTGACGCCTGGTCCGCGAGACGGCAACCAAACCCGTTTTTCTAATCCGCCGTCAGCCCGTTTCAACGGGCTTTTCGTTCCCAACTTCCTCGACGTTTCGTTCGATTCGCTCCAGCCGATCCTGTACGGCCCCGCGCGCGTGATGTTCCTTCTGATTTCGGACATATTCCACCACCCAGGGTAAATCCTTTGTACCGAAACTCACCACTCCGTACCCGGTTTGCCATTCGAGCGTCTTGCGATTGCAGATCTCGTGATTGATGAAATGGGCGCTCGCGCCTTTTAGTTCACCGATCCATTCGTTGATGTTGAGCGTCGGCGGGACGGTAACGGCGAGGTGAACATGGTCGGGCGCGCCGTTGATCGCGTGAACGATGATCCCTTCGGTTTGCAGTGCGCGGCGACGGAGGTAACGATGGAGTTGGGATTCAACTGCGTCCATCAGAACAGGGGCGCTGCCCTTCGTGTGCCAAGTCACGTGAAGGTGGATTTCGCGGTAGACGTTTCGCGGCATTTGATGAGTCCGGGAAGCCCGTTGAAACGGGCTGGGACCGACAGACAATAATCAGTATCTCGCCGTTTGACCAGCCCTATCCATGAAAGGCCCACCCCCTGCAAGAGGTCTCCAGAACCGGCCCGCGAGCGAAGCGGAGCCTAAAGCGCGCGCAGCCTAGCG
This sequence comes from Planctomycetota bacterium, assembly GCA_043806315.1. Taxonomy (GTDB): domain Bacteria; phylum Planctomycetota; class Phycisphaerae; order UBA1845; family UBA1845; genus SBAX01. The sequence goes on along the minus strand of JAZDHF010000146.1, from coordinate 1,352 downwards.
AGCGGGCCGGCGCTTGGCTCTTTTGCGACGTTCCCGTCCGCCGATGAGCCCGACGGCCTTTGGGCTTTCCTGCTTTTCTCATCCGTGCACCGGCAGCGGGCTGGTTCTCTCGAACGGCCCATCTATCCATTCGGGCTGGCGCTGATCCAAACAACCTCACTGCGTCAGACGCGGCCCACGATCTCGTCCGGTGCGGGCGGCCCACTTACAAAGAGGTCTGAAGCCCCGACTTACATCGGGACAGCGACCATAGGGCCGTCGGGCTGGCCCGTTCCCGGACGAGATGTCTTGAGTGTCACCTTCCTGGCACGCTGCGAGTCTCGGCGACGCTTTCCGCGCCCCGGACGCGGCGGCGGAGACTCGGTGTAGTCTACCTCCCTGTTCCACATCGCGTACGCGATTCGACACAATTCATGACCCACCGTTATGTACCCGCGATTGCGATCCCGCTGCCCGCCGCCGGTGCGTCGATCAAAAATCTCCCGAAAACGACCGCCCCGGCGAACCGCCCCGTGGGCCGCCTCGATCCACGCCCACTTCAACGTGCGACGACCGGCATGACCCACGTGCCGACCCTTCGGCGCTTCCCCGTCGTCGTCCCCAGTGTCGTAGGCCCGAGGCGCCAACAGACTGTAGGAGCCCAGGTGCCTACCACTGCGGAACCGCTCGATCCGTCCCACCTCCGCCAGAATCGTGTAGCCCAGGATGTAGTCGATCCCCGGAAGCGTCCGTAGTCGCTCGCCCGCCGGTGTCCGCCGGATCTGTCCGCGCACCTCACGCGTCACGTCCGCAATCTGCCTACGCAACTGATCCAGCAGTTGCAAATAGCCCTTCAACATCGCCCGGCCGCTGGCTGGCAACGTCTCATCCCCCGGGCCGATCAATTGATGCAAGAACCGTCGACAGCTTGTCCCGAACAAATCCGACTCCTCCCGCACGATCCCGTGGCGATGCAGGATCGCGTGGATGCGGTTCTTCAAACCAGTCTGCAAACGCACCAACGTCATGCGATAACGCAGCCACTCACGCTGCGAACGAACCTCCGGCGGCGCCAGCCACACCTCCCACCAACGAGGCTGCTGGCTCCACAACTCGGACAACAAATCCGCATCGGTCCGATTTGACTTTGCCAAACCCCGCGCGTCTCGCCACGCGGCCACCTTCTTGCTGCTCGCCAAGTGCGGCTCCAAACCGGCAGCCGCCAGTTCGTCGCTCAACCAACCCCAGCCGAAGGTACCCTCCACAATCACCGGGGTTCCCTCCGGCCAGCCCCGCAACGCCTTTCGCAACGCCTCTCGATCGCCGTGCTCGAGACGCTGCCGCCACCGAACGGTTCCCTGAGCATCCCGCGC
>JAZDHF010000145.1:0-11998 GCA_043806315.1 Planctomycetota bacterium | reverse complement strand
CCACGGGGCGCAAGGTGTCCGATGTGGAGTGGACCAAGATCAATCTCCATCGCGATGACTTCCACGGCGATTGGAACTACACCATCCGGCCAAGACGGAACAGATAACTTGAGACAGTTATTTCATCGCAGACGCTTACCGGATTGGCATCCCACACGATGTTCCCCGGAGCGGCGACCGGAGACCAGAATCCCCCGGTGAGCTCGTATCCGCCGCCGCTGAGATTTCCCGCGTCGTGCTGCCCGACGGTCCCGCTCAGGCGATAAGCCCCGCCGGCGTGAAAGGTCAGGCCCCCGCCGTCGATGGTGCTCTTCTTGATGTTGTATCCGCCGCCGGATTGGGCGAGGGCGGTGGAAACGCAGAAAACAGAAACGCAGAAAGCGGAAGCACAGGCACGAAGGAAGAAAGGGACGCCACGTTTCAGAGCCCCAAGCGGAAGCGCGGGGAGCACGCTTTTCCGAACCCCAAGCGCCAGCGCGGGGCCGTGTGCCACTGCTCTTTGAGCAGTGGTTCCGGTTCTCTGGTTCAGCGTCCTACGCCCTGCCACTGCTGACACAGCAGTGGCACACACGCCCGGCCCGTCGCTCGCGCTCCGGGTTCGGACCGGTTTGCGGTGACGAGTCATTGCCCGCCTCCCGCCCTCGGCGCGGTCAATGCGTTGATCGCCGCCTCGAGTCTGGCCATCTGTTCCCGTAGTTCGGCGATTTGGGCGTCCTTTTCGGCACGCATCCGGTCCAGCTCCTGGTTTTTCTCAGCGCGGAGTTCGCGGAGGGCTTCGGCGGTGAGGGCCTCGAAGCCGCCGACGGTGAGGGTCTGGTAGCCCTTGGGGTCGCGGCCCACCCATTGCGGGAAGGCGCGCTGAACCTCGTCGGCGATCAGGCCCATCTGCGTCCCGGTGATCCCGCCCTGCGACGAGGGGTCGAGCCATTGGAAGGTCACGCCGTGCAGTTGAAGCAGACGCTCGAGCGCGCCGGATAGCGGCTCGATGTTTTTCTTGAGCCGCCGGTCGGAATAAATCGTCCAGGTGTTGCTGCCCGGCTTGACCGCCGAATCGGTGGCCAGCAACAAGCCGAAGTTGCCAGGCGTCGGGTCGCCGGCGATCGCCAGGCTGTGGGAGTCGCCCGCGGCGACGGCGGTGAACGTGCCGGCGGGGACGTTGATCTGGCCATAGGTGTTGTCGCCCCACCCGGCCAGCGTCCCGTCGCTTCGGATCGCCAGGCTATGAACGCTTCCCGCGGCCACGACCGTGAACGTGCCGGAGGGGACAGTGGTCTGTAGATAGCTGTTACTGCCCCAGCCTACCAGCGTCCCATTGCCGCGGATCCCGACGCTGTGAGCTCCGCCCGCGGCGACGGCCGTGAATGTGCCGGAGGGGACGTTGCATTGACCGTAATCGTACGGCCCTCCGCAGCCCCACCCGGCCAGCGTGCCGTCGCTGCGGATCCCTAGGCTGTGATACTGGCCCGCGGCGACGGCCGTGAATGTGCCGGAGGGGACCATCGCCTGGCCGTAGTGGGGATAGACTCCGGTGTTTGTGGTTCCGGCGCCCCACCCGGCCAGCGTACCGTTGCTGCGGATCCCCAGGCTGTGATACTGGCCCGCGGCGACGGCCGTGAATGTGCCGGCGGGGACGGTGGACTGGCCATAATCGTTTCGGCCCCACCCGGCCAGCGTGCCGTCGCTGCGAATCGCCAGTCCGTGATAGAAGCCCGCGGCCACGGCCGCGAACGTGCCGGAGGGGACGGTGATCTGCCCGTAGTCGTTCCAGCCCCACCCGACCAGCGGTTGCTGAAGCGGCGAACCGCCAGTGATCTCAAGCGTTATCGTCCGGCTGGCGCCGTTGACGTCAAGCGCCTCCGCGGGGCTGGTCGTCCCGATCCCGACCTTGGCGTTCACGGTCAGTCCGTCCGGACCAGCGATGTTGACGGATCCCGAATCCGCCGTAATCGTTCGCCCGGCGCCAGGCCCGCCCTCGTTGTAGGACTCGTCGAGAGTCGCCGCGCCGTCGACGTCTGCCCCACACTGCCATTGCCCGGCGATTGCATTCCACTTGGCCACTTGTCCGTCGGCGCAGGCAAGATCTCGCAGGGTGTCGGAATCCGTCTCCGGAAGGCACTGCCACTGCTGGAGCGTTTCACTCCACTTTGCAAGCTCTCCGTCCAGGCAGGACAACGCGCCCAGCGTGTCGTTATCAACGCTGTCGGCAAACCCTGGTGGGACGTCGGCAACTCCGTTCCAGGGCGCGGTCGAACTGTAGACTGCGTGCGGAGTGGGAGTCAGTTCCACGCGCGGGGATAGGGCGACCAGGCCGCCGTCGCCCGTGCATTGGACGGACACCTCCATCCAGCGGGCCTCGCCGGTGAAGGCGCCCGCCCCGAAGTCCACGTCCGCGACGGTGAACACGCCGTCCGTCACGGCGATGCCGGGATGATGGGAGATCGTCCCCGGGGCGCAGGCGGCCTCCGCGTCGTCGCAGAGCTTGAACTCGAACGTGCAGGCGTCGGTCAGCGGCGTCCCCGCAGGTTTTTCGAGGAACCCCTGATAGGTGAAGGCCGAGCCGACATCCGCGGCGTGTGCAGCGCCGGAGAATGGAAGGAGCGCAATGGCCATGAGGACATAGCGCAAGTACCGTGCGTTCATGGTTCGTCACCTTTCGTCCAAAGAACTGGGCTCACAGACAGCCCCCCCTCACCCTTCCCTCTCCCCCGCGCCGGGGGAGAGGGGTTTTAGGACTACCCTCTCCCCCAGGCGGGGGAGAGGGGTCTTTGGATAGGGGCTTGATCGGAGTCTGGGCCGCCGGGATCCATCCCGCTCCGACGAGGCTCCACTAACGTGCGACGATACCGACTCGTGGCTGGCAAGGCAACAAAAAAAAGGCTCAGATTTGCGCCGTGACGCCCTCGGGCGGCCGCGGGACGGCTACAGTGAAACTCGATCCCTTATTAGGTTCGGAGGCGACGGTGATGGTCGCGCCGATGACTTGGGCGAGGCCGTGGGCGATGGCGAGTCCCAGTCCCGTCGCGCCCGTCGAACCGGCCAAGCGATCGCTCTTCGTGGACCAGAACGGTTCGAAGATGCGCGACTGCGTATCCTTGTCCAGGCCGCAACCGGTGTCGGAAATCACAATCACTGCGGCAATCTCACTCACTGAAACGTCAATATGCAATGATCCGCCATTGGGCATGGCCTCAATTGCGTTCTGGGAAATGTTGCGCAGAATGGTAAACAGTTGGGTGCGCGGCACAGGAACAACCGGCAGTGTGGGAAGGTTCAACATGAACTCGATATTGCGTCCGTCGATCGTGTGTTCGAGTTCATCGGCCAGGTCGTTCATCAGCTCGGTGAGGTCACTGAGGTCCTCCGCTTGCGGCGCACCCTCGGCGAAGGCGAGCAGTCCATTGACCAGCGCCGACGCACGCATCAATGCCCGACTCGTTTGCCCTAAGACGCGTTTGGTGAGTGCGGCGTCGGAGCAGGCACTCGCGTAGTCGATGCTGGTGACCACACTGCCGAGGACATTGTTGAAATGATGGGCGATGGCGCCGGCCATGGCGCCCAATGCGGCCATTTTGCGGCTCTCGTGCACCTCGGACTGCAAATGAATGCGGCGGGTGACGTCACGAAGGCAGATCGAAGCCCCGATGTACACCCCCGACTCCGACACCACCGGGGCAATGGTGCCCGACAATTCCCGCGCCTCACCCAGGGAATCGCGGTGCTGGAACTCCAGTTCACCGGTCTCACCCGCCTCGACGGCCCGGTGCAACATGCGCTCAGCGGGAATGCGACGGTCCAGAGGAATGACGGAGACGACGGGAGTGCCGAGCATTCTTTCGGCGGCGGCGCCGAACATTCTTGCGGCCGCTGCGTTCCACGTTCGGATGTTCAGTTCGACGTCGGTGGCGATCAGGGCGACGCCGATCTGCTCGCACAGCTCTCGAAAGTACGCCTCGCCGCCGTCGCTTTGCATGATGCTCGTCGATCCGGACCGGCCCGATCAGGGTCGGCGATGTGCGCTTGGGCTCTGAAACGGTTGCGGGGTGATGAACAGTAAAGTCTCCGACCGCTCCCCCGACGCCGAGTGCATCAGGAAGCGACTGCCGATCAAGTATTCGTTGTCCGCCTGGTCGCCGGGGCTGACTACGAGGAACTCGCCGGGCTTCAGCGTCAACGCGGCGCGCAAGTTCTCGAACACGTGGCGATCGTACGCCGGGACTTGTCGGATCTCCCCGTCCCGACGTTCCCAGGTCATCTCGCCGCGGTCGTTCCGCACTTCGAAGCCGACTTCGAGGTCCGTGCACCCTCCGAGATGAGGATGAAACGCGTAGTCGAGCTGGACGGTCTTCTGCCCGGCGGGGAAGGTCTTGCCGACCAAGCGGTTGTCGCGGCCATAGCTGAAGATGGATTCACTCTCCTGGATCGCGGCGAGTTCAATGACCAACGGCGTGCCGGGCTGTGGGAGCATCTGGTCCTTTTGGGTGCGGGCGCGGCCGGCCTCCAGGATCGTCCGAATCGCCGACCAGGAAGCGGACGACGCGACGCCGACGCGCAGTCCGTTTCGCGCCAGCCGCGCGACGAGGTCGGAGTCTAGGCGCAGCTCGTCCACGTGGTTCCAAACCTTCGGCGAGTTCCGCGCGCCGTCGATGGGCATCTCCACGCGCAGCACGTCGAAGGCGAGGTTCACGACGTGAACCGTGTCGCCGGCGGACGTTCGCGCGCCGGGGCTTGGCCCGGGAAACACGTCGGACGCCGTGGGAGCGGCGGTTTCATGGGCATTGGGTGATAGCCTCGAGCGGAAGGGCCAAACGGACCACGACCGGCAGCCGCACGCGGCTGCGCAGCAGACCGCCGCGTGCAGCAATCTCGCTCTGAAGACACGATGGGCCCAGCCGACGACCACGCGCCGACTCTACGTTTCGCCGCCGTTTGCGTCAAGGTTCGACCGCGTCGCGTGCGGACCACGGAGATTGACCCGCCGTCCACCCTCGGATACGAACGATGGACCATGGGCGTCCGCTTCATCCTTGGCCGGGCGGGCAGCGGCAAGACCTACCATTGCCTGGACGCTGTTCGACGGCGACTGGCTCAAGATCCCATCGACGGTCCGCGTCTGATCCTGCTCGTGCCCGAGCAGGCGAGTCAGCAGATCGAGCGGGCCGTCTTCGAGCCGCCCGCCGAAGTCACGGCCGCGCACCGTGCGGAAGTGTTCTCCTTTCAACGACTGGCGTACCGGGTGCTGGAATCGGTGGGCGGACCGGTGCGGCAAGCCCTGACCGAAGCGGCGCAGAGGATGGTCCTGCGGCACCTGACCGCCAACCTATCGGGCACTCTGCGCTATTACCGTCGGCTTGATCGACTCGGCGGCTTCGTCTCGCGGCTCGGCGCGACCATTACGGAGCTGATCCAAGAAGGTGTGGCCCCGGAGGAATTAATCACCGCCGGCTCGACGCGGCTCGACGATCCGGCTCGCGAGGCCAAACTTCGTGACATCCAGGCCATCCACTTGGCCTATCTCGATTATCTGAGTCGGGGTCGGCTCGACCCGCACCAGCACCTTAGCGTGGCTCGGGAGCGTTTCGCGGATTGTGAATGGCTGTGCGGCGCGGAAGTGTGGGTGGACGGTTTTGCGTCGCTGAGCGGCGAAGAAATCCGCACCCTGCTGACCCTCGCGCGACTGGCCTCCCACACCGACATCACCGTGCTGGTCGATCCCCGGCTGTGTGTCGGACCCGCTCATTGTGGGACCGACTTCCCAGTCGGTCAGCGGACGACGGCGCCCCTGTTCACCAAGACCTTGAAGACCTACCGGGATTTGCACGGTTTTCTGGCCGACGCCGGGCTGACCATCGAGGATCCGCTGGCCTTATCCGACGACGCTCCACCAAGGTTCGGTCGCTGTGCTTCGCTGGCTCGCCTGGAGAAGTCGCTGTTTAGCAGCCCGTCGAAAACCGCAGAGAAGCCCCGTCCCGATGTAGCGCCACCCCTTGTGGGTGGCGCGGGAGTGGCGATTGCGCCGCCCACAAGGGGCGGCGCTACAGTTATTCAACGGGCTGTTGGAGTAGGACCGCCGCCGGTCGGTGACGCGGCGGTCGAGGGCGTTGAACTGATCGAGCTTCCATCGCGGCGGATCGAGGTCGATTATGCCGTGTCGCGCGTGTGTCAGTGGGTGCAGCGGTCGAACGCCCCGTACCGCTATCGCGACGTGGCCATCATCGTGCGTGATCTGGAACCCTATCACGATTTGCTGACCGAGGCCCTCCACTCTCGGGGCATTCCATGCTTCATAGATCGCCGTCGTCCGATGACCCACCACCCGCTGGTGGAGCTTCTTCGCGGCGGGGCGGCTGTTGCGGCGGAAGCCATGTCGCTGGGGTCGGTTCGTCTCGTTCTGAAAACCGGGCTGCTGCGCATCCCCGTCGAGGCGGCGGACGAACTGGAAAACTACCTTTTGGCCCACGGTCTTGCCGGTGTCGATACGTGGCACGGCGCGGACTGGTCGTTTGATCGGGGAGGTTCCCTGATGGAGAAGGACGAGGAGCCGCCCATCGCCGAGGCCGACGAATTGGCGCGGGTCAATGCGACGCGCCGGGTCGTCCTCTCGCTTCTGGATCCGTGGTTGGACTTCGCCCGCACTCCGAGCGGTCACACGGGCGCGGACTGGTCGGCCGGGGTTTGCGACTGGTTCGCGCGGTTGGAGGTGGGCGGTACGGTGTCGCGCTGGGCCGACGACGCGGAGCAGGACGGACGGCTGGATGAGGCCGAGGAGCACCGCCAAGTCTGGCGCGAAACGATGTCCTTCCTCGACGACCTGGCCTTCGCCTTTTCCGATGAAGAGCTCACCGTCCTCGAATTCACCGACGTTCTGGAGGCGGGATTGTCGGAGCTTTCGCTGGGGCTCGTTCCTCCGACCGTTGACCAGGTGCTCGTCGGCTCGATCGAACGCAGCCGCCATCCCGACATCCGGGCCGCCGTGATCCTCGGATTCAACGACGGGGTCTTCCCCAAGCGGCTAGCGGAGGATTCCATTCTGAACGATGACGACCGGGCCGCGCTGCTGAACACCGGTGTTCGAGTTGCACCTCCTTGCCGCGAACGGGTCCTGGACGAGTCCCTGCTCGTGTATATCGCGCTCACTCGGGCGAGTGAGTCGCTGGTGGTGACGTATGCGACGGCGGATGACGACGGCAAGACGCTACGGGCCTCGCCGTTCGTCGACGCCTTGCGCGCCGCCTGTCCCGGCTTGACGCCGACCGTGGTGGGCGACGCGGCGCGAAGCCGCTCTCCGTGGGACGTTCTCTCCGCGGCCGACCTGCGGCGGCGGATGACGATGGAGTTCCGGTCGCGCCCGCCGGCGGCCAAGGACCGGCAGAACCTTCCCGGACGGTGGAACGAGTTGTATGACGCGGTTCGCGGGAGTTTCTCGGAGGACGACGTTTCGCGCCGAGCGATGGCTTCGCTGGGCGAGCGCGCGGAGGCGAGGATTTCCGCGACCACGATCGAGCGGTGGTTCGCCGGCCCGTTGCGCACCAGCGTCTCGCAACTGGAGACCTACGCCGCGTGTCCGTTTCAGTACTTTGCCAAGTATTTCCTGAAGCTCCAGGAGCGGGCGGAAGCGACGGTGAAGCCGGTGGACGTCGGGCAAGTGCACCATTCGATTCTCGACGACTTCGTGGGTGTCCTGTCCTCGCGCGGCGCGGGCTTGAACCAACTCAGTGACGGCGAACTGCTGGGCGGATTGCGCGAAAGCTGTGAGCGCGTGGCCACGCGGCTTCCCGTGGGGGGCATCCTGTCCAACGCCCGCAACGCTTATCTCCTCCGGCGCTCGGCCGCGCATTTGGCGCGGGTGATCCAGGCCCAGCGGAGGGCGGCCGCCGCGGGCGCCATGCGACCTCGCGCGACCGAACTGCCCTTCGGGTTCGAGGGTCGGGGCGGACTGCCGGCCCTGGAGCTTTCGACTCCCGCGGGCCGTGGAGTTTTCGTCCGAGGCTACATCGATCGAGTGGACCTGGCGGAATTGAGCGACGAGCTGCTGGGGGTGGTGATCGACTACAAGCGGACGCGTGACAAGCGGCTGGAGATCGCCCGCGTCTATCACGGTTTGTCGCTGCAACTTCTCGCCTACTTGTTGGCCCTCGCCGACCGGGGCGAGACGCTCGTCGGGCGACCCATCCGCCCGATCGGGGCTTTGTTCGTCAGTTTGGCGTCGAAGTATGACCTGGTCGGTCATCCCGGTAACGAGGACAAATCGCCGAGTGAATCACGCGAAGGGGGCTATCGCCCGCGGGGACTCCTGCTCGCTGAGACGTTCCAGGCATTGGATGGCACGTTGGAGAAAGGGAGGTCCGCGGAGTACAACTTCTTCCGAAAGGAAAACGGGGAGATGGGCTACCCGGATTCGAGCGACGCCGCCGACAGCGCCCAGTTCCACAAAACGCTGGAGCACACGCGTGCGAAACTCGGCGAGTTGGCCGATGGAATCCTCGACGGCGACGTGGCCGTGCGACCCTACCGGCTGGGGACCTATTCCCCCTGCTCGTGGTGCCCAATGGCGAGCGTCTGCCGTTTCGAGATGGGTATTTCCGAGGTACGATTCCTGGAGTCGCTGAAACGATCGGAGGTCTTCCGTCGGCTTAACGCCGCGGGAACGTGATCGATGTCCTAGGTTCGCTTCACCAGTGGGGCCTGAACAAGGCCTGAGGATCGCCGGGAAAGCAAGCGGGAGCCGAGGAGCAGAGCTTTGGCCAAACGAAAGAATCAGGTTCTTGAGCGGAATCCACTGTTTCATCCACTTCCGCTAGAGCTTTCCGAGAACCTCCGGAGAATCAATCCATGGTGGGAGGGCAAGGCTTCGCCGCTCATCCCCGCGTACCGCCGTTGGCCGTTCGCACGGCTGACGCATTTGCTCGACCGGGGGATCACGCCAGCGACGGTTCTGCGCGGTCCTCGGCGCGTGGGCAAAACCGTCTTGCTGCGACAAGTCATCGAGGCCCTCCTCGGGAACCACGTTGCACCGTCGCGGATTCTGTATGCTGAATTCGACGAGCTGCCCACGATCAGAGAACTCCAGGAGCCGGTCCTTGCGATATCGCGGTGGTTCGAAGATCAGGTCCTGAAAATGAGCTTCAACGCGTGTGCGCGAGAAAAAAGCCCCGCCTACTTGTTTTTTGACGAGGTCCAGAATCTTGACCGTTGGGCCGAGCAGATCAAGCACTTGGTCGACAACCACTCTGTGCGGGTCTTGGTCACGGGGAGTTCATCGCTGCGCATTGAGTCGGGTCGGGATAGCCTCGCCGGTCGGATCACTACGCTTGATCTCGGGCCGCTCCTCCTCCGTGAGATCGCCGAGCTTCGCTTCGGCGGCATGCTGCAGCCCATGTGGGGCGACAACGGACTCGACGCCATCGCGTCGTCGGTTTTCTGGCACGATGTCTGTGAACGCGGGCGACAGCAGGCCCAACAACGGCACAAGGCCTTCCACGCGTTCTCCGAACGCGGTGCGTACCCGGACGCGCAGCAACGGCACGAGGAACCCTGGTCGGAAATCGCGGGATACCTCAATGAAACCGTGATCAAACGAGCGATTCAGCACGACCTGCGGATGGGATCGCGCGGGCTGAAACGGGATGAGAAACTACTGGAAGAAGTGTTCCGGCTTTGTTGCCGCTACGCCGGCCAATGCCCCGGCTTGTCCATTTTCGTCCCAGAAATCCAGCAAGTATACACTGGGAACGTGGGGCCGCAGCGTATCTTGAGCTATTTGCGGTTCCTCGACGGCACGCTGCTTCTCCGTCTGATCGAACCCGCCGAGCTGCGGCTCAAACGCAAGCGCGGTCGCCCCAAGATCTGTCTTTGCGACCATGCGCTTCGTGCCGCATGGTTGCAGGAGTTCGTCCCGTTGGATCCCGAAGGGTTGCAGGCCGCACCCCATCTTTCGGACTTGGCGGGGCACATCGCAGAGAGCGTTTTGGGCTATTTTCTGGCGTCGATTCCCAATTTAGAGTTGGCGCACTTTCCCGAGCGCGGGATCGAACCAGAGGTCGATTTCATCCTCACCGTCGGTACGCGGCGGATACCCATCGAAGTGAAGTATCGGAAGCATGTCGATCCGCATGACGACACGCGCGGACTTCGGGCGTTCATTGAGAAATCCGTGTACAATGCTCCGTTCGGGTTGCTCGTGACGTTGGAAGACGATGTTCAAGTGACCGACCCGCGCATCATTGCCGTTCCACTGTCGACATTTTTATGGATTCGTTGACGGCGGTCCGGGCGATTGCAGTTCCGTCCGCGTCCTGTCGGCCCAGTCGTTCGGTAGCCGGGCTCGCGGCGGGTCGGCTACGGTGATGGTCGCATGGGATTCCTTCTTGACCGACTCGCCGTCATCGCCGCCTATGTCGCCGAACTCGTGCGGCACGGGATTCCTGCGAGCGTCGGGCCGGTCGACCACGAGGTTGTGTTCATCCTTGACGGCGTGGGCGGGTTTCAATTCGTTCCGCTCATGGTGCGACGCGCCCTGCGCGAAAACGGCGTCGCCATCGGCACCATTGCCCATCGGTGGCAGTTCGGTTTACCGGGGGAGATTTGGACCGATCTGATGTGCTATCGACGCAACCGGCTCATGGCCGTCCGGCTTGCCCGGAGGATTCTGGCCTTCCGTCGCGATCATCCTGGCGCGGTCATTCACATTCTTGGACACAGCGGCGGAGCGGCGATCGCGATATGGGCCTGCGAGTTTCTCCGCGGACGCGGCGGGGTGACGACGCTCGTACTGCTGGGCCCGGCCCTCTCGCCCACCTACGATCTGCGTCGCGCCCTGCGCTCCGTGCAACGATGCTACACGATGGTGAGCCGCCGCGATCGGTGGATGCTCGGCGTGGGGACGCGCATCTTCGGCACCATGGACCGGCGATTCTGCTCCGCATCCGGACGTGTCGGATTCCGACCGCCGACGGCGCTATCGAGCGAAGACCGTTCGACGTACGACCGCCTTCGGGAGATTCATTGGACGCCGTTGCTCGAAAGCGACGGCCACCACGGCGGTCACACCGGCTGGGCGAGGGTCTCCTTCCTCCGCAGGCACCTACTCCCGATCCTGCACGGAGAGCCGGCCTTGAACCCTATCCCATACTCGCCCAGGGATATGAGCAGGCCCACCTGCCCGTGGTCCTGGCCACCTTCTTCGATTCCTTCGTGAGTCTGACGGATTCGATTCGCGATCTGGAGAAACGCCTGGCCGAGTCCGAGCGGAAGGACGAGCGCGTCGCGCGGCTGAAGACCATGCCCAAGGTGGGGCGGATCGCAGCGCTGACCTTTGTGGCCGCGGTGGATGAGCGTGTGCTTCGGACGATGAACGGAAAACCCATGCTGATGCAACAACCGACGCATCTGGTCGTCGCTGAAGCGAATCCCCGTGACCTTGGCCAAATGGGCGGCCAGACGACCGGCTGACCAGGTGGAGAATCCGTATCCCAACGTGAGTGGATTCGTCTGCACGGCCCGCTTCATCTCGGCAATGAACTCGGGAGTGGGCCGACTGCTGCGTCCCGGCGGCTTGATCGGCCGGAGTGCGTTGATTCCGCCGGTGCGGTACAGCTTGCGAATGCGTCCGACGGTTTCGGGACTGCATCCGACTTGTTGGGCAATCGTGGGAATCGTATCCCGCGAATCGGACCTGAGGATGATCAGGCAGTTGCGAAAGACATCCGCCGACTCGGTCGTAAACCGCAACTGATCCAGTTCGTTCCATTGCTTTTCGCTGAGCTTGACGCCGTGTCCCATGGCAACCTCCCGGCGGCTCCGCCGCCCCATAGAAGGTCGGATACATGGGCGAAAAGAGGTAAATCATTCTGCGTTCCTACTTAGAACTAGACTTTTGCAAAGTTAGAATCCGTTCGGTGGTTCATGGCTTTTTTGACGATAAACCAGGTCGACAGGACGTGTTTTCGGATCATGGAGGATCCTATCATGCCGGCCATTGTGGAGTTTCCCACCATCGTCC
>JAZDHF010000144.1:0-6755 GCA_043806315.1 Planctomycetota bacterium | reverse complement strand
GCGGTAGGGGAGCGTAGATAGGCAGATACAGGCCATACCGTAAGGAGTGGTAGCGGGCCTATCTAGTGATTATGCCGGAATGAGTAACGATAAAGAAGGTGAAAATCCTTCTCGCCGTAAACCTAAGGTTTCCTGGGGAAGGTAAATCCGCCCAGGGTTAGGCGGGCCCTAAGACGAGGCTGAAAGGCGTAGTCGATGGACAGCAGGTTAATATTCCTGCCCTCCGTTGTGCGATCAATCCGTAGTGCGTCCTTCTTAAACGCAGCCCACGAGAAGTAGCGAGGGTGGCCGAGAGGCCGAGGCCGATTTGTTGCCGAAGTGCGAGGCGGAAGGACCAAGAAAAGCTGCGGTGGCAAACAGCGGATCCGTACTAAAACTGACACAGGTAGGTGAGGCGAGTAGCCTCAGGCGCTCGAGAGAACCGTCCTTAAGGAACTAGGCAATTTGACCCCGTAACTTCGGGAAAAGGGGTCCCTACCCCTTCGGGGGAGGGCTCAGAGAATCGGCTCTGGCGACTGTTTATCAAAAACACAGGTCTCTGCAAACACGTACAGTGGACGTATAGAGACTGACGCCTGCTCGGTGCGGGAATGTTAAGGAAGGCGGTTAACTCCTTCGGGGGTGAAGCTGGCAACCGAAGCACCCGTAAACGGCGGCCCTAACTATGAGGGTCCTAAGGTAGCGAAATTCCTTGTCGGGTAAGTTCCGACGCGCATGAATGGCGTAACGACTGGAGCACTGTCTCAAGGACCGACTCGGTGAAATTGGAATTGTGGTGAAGATACCACATACCCGCGGCAAGACGGAAAGACCCCGTGAACCTTTACTGTAGCCTGGTATTGGCCGCAGATATCACATGCGTAGGATAGGTGGGAGGCGATGAAGAGGCTGTTTTGGCAGTCTTGGAGCCAACGTTGAAATACCACCCTTGTGCTATTTGCTTCCTTACCGTGACCCGTGAAGCCGGGCATGGGACAGTGCTAGGTGGGCAGTTTGACTGGGGCGGTCTCCTCCAAAAAGGTAACGGAGGAGCGCAAAGGTCGGCTCAGCACGGTTGGCAATCGTGCGGTGAGTGTAAAGGCAGAAGCCGGCTTAACTGCGAGATATACAAATCGAGCAGATACGAAAGTAGGCCTTAGTGATCCGGTAATCCCGTGTGGAAGGGTTATCGCTCAACGGATAAAAGGTACTCCGGGGATAACAGGCTGATGACTCCCGAGCGTTCATAGCGGCGGAGTCGTTTGGCACCTCGATGTCGGCCCATCACATCCTGGGGGTGAAGGCGCTCCCAAGGGTTCGGCTGTTCGCCGATTAAAGTGGTACGCGAGCTGGGTTCAGACCGGCGCGAGCCAGGTCGGTCCCTATCTGCCGTGGGCGTACGAGATTTGAGAGGATGTCTCCTTAGTACGAGAGGATTAGGAGGCACGTGCCTCTGGTGTACCAGCTGTCCCGCTCGGGGCACCGCTGGGTAGCTAAGCACGGAAAGGATAACCGCTGAATGCATCTAAGCGGGAAGCCCCCCTCGAGATGAGATCTCGGTTTCAACTTCGGTTGAATGAAGGCCCCTGGAAGACCACCAGGTCGATAGGCGGGAGGTGGAAGCGCAGAGATGCGTTAAGCTGACCCGTACTAATGGCCGAAGGCTTGACCACTTTCATGAGTGGCTGTCAAGCAATTTCCAAGCGCAGTGGTTGGCCCGCAATACCTCCCATGCGTCCGCTTCTTCAATTGCCAACAGCATCGACCCGTGTGCACGCGACGGGGGTTTTTTATGCGGCTGGGTGGCACGGTTTGAGTGTGCCACTGCTCTTGAGCAGTGATGGAAACCGGGTGTCTAAGGCGGGAGAACGTACCGCCGATGTTGCTCGGAGTTGTGATGACATGGGCCTCATTCATGTCACGACGTCGCTGAAAACCCTCGGGCAAACCGACGGCCCATACGAGGCCCAGTTCCTCGTCGATGCCGGCGCGACTGATTCACTCGCTCCGAGCGTCGAACTTCGCCGGATCGGCGTGCAGCCCGTGGGGAGAATGGCTTACGAACTGGCGAATGGGACGGTTCAGGAGTATCCGTTCGGTCTCGTCGAAATCAGGTTCATGGGTGAAATTACGGCCGGTCGGACGATCTTCGGTCCCGACGACGCTGAGCCGATCCTTGGCGTGACGGCGTTGGAGTCGGTCGGAATTACCGTTGATCCCGCCGATCGCACGCTCAAGCGCCTCCCGGCTATCCCACTCAAGTAGGCCGCAGAGCCTAACGACTCGCCATTCGTGCTGCCCCACAACGCGGTTAGCGGTAGAATCGGACTCGGCGAGCGGTCGCGGTCGCGCGCGGGGATTCGAGATGGACCGTACGACCGTCGGCTCGCTGTTGCGTTCGACGCAGGCCTATTGCAGCGAGCTGTGCGAAAAGGAGACGCTCGACTACGGCATTTCCTACTATTGCCGTCGGTTCGCCGCGCTGCCGGAGGCCAACCAGTTCCGCGAGGTGTTGATCGACGATTGCTCGCGGATTCAGGAAGCCTTTGAGCAAGCCGAAGCGTGGTTTCAGCGGCGCGGCCTGTTCTGTCACCGTTGGGCCCCGGCCGAAGGTCGGGCCACGACGGAGTTCTCCGACTTTTTGACGCAACAAGGGTTCGTGGTCCGACGTTCCACGGCCACGGCCCTCGCCCGCTGGGTTGAGCAGGACACTCCGGAGCAGGTTCGAATTCTCCCCGCACGGGCCATGCGCGAGGCGTATCGCGGCACGTTCATCGACGCCAACGCGGCGGGGTCGCCGGCGACGCGAGAGCTTCTCGCGGAGGCCTCTCTCGAACGCCTCGATGATCCGCAATTGGACATGGTCGTCGCCCTGTGGGACAAGCAACCGGTCGGACGGTGCGGCTTGTATCAAGTGGGAGATATCGCACGCGTGATGAGCGTTTCCGTACTCCCTGCGTTCACGGGTCGCGGCGTCGAGCAAGCGTTACCGGCCCACGTGCTGGCGCTCGCCAAGCGACTCACGATGCGGCACATCTTTGTCCAAGTCGACGAAGCCGACGCTCCCCGGCGAATCCTGCTGGAAGAAGCGGGCTTCGTCGCCGACGGGGAGATCGTGGAGTTCGAACGCGACCGACCCGGTTCCCTCGGCGTCGCACCATGATGGTGAAGAGTCGGTACGTCGTGCCGGTGGACGGGCCGGTCATCGAAAACGGCGCGGTCGTCATCCGCGACGGGCGAATCGCCGCCGTCGGTCGAGCGAACGACCTGGAGTGCATCCTGGAACCCCTCTCCCCCGCTGGGGGGTCAGACGAGCCGACCGAGGGTCAGACGAGCCGACCGAGGAGGGAGGGTCCGGGAGGGTCCGAGGGTAGGGTGAGGGGGTTTCAAGACGCACTCCCAACCGCCTCGCCGGTCATCGACTACGGCGACGCTGTCATCTGCCCGGGATTCGTCAACGCCCACACTCATCTGGAACTGACCCTGTTGGCAGGAGCGGCGCCGCCTTCGCCGGATTTCATCGACTGGTTGAAACGCCTCACCCGTTTGTTGATGGAGCAGCCCGCGACGGAGGAGAATGTGGCGGCGGCCGTCCCGGCAGGGATCGTGCAATCGCTCGCCGTTGGGGTGACAACGATCGGCGACATCACACGCCGTCCAGCGTGGAGTCGCGGCCCGTTGGCGGCCTCACCGGTCCGAGCCGTCTCCTTCGGCGAGGTCATTGCAATGGGCCGACTTCGGACCCAACTCCATGAGCGACTGGAGGCCGCCGCTTCCACCCAACACGAGAACACACGACTACGCATTGGCATCTCGCCCCACGCTCCGTACACCGTCGAACCGGACGGACTCCGCACTTGTGCGGCCCGCGCTATGCGGATGGGAGCGCCGCTCTGCATTCACCTGGCCGAAACTGCGGACGAAGAAGCTTTCACGCGTAACGGTCAAGGTCGTTTCGTCGAGTTTTTGCAGGAGGTGGGCATCTGGGACGAGGACATTCCGGCGGCGCATTGCAGTCCGGTCGAGCTGTGCCGATCCGCCGGCATTCTCGGCCCCAAGACCCTTATCGCGCATGGTAATTACGTCAGTGACGCAGACGTCGGGATCATCGCGGAGAGCGGCGCGAGCGTGGCCTATTGTCCGCGCACGCACGCTGCCTTCGGGCATCCGCCGCATCCTTTTCGTGAGATGCTCAAAGCGGGCGTCAACGTCTGCATCGGCACGGACAGCCTGGCCTCCAACCCTTCGCTTTCGATCCTCGACGAGCTTCGATTTCTACGCCGATTGCACCCCGACCTCGCCGCCCTGGAACTAATGAGGATGGGAACGCTCCGCGGCGCGGCGGCGTTGGGGTTCCAGGATGAAGTCGGCTCGCTGACGGTCGGCAAGGCCGCCGACCTGGTCGTCATTCCGCTGGAAGCGTCGCAGGCCGTCGCGGATTGGAAGTCCGTGTTTGAATCAACGCAGACGCCTGTCGCCGTCTATGCCGACGGAGTGAAGCAGTTCGTGCCCGCTTAAACGTCGCTGGCGGGGAAGACCCAGGTCCGATCGGGCGGCGCGTAGTCGAGCAGTTCCTTTTCCTGAAAGTACAAGGCGATCTCGACCTTGGCGGAGTCCGGCGAGTCGCTGCCGTGCACTAGATTGAACGAACGGCTCGCGCCGAAGTCGCCGCGGATGGTGCCGGGGGCGGCCTCGTAGCCGAAGGTCTTACCCATCAGCGTCCGGGCGATGTCGATGCACCGCTCGCCCTGCAACACCATCACCACCACCGGTCCGGAGGTGATGTAGTCGATCAGGCCGGGATAAAAGGGCTTCCCCTTGTGGGGAGCGTAGTGTCGCTCGGCCAGTTCCCGCGCAATGCGCATCAACTTCATGGCGACGACGGCGAGGCCCTTGTCCTCAAAGCGCTGGATGATCCGGCCAATGAGGCGGCGTTGGATCGCATCGGGCTTGAGGATGATTAACGTCCGTTCCATTCGCTTGGTCCCATTGCACTCGCTGTTTATCGCCGCAACCCGGCGGCCTCGGCAGTCTTCGTCAGTTCCGCGTACAAGGCGTCGAGCGAGTCGGGCACCACCCGGGTGTCGCCGATGACGGTCATGAAGTTCGTGTCGCCGGACCAGCGCGGAACGACGTGGGCGTGAAGATGTCCCGGCAGACCGGCGCCCGCGCAGTGACCCACATTGTAGCCGATGTTAAACCCCTGCGGCCCAAGCGTCGCACGCAGAAGTTCTACGCTACTACGGATCGTACGGGTCATCTGCATCAACTCGTCGTCGGTGAGCTGCGAAAAATCCGACTTGTGTTCGGCGTGCGACACAATCAGGTGCCCATTGGTGTAGGGAAAGCGGTTCATCACCACAAACGAAGACTTCGCCCGCCACACGACATGGTTAGTCCGGTCTGCGACCGGTTCACGCCAGTATCGGCATAGAAAGCAGCCTTCATCGGTCACGTCACCGGCGAGTGAGCGGATGTACTCCATCCGCCAAGGGGCCCACAGGTTGGTGCTGTATTCCGCCATCGTCGCAAACGCCTTTCGCCGTAAGCGAGTTTAGCGATCGGATCACCGAGCAACAAGTTTGCGGCGAGACTGTGAGTCTCCAACAGAACCGGAAGCGCAAGCGACCGGCCTTGTCGTTTTCGGCCTGCGGGGCTTGGCCCCGCACTTGCTTGGGGTTCTGTTAGACGCTTCTTGTCGGTTGGCAACGCGTTTCGGTGAGGTTAGACTTCGGACATGGGTTGGAACAAACGAGGAGTTCGATCGGTCTGGACGGCGGTCGGGTTGACCGCCACGGCCGCTGGGGCGTTGGCGGTTTGGTGCGGCTGCGGCGGCGACGCCCGCCTGGCGGGTCACAAGATCCGTAGCGCTACGGTAAAAAGCGTCACTCACTACGGCGTCACGCTCGATCAACAGGCCGCGCCCGAGCAAGTCGCCTTCGTACTCCTCCGCGCCATCCGCGACGACATATCGGCAAAAAATAAGGAGGAGCGAGAAGCGGCCCTCGACAAACAGTTCGACCTTTGCGCGGCCAACGTCCTACAAAAGAGGAACCGCACGAGTATGCCGCGCGACGAATTCATCCATAGCGTGGTCTACCACTGGGCGCCGACGGTTTCGCATTACGTTGGAGACTTTGAAACGGATTGGGGCCAGGCCGCCGCACGATTGGTTCGTACGAAGCCGAACACGGACTCGAAGGCGAGTCCGGAGGAGACCGAGGTCTACATGGAACTCGCCGACCCCAGCGGCAATCCGAAGGCCCGCGTGGTCATGGTGATCTGGATGGTGCAGGACGGGGGGTTTTGGCGAGTGACGCATTTGGGCTTTGACTCGTCGCGCCGCTCGGTGGGGAATAAAGGAATGTCGAATGGCGAATAACGAATGGCGAAGACAGCACGCCAGGTAAACTTTCTGCATTCGCCATTCTCCATTCTTCATTCGCGAAGCGGCTATGGAACCTCATACGATCACGGTCAAAGGCGCTCGCGAGCACAACCTCAAAAACGTCTCGTTGACGCTTCCGCAGGGCAAACTGATTTGCTTTACGGGAGTTTCGGGAAGCGGCAAGAGCAGCTTGGCCTTCGACACCCTGTTCGCCGAAGGGCAACGTCGCTATCTCGAATCGCTCAGCTCCTATGCTCGGCAATTCCTGGGGCAATTGCCCAAACCGGACGTCGACCAAATTACGGGATTGAGTCCCGCCATCTCTATTCAGCAGAAAACCAGCGGTTGGAACCCGCGCAGCACCGTCGGGACCATCACCCAAATCCAT